>JBGATY010000118.1:0-12782 GCA_044228955.1 Planctomycetota bacterium | reverse complement strand
CACCGAGAACATCGCGACGACGACGGCCAGCGTCAGCGCGCGCTGAACGAGAACGGCCCGCGGTACGGCTCCCCCAAATCCGTCACGCGGCCTGCGCGGCGGATCAGCGCCGCAACATCTCGTCGACGTACTTCGGCATCATCTCGCGCCAGGTGGGCCAGTCGTGGTCCCATTCCTTGCCCCAGGCGTCGACACGATTGGGGATGCCGCGCGCGCCGAGGACGTCGGCGATGCGCCAGGACTCCTGCGGCTCCTCCCAGCGGCCCTGGCCGTGCGTGAGCAGCACGAAGCGCTGACGCAGCGCGCGCAGTTGATCGCCCTCGGGCAGGTTCGGAACGAAGTGCATCGGCGAGCTCTGGACGTAGTCCTGCGTCATCTCGTCGCCCATGAACTTCTTCAGGTCGTACGTGCCGCTCATGCAGATCGCCGACTGGAACACGTCCGGATGACGGCAGATCGACGCCAGCGCGTTGAACGCTCCGATCGAGGCACCGGCGGCGATGACCTCGACGTCGGGTTGACGGCAGTCGACGCGAATCGCG
Source organism: Planctomycetota bacterium (assembly GCA_044228955.1). Lineage (GTDB taxonomy): Bacteria > Planctomycetota > UBA1135 > UBA1135 > JAEUIA01. The sequence goes on along the minus strand of JBGATY010000118.1, from coordinate 12,240 downwards.
GGCACGACCTCGTGGTAGATGAACGAGTCGAACTGGTTCTGCACGCGCGCCGCTTGATGGCGTGGGACGTCCGAATCGAGCCATGCCTGGCCGGCGACGGAATCCACCGAGTAGATCTTGATGCGCCCTTCCTGGAGGAACGGCGCCATCACGTGCATGAGCTTGAAACGCTCGGCTTCCTCGCAGTCACCCGCGGCCGTGGGAAACACGAGCACGGGCGTCCCGCTCTCGCCCCAGCGCACGACCTTGACTTCCTTGTTGCCCAGCCGCTCGGAGCGCCACGTCGAGGATTCCTTGCTCACGGTCGTAGTCACTTTCGCGCCTTGGCGAGGCTCTTCTTCTGCGGGGAACTCCGGCGAGCCGACTTCTTCGACTTCGAGGGCTTGCCGTCCTGCTTGGGTGCGATCGGGATCACGACCGCCGCGGACTTCTTGGCGGCCTTCGCGCCCTTCTTCTTCGGAGCACGGGAGGCGGTGTCCTCCGCGCGCCACGCCTGCACTTCGTCGAAGAAATGCTGCGTGAACTGATCGTGCTCGTGCGGCGGGAAGAGCGCCTGCACCTTCGCGCGCACGGCATCACGGCATGTGTCGGTGCCGAAGAACTCGTTGGCCACGTCGTCCAGCTTCCCGAGGTGCTTCTTGCAGAAGGCCTCGAATTCCTTGGCCTGGAAGCGCGCGCGAGCGATTTTCGCGTAGGCGGCGATCGTCTCGCGGTACGGCATCCCCTTCTTCTTCACGTCGAAGAACGGCTGCCAATCGAGCGTCGCGCGCATCGGACGCTTGGTTGCGGCGCAGAACAGGGACCAGCGGATGTAGCTCTTCACGAGCCACGGCCAGTGACGGTGCAGCGACGTGACTTGGCTGTCGGGGCAGGGATTCGCGAAGTCGATCGGGTGCCAGACGTGGTTCTTGAGCAGGGCCTCGCACGAGTTGAAGTCCCAGCCGAAGAACGCGTTGATCGTGAGCGTGATGTCCTCGATCAGCGCCTGATCCCTGGCGTCGATGAAGTCCTTCGCGTTCGTGTAGCGCTGGTGCAGCGGAGCCGCCGGGTCGTAGAGGATCGTCTTCGTCTGCGGACCGAATCCGATGCAGCGGACGAACGAGTCGTACGGCACGATGCCGGCCTGCAGGTGCATGATCGACTTGCCGCTCTGGTCGTACGCGGCCCACAGCCCCTTCTCGTCGTCGACCTTCGACACGCCCTGCCAGCCGCCACCGTCGTAGGGCTTCATGAACGAGGGGTAGCCGACCTGCTCGCCGACCTGCCCGAGGTTGAAGAGCTTCGCGTACCGCTGCAAGGTGACGTTCAAGTCCGTCTTCGGCTCGTATTCCTTCGGCGGGATCAGCGCCGTCTTCGGGATCGGGATGCCGAGTGCCATCAGCGCGCAGTACGTCGTGTGCTTCTCCATCGACTGCACCGACCACGGGTTGTTGAACACGTAGGTGCCGTCGAGGATGATCGATTTCTTGATCCACTCGCGCTGGAACGGATACCAGTGCGTCAAGCGATCGATGACGAGGTCGTAGCGCTTGGGCGCCTGCAGATCGAACGGTTCGATCGTCGTGCGTTCGACCTCGAACCGGACCTTGTCGCGACCCATCTGGATCTCGAGGTCGAGCTTCTTGACGATCTCTTCGTAACACTTCGGCCAGCAAACGTCTGCGCCGAGGGAAAGGCCGATCTTGCGTGTGATTCGAGCCACGATGGGAGCTCCGATGCGGTGCGGGGGGGAGTTCGCGCGCGGCGGCGCGAAAGGGCCGAAGATTCTAGCGCCCGGATTCGGGGCGAGAAGTGCGATCTCCTCCCCGCGGGTCTTTTCCGTGGACATCCAGGCCCAATGGGGTCCCTCGGGGATGGTTTCCGCGCGTGATGCGAGCGCGACTTCGACGCCTTTTTCGGGCTTGATCGAAGTCACAGACGACGGCGCTCGTCATCTTGTCGTCAAGCTCCGCGAGTAGAGTCCTCCACGCCCGAGCCCACCGAATCCATCGGTGGAGGGCCGGCACGACACTCGAGGCGTCCGTCGCCAGCGCGAGATGTACGCTCCTCTGAATTCTCGACATCCACGGAAGGGCATCAACGATGAACACGAACTGGATCTTGGCCTTGGGCTTGGCGGTGGGAATCGCCGGTTGCTCGAACATGAACGGACACAGCTCGTCGAATCCGGACGGAGATGACGATAGGACGCGCGGCGACGAGGCGCCCGAGCCCGGTGAGGTGAAGGTCACTCTCGACGAGACGCCGCCGGCGGTACGGGAAGCGATCCAGCGTCAGCTTGCGGGGGCAACACTCGAGGACATCGCCAGGAAACAACGGCGAGGCCGGACCGTCTACGAGACCGATATACAGAAGAACGGGCACAAGTGGGAAGTCGTGATCGGCGAGGACGGCCAGATCATCTCGAACGTGGAGGAAGGCGGCGCGGCGGAAGAAGAGGCGGACAAGATGGACACCGCCGGTGTTCGCGAACCGGGGTGGCGCGAGAACTTCGCAGTGAAGAAGGCTGATCTCGCGCCGACCGGGAAGAACTCGTGGCTCACGATCACCATCTTGAAGGACACGCAGATCGTCGACGGCGTCGAGGTGGGCGTGCTCGAGGAGCGCGAGACGAAGGACGGGAAGCTGGTCGAGATCTCTCGCAACTTCTTCGCGACCGACGAGAATACCGGTGACGTCTACTACTTCGGCGAAGACGTGGACAACTACAAGGACGGCGCGATCATCAGCCACGACAGCGCTTGGCGTGCCGGCGCGAACGGGGCGCGCTTTGGCCTGATGATCCCCGGCAGGCCGAGGGTCGGCGACAAGTACTACCAGGAGATCGCGCCGAAGGTGGCCATGGACCGCGTCGAGATCGTTTCGACGGATGAAGCACTGAAGACACCGGCGGGCACCTTCGAACACTGCCTGCACCTGAAGGAGACGACGCCTCTAGAAGGCGATGTCAGCCACAAGTGGTTTGCACCGGGCGTCGGCATGGTGAAAGACGACGAGTTCGAGTTGGCGGAGAAACCGTGAGCGCCCGCGCCCTGTCGCGCCGCTACTCGTAGACCATCCACAACGGGCCGGGATAGAGCCACGACAAGCCTTCGCGCAGGCGGTCGCGCCAATTCTCCCAGTTGTGCCCGTCGTTCGCCTCGACATACCTCACATCCAGCCCCGACCGCTGCAAGAACGGCACGAGCGACCGGTTGTAGTAGATCAGCGACTCGTACACCCCGCACGAGATGAACATGTGCTCGGAGGGATGCCCCGGCTGTCGCCGGAACGCGTTCACGAACCTCACGACCGGATCGAACACCTCGCCGCGATCGTGCGCGCCGATGTCCGTGAATGCGAACGATCCCGACTGCAGCAACAGGTTCCCGAAGAAGCCCTGATACCTCCACGCCGCCGCGAGCGACGCGACGGCGCCGAACGACGCCCCCGCCAGCCCTCGCGCCGAGGGCTTGCCGACCAGCGGGAACGCCTTCTCGAGTTGCGGCACGAGGTCCTCCACGAGGAACTTCGCGTGGCGCGCGTCGTCGGCGTACTCGCGCAAACGATCGTGCGACGAGACGAGCGCCACGATCATCGACGGAATCTCCAGTCGGTGGATCAGGTTGTCGAGGATCGTCTTCAAGCTCGCGAAGCGGACGTAGTCCTCGCCGTCGTGCATCACGAGCAGCGGATACCGTCGCGTCGTGCGGAACCGCGCCGGCAGGTACACCTGAATGCGGCGCTTGCCGCCGAAGGCACGGGTCTCGATCTCGTGATCGCGGATTTCGCCCGGCCGCGCCTCGGGATCGAAGAGCGACCAGTCGGGCACCGTGTAGCCCGCCGTGTAGACGACCGAGTTCGCGCCGTAGGGATCGAGCGCGACGTTCGGATTCAGCGGGTCCTTGATCAGCCGGTGCTCGCCGCGGCTGACGATCTCCAGCTTGTATTCCATGCGCGACCCTTCGGGCACGTCGATCGCGAGGAACCACAGGTCGCTGGCGGGCACGTTGTGGAAGAGCTGCGCTTGAGGGAGGCCGTGGATCCAGTGGCGCAGGCGCACTTCGTCGACGGCGCCCCGGAAGACGAACGTCACGGTGCGTCCCTCGACGACCGGGAACTGCTTGCCCTCGATCAATGCCGCCACCGCGACCGGCCCCATGCGCGCGGTGCGTTCGATTTCGTGTGCGAGGCCCTTCACGCGACACCTGCCTGAGCGAGGACGCCGCGCTCGGTGAGCCGCAACGTGCCCTTCTCGCCGCGCCAGCGCTCGCCGTCCCACTCCATCTTCGTCAGCGGATCGAGGGCGACGACCTGAGCAGGCGCGAACCGGCGCGCGAAGAGCGACACACGCAGGCTGTCGTGCAGGTGCAGCCGTTTCTTCGCATGCGGGAGGGGCACGACCCCACTGAAGGCCCCAAGACCCGCGTCGAACACCTCGGCGTTGCCGACACCGTGCGGCGGACTGTCGTGGAAGAGCACGACGCGCTCGGAGAGCGCCATCGTCCCCGCCGACCAGGCGAAGATCGGAATGCGATCGACGAGGTCGAGCACGTCGAAGAGGCGCATCCGGTGCAGAAGCGCGACGACGTGACCTCCGGCGACGCAGAGCGCGCCGCAGCCGTGGATCAGGTTCGCGAGCTCGCGCCGGTGTCGGACGATGCTGTCGCGCTCGCTTGGTCTCATGCGCGCTTCGAAGTCGCGGTGCACGGACATCACCTGCATCAGGTGGAAGGCGTCGAGCGTGCGCACCGCCTCGATCGCTCCCTCGCGCTCGGACTCGAGCATCTCGGAGTAGCCGTCGGCCACTTCGCGGTGCAGGAGCTCGCGCGCCGCCGCCATCGCGTGCACGAGGCGCATGCGGTAGAGCTCGTGCTGGATGCGGATCCGGTCCTGACGCTCGCGAATCGCGGCGCCGAGCTCGCGATCGCTGGCCATCACTTCCTCGGCGCGTTCGTAGATCTTCAGATTGACCGTGTGCGCGCCGAGGTGATCGCGCATCTCCTGGTCCTCGCTCTCGCGCTCTTCCCATCCGGCCGTGATGACGGCGAGGGGCCCTGAAACGCGCGCGGCGGCGACGGCTTTGTTCAACGTGGGCTGGAGACGCTGCGGCCCGAGCAGCACGACGCGGTTGTGACTCATGTTGTGGAGCGGACTCAGCCCGCGACGATGCGGAACTCGGATGCGAACGCGTCGCCCATCGCGAGAGCAGTTTCTCGATCGGGGTGGCGCACGACGATCCAGCCGTCGCCGATCGCCGAGCTCTTCCAATCGCGGCGCGGGGCGCCGATGGGCGCCAGATCGACGACCTTGACCGCGTCGCCGTAGCGCGCGAGCAGTCGGTCCAGGCCTTCGTAGCGCAGGATCCTCCCCTGACCGACGGCGCGCTTGAAGATCACGCCGGAGTTGTACTTCTTCGTCGTGTCCTGGCTGAGCTTGCCCCAGCACACGGCCTCGGCCCACCCGCGGAACAGGTCGATGTCGCAGGTGTAGTTCATCAGGTGCACGAGGCGCGCACCCGGGGGACGGGCGCCGATCTCGCCGAAAACGGCCTCGCCCTTCTTGTTCCGAAACCACTCCATGTGCGTGAATCCGCTCTGGAATCCGAGCGCGACGAGCACCTTGCGGCCGAGATCGCGACCGATCGCGATGTCTGGACGATCGATGTCGCGCAGGCACGTCGACTGCGCGCTCACCCATTCGTTCAGCTTCGCGACAAGCGGCGTCGGTCGGTACCACGCGACGTTCTCGAACAACACCTTGCCATTGGCGCACACGGTGTCGTACGTGTGCTCCTCGCCCTCGACGAACTCCTCCACGGTCGCCTCGGGCAGGTGACCCATCTTCTTCAGGGCCGCGTCGAGTTCGGCCGCGTCACGCACGGGATACGTGTCGGCGGATCCCGCGCCGGATACCGGCTTGATGATCAGCGGATAGCCGAATCTTTCGGCTGCATCCCAGCATTCCTTCTGCGACTTCACGCGCGCGTAGCGCGGCGTGCGCAGTCCGGCCGCGTCGAGGACGCGCTTCATCTCGACCTTGTCGCGGAACGGCACGGTCTGGGCGACGGTCATGCCCGGGACGCCGAGGGACGCGCGCACCTTGGCCGCCAGGATCATTCCCGGTTCCCACAGGCACTCGACGCGGTCGATCGACTGCCCCTTGACCCACTCCTTGATCTTCTGAGCGGTCGCGTCCTCGTCCCACAGGTGCTGCACGGCGAGGTAGGCGTGCATCGACTTCCTGAGCTCGGGCGTCAGCGCTTCGCGCGCCTGATCGCCGACGCCGTACACGCGCGCACCGACTTCGGCCAAACCGCGCGTGAAATGCGGCATCTCGGCCGGATAACCGGGAGAGATCATCAAGACGTTCATGGGGGGAGACTCCGGGACGGCGTGGAGGACGCGAGTCGGCCGCGATTCTCGTCTCGAGCGTGGTCGATCGCAACGATTCCGGGCCGAACTCAGCCCAATTCGACGCGAACCAGTTCGATCATCCGCTTCAGGGCCTTCTCGACGACGGCCGTGTCCTCGTGGCGCACGATGACGAAGCCCTCGCCTTCGTAGCCTTCCTTGGGCGCCATGCCGATCTGCGGCAGCTTGGCCTCGACCACGAGCGCGCCGAGTTCCTTTTGAGCCTGCTCGAGTCCGCGGATCGCCTTCACGCGGCCCTGGCCCTGGCCGCGCAGGTACGCGGCGCCAGCGGAGTACTTGCGCTCGGGCACGTCGAAGCGATCGAACACCATGAGCTCGACCCAGGCCTTGTACATGTCCTTGTCGTGCGCGTAGCTCATCAGCGTCGTGAACTGCGCGCCGGGCGGACGCGCGGCGACTTCACTGATGGCGATCGATCCGTCACGGCGCCGGAACCACTCCATGTGCGTCAATCCGGTGCGCATGCCGAGCACGTCGAGCGCCTTCGGACCGGCGACGCGGATCTTCTCGAACTCGGGTCCGTCGATCCTGCGCGGCAGGTGCACGACCCACTGGATCCAAGGATTCTGGAGCACGTCGAGCGGCGTCGGCGAGTAGCGGCCGATCGAGTGGAAGACGTGGCGACCGTCGATCGTGACCGTGTCGAACGAGTATTCCTCGCCCTGGATGAATTCCTCGAAGAGCACCGGCTCGTTGGCGGCGATCGGTTGCGACTTCAGGTACAGGTCGAGCTGCGCGCGGTCGTCGACGCGGTGCGTGTTGCGCGCTCCGGCTCCGGCCGGCGGCTTCACGACGAGCGGGAAGCCGGTGGCATCGGCGAAGGCGATCGCTTCCTTGGCGCTCGAGCACAGGCGGTGCTTCGCGCACGGGATGTCGTTGGCGCGCAGCACGCTCTTCATGCGCGATTTGTCGCGGAAGTTGTGCGCGGCGTCGACCGAGAGACCCGGGAGCCCGAGCTTGGCGCGCACTTCGGCGACGGGCACCTGAAGCTGTTCGAGGATCGCGATCAGCCGATCGACCTTGCCGTCCCACGCCTTCGCGATCTGGCGCACGCCGGCGAGCAACTGGTCGGGCTGCATCGCGTCCTCGACGCGGTAGTGCGCGGCCAGTTTGTCGCGCAGTTCCTTGGGCAACGAGGCGGCGTCCTCCTGGCCTATGACGGCCAGCCGGACGCCGGGAAGGCTTGCCGCCGGCGTGACGAAGCGCATGGTCGCATCGAGGGCGAAAGGCGCGACGAAGATGACGTTCCGCATGCGGGCACTCTACACTCTGCGCGGCGGGGCCGACATCCGCCACGACGTCGCGACACGGAGCTCGCATGCGATGAGTGACCTGGACATCTGTCTCGTTTCTTCCGAGGTGGCCCCGTTCGCCAAGACCGGGGGCCTGGCGGACGTGACCGCCGCGCTCGCGCGCTACCTGTCGCGGGCCGGGCACGACGTGCGCACGTTCCTGCCGCTCTACAAGCGCATCGCGCAGGGCCAGCACACGCTGACGCCGGTCGCCGGGCTCCAGGACCTGTCCATGAAATTCGCAGGACGGGTCGTGCGCTACTCCATCTGGACGACGCCGATCACGAAGAGCGAGGCGCAGCTCTACCTGGTGAAATGCCCTGAGTTCTACGACCGCGAAGGCATCTACGATTCGTCCGGCGACGAACACCTGCGCTTCGCGTTCCTCTCGCGCGCCGCGATCGAGGCGTGCCAGCACATGCGCTTCTCCCCGCACGTGTTCCACGCCAACGACTGGCATACGGCGCTGATCCCGCTCTACCTGAAGACCGTGTACGCGTGGGACCGGCTGTTCGCGCGCTCGAGGACCGTGCTCACGCTGCACAACAACGCGTACCAGGGCATCTTCCCCACGAGCATCGCCGGTGACATCGGACTCGAGAACGAGGCGCGCTACTTCCACCAGGAGGACTGGCGCGAAGGACGTCTCGGGTTCTTGAAGACGGGCATTCTCTACGCGACCGCAGTCTCGACCGTGTCGAAGACGTACGCGAAGGAGATCCAGGGCGACGAGCTGGGCATGGGACTGCAGGGTCTGCTGCGCCAGCGCGACGACCACCTGTTCGGCATCCTGAACGGCGTCGACGTCGACGAATGGAGTCCCGCGAACGACACGCTCATCCCGCATCGGTTCACCAAGGAGGACTTGTCGGGGAAGGCCGCCATGAAGCAGGCCCTCATGAAGAAGGCCGGGCTGCCGCACGAGCCGCGCGTACCGGTGGTCGGCATCGTGTCGCGTTTCACAGCGCAGAAGGGTTTCGAGCTGCTCACCGACGCGATGACCGTGTTCCTCCAGCGCGAGAACATGCGTCTCGTGGTGCTCGGCAGCGGCGAGGAGCGTTTCGAACGCCAGTTCTCGTGGCTCGCGAAGAACTTCCCGAGCAAGGTCGCCTACAAGAACGGCTACGACAACGAACTCGCCCACTGGATCGAAGCCGGCGCCGACATCTTCCTCATGCCCTCGCGTTTCGAGCCGTGCGGCTTGAACCAGATGTACTCGCTGGCCTACGGCACCGTGCCGGTCGTGCGCAAGACGGGCGGCCTCGCGGACACCGTCCAGCACTGGGATCCGGCCACGCAGCAGGGCACGGGCTTCGTCTTCGAGGCCTACGACGCGCAGGCCTTCTTCGACGCGCTGCAACGCGCGCTGCGCACATACCGGGACGAGGCCCAGTGGCGCCGCCTCGTGCGCAACGGCATGTCCCAGGACTTCTCCTGGGAACGCCAGATTCAGCGCTACGTCGACCTCTATCGTCGCTTGCCGCAGCTCTGACGGCATAATGAGCACGCGCCGTCGCTCGAACTCCACAACCAACGAGGCCCTTCATCCATGCACGTGATCTTCGTCGAACCGGCATTCCCTCGGAATCAACGCGAGTTCCCGCGCGCTCTCAAGGCCGTGGGCGCGAAGGTCACGGCCATCGGGGAGAGTTCGGTCAACTCGCTCGACCCGGAGCTGAAGAGCTGGCTCGACGGCTACGAGCAGGTGCCGTCGGTCACGAACGAAAAGGCGCTGCTCGACACGGTGAAACGGATCCAGGGGCGCGGCTGGGTCGATCGGCTCGAGTGCACGGTCGAGGCGCACATCGAGCCTGTGGCGAAGGTGCGGGAAGCCTGCTCGATCCCCGGTACCACGACCAGGACGGCGTTCCTCTGCCGCGACAAGCCGGCGATGAAGGAAGTGCTGCGCGCCGCGGGCGTTCCGTGCGCGCAATCGACGGGTACGAACTCGGCGGATGAGGTGCGCTCGTTCGTGAAATACGTCGGCTTCCCCGTGATCCTGAAGCCGCGCAGCGCCGCCGGTGCCGCGGGTACGTTCCGAGCGGGCAACGACGTCGAACTCGAAAGCGCGATCCAGGAGAGCGGCGCCGGGAAGGGCGCTCCGGTCGCCGTCGAGGAGTTCATCGAGGGCCACGAGGGCTTCTACGACACGCTCGCGATCGAGGGCCGCGTCGTGCACGACTTCGCGTGCCACTACTTCCCGAACGTGCTCGAGGCGATGCGCACGCGCTGGATCAACCCGCAGATCCTGGTCACGAACCGCAGCGACGACCCTTCCTACGACGAAGTGAAGACGCTGGGTCAGAAGGTCATTCGCGAACTCGGCATCGGCACGTCGGCCACGCACATGGAATGGTTCTTCGGCGAAAAAGGCCTGAAATTCAGCGAGATCGGCTGCCGCCCGCCGGGCGTGCGGGTGTGGGACCTGTACGGCGCCGCGAACGACCTCGACATGTACGTCGAATGGGCCAAGGCGATCGTTCACGGTCGCACCGACGCGCGCCCGTCGCGCCGTTTCGCCGCGGGCATGATCGCGCTGCGACCCTCCTGCGACGGCGTGATCACCGGCTACGAAGGCGTCGAGAAGATCCAGGCCGCGTTCGGCAAGCACATCTTCGATTCGCACCTCCCGCCCCCCGGATCGAAGACGCAGGGCGTTTCCGGCGGCTACATGGCGAACGCGTGGATGCGCCTGCGTCACCCCGACTACGACGAGCTGCGCAAGATCATGAACGCGGTCGGCGAGACGGTGAAAGTGCTCGCGAGACCGGCCTGAAGTGCCCGTCACCCCGGACTCGAGACCGATCCCAAGGCCGCGAGTGCGAGGTCGAGACGCAACCGAGTGCTCGCGCGCGCCTGGTTCGCCGGGGCCCGCGCTCCACTGCGCAGACAAGCCGCGATCCGACCCGGCGTTCCCAAGTCCGACCAACCGCACGGCGGCGCCAGGAGCACGCGCAAGTGCGCTTCGGCCCCCTCGAGGACGTCGCGCGAGAAGTCGAGCGTCGCCGGCCCCTTGATGGCGCTGGCCGCGGACAACACGGCCGTCAACTCGGGCTGGCGCATCTCGAACAGGGTCGTGAAGGCGCGCACCTGACCGACCAGGATGAAACTGTTCCAGACGGCGTTCGTCGCGAGGAGTCTCAGCGCCAATGAATGCTCGGGCTTCTCGACGAACCGCTCCACTTCGCGCAGCACTCCCGCGTTCGCACCCGGAACGATCCAACCGTACTCGGTGTCGGGAGAGTCGGGAGTCATGCCGAGCATGACCACTTCACCGTGGCGCCGGCACTCGAACAGAGCGCGATTCAACGACGACTCCAGGACGGGCTCGTCGCGCACGTAGTGATCGGATGGCAGCACGACCACGCGGGCGTCGCGATCGCGATGCAGCAGTTCGAGGAGCGGCAGCAGCAAGCCCGGCGCCGTGCCGCGGTTCTCGGGCTGCACCAGCACGTTCTCGACCGGCAGGGACGCGAGCATCGATTCCCAATGGGAACGATGATCGCGCCGCACGACGACGAGGATGCGATCCGGTTGAACGAGGGATCGCGCACGGGCGAGCGCGGTCTCGAGCAGGGTCTCGCCGCCACGCAGCGAACAGAACTGCTTGGGAACGGATCGCCCGCGCGGATCACGGGTCAACTCGCACAGACGTGCGCCGTCCCCTCCCGCGAGCACGATCGCCCACCTCGAACTGGAGACACCCTGCGCAGGAGAACGTTCCATGTCGACCCTCGGTTCTTCTCGAAACCAAGCTCCCGGGACGGATCAGACCAGGATCAGGATCGGCCTGTTTGTGGAAGCAAGCCATGCGCCGATGGGCCCAGGACCTGTGGTCATTGGGCGTACGACCGGATTCGTGGTTGTCACAGAATGCCTTCCCCCATGACGGTCGGGAGGGAGTGACCGCCTCGTGTTCCTGTGACGTCACATCTTGATGCTCCCCCACCCACAGGCTCCCTGTGGCAATCAAACAGGATGGATGGACCGGTCGTTCCTGAGTGCGCGGGTTACGTTCGCGCTGGCATGAAACCCAAGCGCGGCGCAGAGCCGCAAAGGAAGCCGGTCCAATGACCAAGATAGCGAAGTTCGTCGGCCTGGACGTCCACAAGAGCACGATCTCGATCGCCTACTGCGAGGGTGGGCCTTTGACGGAAGCGGTTCAGGCCGGGACGCTTCCCAACGACATCCCGCGGGTGATCCGCAAGCTGGAGAGCCTGGGTGAGCGCGAGGACCTGCGCGTGTGCTACGAGGCGGGCCCGACCGGTTACGCGCTGTGCCGCGCCCTGCTCGCCGCGGGCATTCACTGCATCGTCGTCGCCCCCGGCAAGGTGCCGAAGGACCCCGGTCGGCGGATCAAGACCGACGAGCGCGACGCGCGCGATTTAGCTCGCCTGCTGCGCTCGGGCTACCTCTCGGGCATCACGTTGCCGGACCAGGCGCGCGAGGCGCTGCGCGATCTCGTGCGGGCGCGAGAAGACCTCATGCGCGACTTGCGTCGTGCCCGTCAGCGCCTGAAGAGCATGCTGCTACGA
>JBGATY010000117.1:0-12821 GCA_044228955.1 Planctomycetota bacterium | reverse complement strand
CCTCGACTTCGAGACGGTGCAGTTCGCGATTCCCATCTGGAACGGCTGCCACCCCTTCGACCAGATCGCGGCGCAGTTCAGCTGCCACCGCGAGCGGGCGGACGGCGGGCTCGACCACTTCGAGTGGGCGCCCGTAAAACCCGGCGACCCGCGCGCCGAGATCGCGCGCCGCGTGGTCGAGGCGTGCGCGGGCGCGCGCACGGTGGTGGCTTACTTTGCCGGCTTCGAAAAGGCCCGTCTCGAGGAGTTGGCGGACGCCGTCCCCGACCAGGCATCAGCGCTGCGCGACATCGTCGCGCGGCTCGCCGATCCGCTGCCCGTCGTGCGCGATCACGTCTATCACCCCGATTTCAACGGCAGCTTCAGCTTGAAGAGCGTGCTGCCGGCTCTCGTGCCGGAGCTCGGCTACGGTGATCTCGAGATCGCCGAGGGACAGAGCGCGAGCCGCGCGCTCGTGGATCTCCTGACCGGAGACCCCGCGTTGCCGCCCGCGGAGTACGCGCAACGGCGCGAGGCGCTGCTCCGCTACTGCGAACGCGACACGCTGGCGATGGTGCGCGTCTTGTCCAGGCTGTGGGAGCTGGCACGGCCGGGGTGACACCGATTCATGGGACCTGCCCCTTCCAGGGATCACCCATCCCCTCCGTTTGGAGGCCAGGGTCCGATGGCCGCCAAGAGCCCGTGTTCCCGGACTGCAGGGGGTCGTGTTGGGGGGACCGCTGCGGGCAGCCCGCCCCCGCTGTCCGCTGACCGCATGGGGTCCGAATCAGCATCTGCGGCTTGCAGGCGGGCCTCTCAAGTATATAATGCTCTCGATCCGAGAAGATCATCCCCATGAACGACCTCGACCCCACCCGCCTGCAAGAGGCCCTGAGCACCCTGGGAGAGACCCTCGCCTTCCGGGGCTTCTCCGCGGAACTCGTCGTGATGTGTCCGACCTGCGCGCGCTCGCTCCGACGCGCGACGAGCTGCTCGCCGCGGCGCGCTGGTGTCGCACGCTCGATCCCTCGGAGGGCTACCGCGAGTCGTTGCGCCGAGCGCTGAACTTCTTCGGCGTGGAGGTCCGTGATGAAGAACTCGAGTAACGCGCTGCGCGATCACCTCGTCGACTACGCCTGGAGAGCGTGGTCCGCGCTCGGCGTCGCCGGTTGGAAGCAAGACTCGTTCGCAGCCTGCATCGACATCGATGCGCTCGTGCTCCTCACGGGTCGCCTCGGTGATGCGGACGCGCGCTTGCGCGACGAATCGATCGACTGGTGCGTGTCGAACTTGGCGTTCGTGTCGCGTTCTCGACTCGCCCACCTGCTCGGTGAAGACGCCGCGCAGGGCGGTTGGGCGTCGTATGCGGCGACACTCCAGAGCGCCACGAAACAGCGCTGGCCGGGCGCCGGCAGCGCGTTCGAGTGGAAACCCTCGCACAAGTCGCGCACTCCTGAGCGCGCCGAGGGGGCGACGCTGGCCCTGCGTTGTCGCGCCCTCTTCGGGGCCACCGCCCGCGGCGAGATCGTCCGCATCCTGCTCGTCGGTGAGAGCGATCGCGCACTCGACGCGCGCGAACTCGCCCTCGAGGCCGCATACACGAAGCGGTCCATCAGCGAGGCGCTCGACAGCCTGCGCATCGCGGGGATCGTCGCGCCGACGACGGTCGGCAACTCGCACCGCTACCATTTTCAGCGCCGCGCCGAAGTCGAGGCGCTGCTGGGTCCCCTGCCCCGCATCCGCACGAGCCAGCGGGCTTTCTGCCGCGTACTCTGGGCCGTCCTGAGCGCGCACGAGGCGACGGCTGCGGCTTCGGATCGCGTCCGGGCAGTCGAGGGTGCACGACTCGCGAGCGAGCTCTCGGCTGACATCCGAGTCGTGGATGCACGCGCACCCTTCCTCGCCGACGGCGCGCCCACGCTCGACGATCTGCTCGCCTGGGCGATCGCGCAGGTCGACGGCTTCCAGCGTGAGCCGTTGGAAATGCGCACAGGCCCTCGGATCAAGTGAGCCGGCCGTCGACCGACGGTCCGTGCGAGGATCAGGGAGCGCCCGGCTCGAGCGCGTCCGCGCGCAACTCGCGACGCGTGCGGAGCGGATCGACGAGTCCGTCCTCGGCTGCACGATGTCGTGGCGGATCGCGCGCGATTTCGGCGGCCTGGCGCGCGGTGAGATGTCCGTGCGCGCTCGCCTCTTCGGCCCCTGCGCGGTGCGGGGTCGTGGAGCCTATGACACGGATTCCATCTCCAAGCACTCCGCGCGACCGATAGAATCGGGACAGCATTTGGACGGCCCGGCACGCAAGCGGCGGGCGACCAACCTGGCGAGGAGAGCCAAGGTGGTGAGATCGGGAGTGTGACCCCGGTCGATGCGCGCGGGCCGGTGGCCTGGCGAACGAAGTCTCCTGCGGACCGCCTCGCGGCGGTGCGCGCCAGGTGCTCCCAAGACTCGGAGCTTCTCATGCACCCGGCGCACTTGTCGATCCGCATCGACCCCGCGAATCGCGACCACCACCTGTGGAACAACAACGGCACCTTAGAGCCGCCCCAAAGCAGGACCAGCCCAACCCCCGTGCCGTGCGCGTCACGACAGCCATGAGTTCCGCGGCAACCGCAGATGTCACGCTCTCTCACGGGTGCGCGAGGCCGGCGGTGTGGTTACATGTCCCGCGTGGACGAACGGACAAGCAACTACTACGAGACGCACGCCCGACAACTCGGCGAGAGCTACGCGTCGATCGAGAGTCCCCTCCGACCGTACTTCGCGATGACCTTCGCACCGAAAGTCCGCGTGTTGGACGTCGGAGCGGGCATTGGGCGGGATCTGGCCGAACTCGTGAAGGAAGGGTTCGAGGCTTACGGACTAGAACCCTCCGCGGCGTTGCGCGACTTGGCTGTTCAGCGCTTTCCGCAAGTTGGCGACCGGCTTCGCTCAGGGTCGATGCCGGACGAGATGCCGCCGGTCGCGGAGTTCGGCGGACCATTCGGCGGCGTGCTGTGCTCTGCCGTTCTCCAGCACGTGCCGAGGAACAAGCTGTTCGACTCGGTGTTTGCGTTGAAATCCCTGCTCGCGGACCGCGGAAGGGTGCTCGTTTCCGTGCCGCTGGATCACAGGGAACTCGGGGATGGGCGTGACGAGTACGGGCGTCTTCAGAACGGCGTGACGGCGGATGAACTCGAGTTGCTGTTCGAGCGCGCGGGCTTCTTGTCGATCGGGCGGTGGACAGAGAACGACGCTCTCGACCGCGCCGGGTTCCGGTGGACCATCCTCGCACTGGAACTCAGGTTCTCCGGCGAGGCGCGACCGATCGACTGTATCGAGGCGGTGCTGAGCAATCGGGAGAAGAAGGTCGCCACGTACAAGCTGGCGCTCATCCGCGCGCTCTGCGCGATCGCCCTCACGGAATTCCGGCGCGCGACATTCGCGTCGATGGGCATGGTGCGCGTTCCAATCGATGCCATCGCGGAGCGGTGGATCGACTACTACTGGCCGATCTTCGAGTCGCCGGTGTTCCTGCCGCAGATGAACGGCGAGATGATCGCGCACCACCACCTGCTCTCTTTCGCCACGCAGCTTGATGATCTCATCCATGCGTACCGACAGCTTGGCGGCCTGCCGGCCTTTGCTGCGGACCGCCGATCCGGGCAAGTAGCCGAACGCGCGCGCCCGTTGCACGCGCAGCTCCTCGTGAAGCTGCGTCAGGCGATCCGGTCGGGCCCGGTAACGTATGCAAAGGGAGCGGGATCATCTCCCATGTTTGGCTACGAGTCCGGAAACGTGCTCGTGCCCGCGCAGATCTGGCGAGAGCTGTCACTCATGGGACACTGGATCCAGGATGCGCTGGTTCTTCGTTGGGCTGATCTGGTGACACGTCTCTCCTCCGGCGAGGTGCCAGCCGACGTCGTCATCGCCCGTCTCATCACACCCGCCTCGCCCGCGAGGGAAAACGCGGAGATGCGCGACTTCTACCTGCAACAGCCGAGCTTGGAGTGCGTCTGGACAGGCTGCGCGCTTGACGCATCGACACTCGCTGTGGATCACCTGATCCCCTACTCCCTCTGGCAAAACAACGACCTCTGGAATCTGCTTCCGGCGCACCGGCGCGTGAACGGCACGAAGTCCGATCTGCTCCCGAGCCGCGAACTCCTGCGTTCCCGCCGAGAACCGATCCTCCACTGCTGGTCGGCGAGCAGCAACGCGTACCCGAAACGGTTCTCGATCGAAGCACGGGCACAGACCGGGAGGGAACAGCAGGACCTTTGTGCGCTGTTCGACGCCCTCCTGGAGTCCGTGGAAAGCACGGCTCTCCAAAGGGCGTGGCCGCGTTGGGAAACATCGGACAGGCGTTCGTCGAGAGGGCGGCGTACCGGTTCTCGCTAGCGTGCGCCTCCCGGTCGCCGCGGCGAGGTCAGCCCATGATGGGAGTAGTCTTTCTTGGGGTGAGACCGGAGCGATACCTGCGCTTGGGCTGATGAAGTCGTAACTTGCCCTGCATGCGCTTCTGGTGGGTCAATCAGAACCAGACGTACCGCCACGAGATCGCGGGCGGATACCTGTGGTCGCCGAAGCGCAAAGCGAACGGGCGGAGCAATCCTTTCTACGAGTTCATGCGCGAGGTCGCGCCCGGAGATCTCGTCTTCTCGTTCGCCAACACGCGCATCGGCGCGTTTGGAATCGCGCGGTCGTACGCGTACGAGGCGCCGAAGCCGCTCGAGTTCGGTACAGCCGGTCGAAACTGGGACATGATCGGTTGGCGCGTCGATGTGGCGTTCTCGACTGTGCCGAGACCGTACCGACCAGCGGATTGGATCGAGCGCCTGCGGCCCCTCTTGCCGGAACGCTACTCCCCGGTGCTTGACGATGGCCGAGGAGTGCAATCGATCTACTTGACTGAGCTGCCGCGCGCGCTCGCCCTGGTTCTCGCGGACTTGATCGGCGCCGAGGTCGGCGCGCTAGCGCGCAATGAGTTGGGTCCGGAAACAGTCAACCCTGGGCAGCCGACCTTCCCTCAGAGGTCCGAACTCGCTCTCTGGGAGGAACACCTCAGCCAGGAGATCGAACGTGATGCCTCCATTCCCGCCACGGAGAAAGAAGCCATCGTCCTCGCCCGCCGCGGCCAGGGCCGCTTTCGTGAACTGGTATTCGAGCGCGAAAAGCACTGCCGCGTGACTCGCGTCGACCGCATCGAGCACCTGCGCGCTAGTCACTGCAAGCCCTGGCGCGACTGCGAGCAAAACGAAGAGCGCCTCGACGCCGACAACGGTCTGATGCTGACGCCATCGATCGATCACCTGTTCGATCGCGGGTTCATCTCATTCAGCGATGAAGGCCGCGTGTTGGTCTCGCCCGTCGCGCACTGCGAGTCCTTGGAGAAGATGGGTGTAGCCACGGGCCGTGCGGTGGAAGTTGGCGCGTTCCGCGCAGAGCAGAAGCGGTATCTCGAGTACCACCGCGATCTGGTCTTCTTGAGGGCGAAGATCAGGGCGTCGTGACAGACGACCCGAGCGTTGAGTCGGGCGCCCCAATGAAGCACTGGTCCGCGGCGAGCCTGGAAGCTCTCGCACCATGTCGCGATGAAACAGGAGAGGACCCTGGTCTGGTGACCAAGATCCTCTCCGTTGATTGGTAGCGGGGGCAGGATTCGAACCTGCGACCTCCGGGTTATGAGCCCGACGAGCTGCCAGACTGCTCCACCCCGCGAATCTCCCGGCAGTATGGGCCTGCCCCACTCGGAAGTCAACGCCCAGATCCGCCGGGACCGCTGTGTTCGCCCAGGAACACGAGAATGCGCTCTGCCAGCGTGCCCGGGTCGCCCACGTCCGCCTCGAGGACGTAGTCCGCGGCTTCGGCGTAGAGCGGCGCGCGGCGGGCGGCGATGAGGGGTACCTCGTCGACGGCGCTCTTGCCGAGCAGCGGCGGGCGGCTCTTGAGTTCGGCGCGCAGGCGCGCTTGCAGGATCGGGATTTCGACCTTCAGCCACACGACGGTTGCGTGCTGCGCGAGCAGGGCGCGATTCAGCGAGGACTCGATCGCTCCCCCACCCGTCGCGATCACGGCGGGACCGCGGCGATCGCACACGGAGCGGAGCGCGGCTGTCTCGACCGTGCGGAACGAGGGCTCGCCGAGCACGATCAGGACCTCGCCGCACGAATCCAGGCCGGGGACGTTCGCGCGCGCGACGATCTCCTCGTCGAGATCGACGAACGGGAGATCCATGCGTTCGGCGAGCGCCTTGCCGACGCTGCTCTTGCCGCTGGCGCGCAAGCCCACGAGAGCGATCTTCCGCGGTGCCTTGTTCATGTTCCGTCCTCGGCGAGCGCGCGCTCGAGTTCGGCTTGCATGAGCGCTCGCGCGTCCGAATTCGTACTGGAGAAGTGTAGGGCTTGCTCGACGGCCTGGGCTAGGAACCAATCCGAGCCGAGGACCACGTCGACGCCGGCGGCTCGCGCGGCTTCGACCAGCGGCGTGTTCGAGGGGCGGTAGACGGCTTCGATCACGACCTTCGCGGAGCGCACGACCGCGAGCGGAACTGCGATTTCGTTCGGCGCCGTGCGTGAGCCGGCGGGCGTGCAGTGCACGATCACGTCGAATCTCTGGCGCGCGAGTTCGGCTAGCGGCAGCCAGCCGATGCGGGCTTCCGCGGCCAGCGCGGCGGCGCGTTCGGGATTGCGCGAGGCCACGAAAGTGCCCTGTGGAGTGCACGGGCGCGCGGCGGCGATCGCTGCTCGAGCGGCGCCGCCGGTCCCCACGACCAACAGGCGTCCTCCGCCGGGCGGCGCGCCGGCGCGGCCGAGGGCGTGCTTCACGATGCCGGCCAGCGCCGACAGGTCGGTGTTGAAGGCGCGCCATCCATCGTTCGTGCGCAGCAGCGTGTTGGACGCGGAACACTGGAGCGAATGGCTGTCGTGCGCGTCCGCGAGAGAAAAAGCTGCTTCCTTGAACGGGGCGGTCACGCTGAAGCCGCGCCAGTTCGAGGAGCGGCATTCGCGCACGAAGTCCTGGAGCACGTCGGGTTCGATCGCGACGTAGACAGCATCGCGTCCGTCGGCGTGGAAGACGGCGTTGTGCAGGCGCGGCGAGAGCGAATGGCGCGCGGGCAGGCCCAGGACGGCGAAGATCTCGGTGTCGCGCGTCACGCCTGCGGCCGGCCACTGCGAGCGCACCACGTCGGCGCGCAACTGGCCGGGCGCGGTCGGGTGCCCCGCGTCGTGGTGATCGATGCGCGCGGGAGCGGCGTAGGTGCAGCACGAGCCGAAGATCGGGGCCAGGACGCGCGTGAAGCTGCCGCGTTCGCCGCTCGAGAAGGCGATGAAGTCGCGCGGGATCGTCCGCGCGAACTCGAGCAGGCGCACGCCCTCCTCGGCGTTGTGCGCGTGGGTCACCAGCTTGAGCCGGTCGCCCGCTCGCGACGCGCGCTCGAGCTCGGCGAAGGGCGAGGCGAGATCGTGCGGTGTGCCGTCGAGCACGTGACGCGACACGATCCGGCGACACGAGTTCGGGACGGCGGGATGGTGCGGGGCTTCCTTCCAATCGACGTCGACGAAGGCGGCTCCCGCGCGGGCGGCGCGCTCGAGCAGGGCGAAGCGGTCGGCGCGCGTGCCGGTGAAGGTGCCGAAGGCGTCGGGGCCGTTCACGGCGGCGATCACGGGCATTCCGAGCGCGCGGATGAGATCGCGCAGGTCGGACTCGGGGACGTGCGCGAGGGCGTCGAGGCGCAGCTCGATCGCGTCGGCGAAGGGCAGTTGCGCGAGGGCGCGGGCGCGCAGGGTCGCGATGTCGGACGCGAGAATCGAGACGACGATCACGCGCGGCAATCTAGCGCATTCGGGGGGCGAGGACGCGGGGCCTCGTCACGCGCGCCCCTCCATAGCCTGTCGCGCGAAAGCGCGCGACGGGCCGCGCGCGACTACCGATCCGCCGCCTCGTGATCCTCGTAGCTGTCGTAATCGAGGTCGTCGAAGCTCTTCGCGACGTACCCCTCCTGCTTCGACCTCACCAACTCGTCGGCATACGCCTGCAACACCGCATTCTGCACGCGATCGCGCGCGTCCTGGCTGATCGGGTGGCAGATGTCGGCATACAACCGCGGCCGCCCGCGCTCGTCCATGTCGCCGCGACTGTCGGTCAAGCGCGCCCCGCAGTCGTTGCAGAACCGCGCCCGCATGTGGTTCTTCGCGGCGCACGCCGGACACCGATCGCACAGCTTGCGGCTGGGCATCGCCACGAACAGCCCGCGGCCGCCCTCGATGATCTTGACGTCGCGCACGACCAGACAATCGTCGATCGTGATGCTCGCGAAGCCTCGGAGCTTGTCGCGGGTGCTCAGCAGGAGCTTGATGCGAATCTCCGAGATCTTCATCCGTGGTGGGTCCTCATGAACGCGGGACGACGTGCAGTATCCGCACCGGCGTGCGAGCGCGGTTCAAACCATCGGCCGAAGTCGGACTCCGGACCCAAGGGGGTGGACGACGCCCGCGAAGCGGACATCCAGTCGGCGCGCGCGTGCGGAATGCTCGATGCGGTCGAGGTCGTTCCGCGCGTCCGCGTCCCCCTGATATAAGCCGAAGTAGGAAGATCCGCTGCCCGAGAGCCGGAAATGAGCCAGACCGAGCGCATCGAGGAGTTCGCGCCACGCCCGCAGTCCGGGCACGGCCGCGAGGGCGGCGGGCTCCAGGTCGTTTCCAAGTCGGGCGCGTGCTGCATGTGCGGGGATCGAGGACCAATCCGTGCGCGGCACCGTAGTGACCGCATGAACGTCTCTCAATAGGGCAGTGAACGCGCCGTAAACAAGCGCGGTCGGGCTGACCACGCCTGGAGTTACGAGCGCGACCGACCAGCCGACCGGCGCGGGAGCCGGGGAAACGAGCTCGCCGCGGCCGGTGCACCAGGCCGCTCCGGTCTCCGCGGCGGCGGCGAAGAAGACGGTGTCGGATCCGAGCGTGGAGAGCAGGGCATCGCGCTCGGCGGGCGACAATGCAACTTCCAACAGACGGGCACAGCCAAGGAACGCAGCGGCCGCATCGGCGCTCGCTCCCCCGAGTCCGGCCTGGCTCGGGATCCGCTTCTCGAGGACGAGATCGAGGCCCGTCCGCGGGCCCGCCTGTCCCCGGTCTCGAGCGCGGGACAGGATGGCCCTGGCGGCACGCGCGGCGAGGTTGCGTTCGTCGAGTGGAATGTCGGCCGAAACGTGCTCTCCGAGGAGCGTCAAACGCACCGTGCCGTGATCCGCGAGCGAGACACGAATTTCGTCCGCCAGGTCCAGCGCGACGAGGAACGTCTCCAACTCGTGGTAGCCGTCGGCGCGCTTCCCGAGCACGTCGAGGCGCGTGTTGATCTTGGCCGGCGCGAGGACTGTGATCGAATCCACGGCCCTACCCGCGCGGAGACGACAGGTACATGTTGTCGATCAGCCGCACGCCGCCGACCCGGGCCGCGACGAGCGCGATCGCGCGTTTCATGGGGCCCGTGGGCTCCCCTCCCGTCCAGGCCTTTGGATCGCGGAGCGCCGCGTATTCGAGGTCCACGCCAGGGCGCAGGATCGATTTCTCGACCAGCCGGCGCAGGACGAGCGGATCGCGTTGGCCCTGTTTCCAGGCGTTCCGCGCGGCGAGGAGCCCCTGCGACAGGCACGCGGCGAGCGCGCGGTCCTTGTCCGACAGGAGCGTGTTGCGCGACGAGCGCGCCAGCCCCGATTTCTCGCGGCTCGTCGGGCACACGACGACCGCCGGCCGGCCGCGCGCGCGCGCCAGGTCCTGCACGACAAGGGTCTGCTGGAAGTCCTTCTGGCCGAAGTAGGCCCGCGTCGGCTGCACGCGGTCGAACAGGCGCTCGACGATCGTCGCCACGCCGGCGAAGTGGCCTGGCCGGTGCGCGCCCTCGAGACCCTCGGCCGACGGGCCCGGATCGAGCAGGCAGCGCGGATCGAAGCGGCCGTCCGCGCGCAATTCGTCGGGGAAGAAGTCCTTCAACGTGCCCGTGAACACCATGCCCACGCCGGCCTGCCCCAGGATCCGGGCATCGGCGTCGAAGTCGCGCGGATAGCGCTCGAAGTCCTGCGGATCGTTGAACTGCAGCGGATTCACGAACACGCTCACGCAGGCCGCGTCGTTCTCCTTCACGGCGCGCGCGACCAGCTCGAGGTGGCCGTCGTGCAAGGCCCCCATCGTCGGCACGAAACCGAGCGTGCGCCCCTTCGAAATCAGACCTCGGCACCAGGCCGCGCCCTCGTTCGGGCTGGCGAGCTTCACGATCATCGCGCGGCGTCTCCGGACCGTTGCTCGGCGAGCGCCTGGTAGAGTTCGCGCACGGTCCGGTCGCGGCCGGGCACGATCCAGTCCGGCCCGATGCGCTCGAGCGGCTCGAGCACGAACAGGCGCAGGTGCATCCTCGGATGCGGCACGATCAGGTCCTCCTCCTGGATCAGGTGCTCCCCGTACAGGAGCAGGTCGAGGTCGAGCGTGCGCGGCTCGTCGCGCGCTCCGCTCGAGCGGTCGCGGCCGTGGCGGGCCTCGATACGCTGCAGCTCGGACAGGAGCCCGCGCGGGGCGAGGCGCGTTTCGAACACGGCCGCGGCGTTCAAGTACCGTCCCTGGCCGCTCGGGCCGCCGACGGGCTCGGTCTCGACGGTGCGCGAGGCCTTCAGATTGCGCACGCCGTCGATGTCCGTGAGCTCGCGCACGGCCGACGACAGGTGGTCGTGCCGCTCGCCCAGGTTGCTCCCGAGCGCCACCGCGGCGCGGACCCACTCGACGCTCACGGCACGCCCTCGATGGGCTTGTGCCTCACGATCAAGACGCGCAGCAGGCCGTACACCACGTACCCGTTGAACACGAAGAACAGGGCCGGCACGGGGAACGTCCACAGGCACACGCCCATCACGACGACCCCCACCAGCGTCACGAATTGACCGCGCTCGGTCAGGTACGAGGTCATGTGCACGTTGCGAATCTTCGACACCATGAACAGGCCGAGGATCGGCAGCATCACGACCAGGGTGGGCAGGAACCAGACGAGCGCCGGACTCATGCGCAGGTCGGGCACGTGCTTCAGGAGGCCCCCGAGCGGAGTCAGGATGCCGTCGGAGTTCTCCAGGTCGGGGTGGCGCAAGGACAGGTACATGAGGATCGTCGCCACGACCGACCCCGCCGCCGCGGGCGAGGGCAGGCCCTTGAACGTGGCGTGCGCTTCCGGGTCGGGGTCGTTCTCGAGGTTGAAGCGCGCCAGGCGCAGGATCGCCATCGCCGTGAACACGATCGCGGCCACGAACAGGAGCCGCGAGTTGACGGCGAAGTCGTACAGCGGCCCCTCGTGATCGACGAGCACCTTGACCAGGATCCCGGGCGCGACGCCGAAGGTCAGCATGTCCGAGAACGAGTCGAGCTGCGCCCCGAAGGCACTCCCCCCGCCCACCATGCGCGCCACCTTGCCGTCGAGGGCGTCGAACAGCATCCCGGCGAAGATCAGCCAGCACGAGGTCTCGAGGTTGGCATAGAAGCGATCCGGATCCGTCGCCTGGAGGGCGTCGATTCCCTTGCAGATCGCGAGCAGCCCGCAGAACGAGTTGGCCAGCGTCAGGAGGTTTGGGAGTAGGTGGACCTTGCGCACGAGCGGGGACCTTCGGGGACGGACAGAGTATCCGCACGAATGCGGAGGAGCGAAGCAACTGAGCCGCGGAAAGCGCTTTCACCCCGTTCCATCGCCCCGGCGGCAGGGGTACGCTCCTCGCGATGAGTTCCATCGTCCACGTCCACGGGCGCGAGATCCTCGACTCGCGCGGCAACCCCACCGTCGAAGTCGAAGTCACGCTCGAGAGCGGGATCGGCGGCCGCGCCTGCGTGCCTTCCGGCGCGAGCACCGGAGCCCACGAAGCGCACGAGTTGCGCGACGGCGGCACGCGCTACCTCGGCAAGGGCGTCCAGAAGGCAGTCGAGCACGTCAACACCGAGATCGCGAACGAGCTCGTCGGACTCGACGCCAGCGATCAAGCGGAACTCGACCGCACGCTGATCGCTCTCGACGGCACTCCGAACAAGAAGCGACTCGGAGCGAACGCGATCCTGGGCGTCTCGCTGGCCACCGCGCGCGCCGCGGCGGACGAAGCGGGGCTCCCGTTGTATCGCTACATCGGCGGAGCGGCGGCGAACACGCTGCCGGTGCCGATGATGAACATCCTGAACGGCGGACAGCACGCCGACAACAACGTCGACATCCAGGAGTTCATGGTGATGCCGTTCGGCGCGCCGAATTTCGCGGAGGGTCTGCGCTGGTGCGCGGAGACCTTCCACGCGCTGAAGAAGGTGTTGAAGGAGAAGAAACTCTCCACCGGCGTCGGCGACGAGGGCGGCTTCGCGCCGGACCTGAAGTCGAACGAGGAAGCGATCCAGCTCATCCTGACGGCCGTCGAGAAGACCGGCTTGAAGCCCGGCCGCGACATGAAGCTCGCCATGGACGCCGCCGCGACGGAGTTCTTCAAGGAGAAGCGCTACGAGATCGACGGCGGCAAGAAGACCGCGAAGGAACTGGTCGCGTGGTACGCCGCGCTGGCCGAGCGCTATCCGCTCTTCAGCCTCGAGGACGGTCTGGCGGAGGACGACTGGGACGGCTGGAAGGAACTCACGACCGCGCTCGGCAAGAAGGTCCAACTCGTCGGCGACGATCTGTTCGTCACCAACGTCGAACGCCTGCAGAGCGGGATCCAAAAAGGCATCGCCAATTCGATCCTGGTCAAGGTCAACCAGATCGGAACGCTGAGCGAGACGCTCGCGTATCTCGACCTGCCCAGCCCGTTGTGGCCGCGCGAGCTGATCCCTTGCGACCCTCCCTCCTCCACACCTGGGGCACAG
>JBGATY010000116.1:0-12826 GCA_044228955.1 Planctomycetota bacterium | reverse complement strand
GAACGTGAGGAGAGCGTGAATCTTCATGGGAGCCTTCGTGTCAGAGTCGAATGATCGTTCATTCCGAGTACGCCGATGCAATCACGGTCGCCACGTGAAGCTAACGGCGTTGGTGATATTGAAGAATGCGCTCGAGCAGAAGAGCGGATCCGAGTCGCGGTACCAGACTTGGTAGGTGTAGGAATTGCCGGTGACACACGCGCCCGCGACCGAGACGGCCGGATCGACGCCGACGTTCGGGAAGTGCGCCGAATTGCCCGTCGCGAAGGCGATACCGAGACGCACGATCGTTCCGCCGGCGCAGAGCAGGCCGTCGCCGAACGGGATGCCGTTGCCGGCCGCCATCGCGGTCGTGCCCTGAAAAAACAGCCCGGGACCGTTCAGCGCGTCCGTCGTCGTCAACTGCAACGAGTCCGCGACGACGCGCGGCGTTCCCGAAGCGGCGAGCCGTGCGCCGGCCGCGTTGGCCGAGTGCGCGCAGCCGTGTCCAGCGGCGCCGGTGTTGGTGCACGGGCAGGGTGCCGCGCTGCCGTCGCCGCTGCACTGCGTCTGGAACGGGTTTGCGCAACCGCGGTATTCGGCGATGCCTAGCGAGGCCATCGAGTCGACGGCCGAGAAGACGCCAAGAACGAACAAGCTCGCGCCCTTTCCCGTTCCGGGATCGAACGCACAGAAGTTGTTCACGCCGATGGCGCCGTCCCGTGACTTCAATCGCTCCGGCAGGTTGGTCCACTGGAGTCCATCCCACTTTGCGATCTGCATCGAGAGCTCGGTCGGAGTTCCCCCTCCGAACTGCAAGGCTCCGGCGTAGAGCGCCGGTCCGCTGCCGTCATTCCAGGCACCGATCGTGATGGAGTTCCCGATGCTCGGCCCCGCTCCTAACGCGGACCAGACTCCGTTTCGATATCGCGCGATGCGAGGACTCGGCACGCCGCCGGCTGTGGCGAAATTCCCCACCAGATAGAGCGCCGGACCGCTGCCATCGTCGAGCACGGCGATCTTGAGGACGGAACCGTCGAGTCCGGGTGAAATCGCCGTCCACTGCGTACCGTTCCATTTGGCGAGGCGCCCGCACGGAACACCCTCGACATGGGTGAAGTTCCCGGCGACGAAGAGCGCGGGTCCGCTGCCGTCGTCGTACACGGCCATCGAATTCACGGTCGCGTCCACACCTGCGCCAACTGCGGTCCAAGTCGTTCCATCCCAACGCGCGACCCGCGCCGCCGGGATGCCGCTCGCATTCGAGAAGACGCCTCCGACGAACAACCGCGGACCGGCGGGCTCGGTGAATACGCACAGGCTCGTGACCGCGTTATCCGTCCCGAAGCCGACCCACGACCATGTCGAGCCGTCCCATGCAGCGATGCGGCTCGGAACCGTCAGCGTCGGATCGACGAAGTCTCCGCCCGCGAACAGCTTCTGACCTGTGCCGTCGTTGTAGAGGGCCAGTGCATCGACGCGTCCCGAAGTCGGTAGGCCGACGCCGGTACCCAGAGCGGACCAAGTCGTACCGTCCCACGCCGCGACCCGTCGTGCTGCGGTCGTCCCGACGATTTCGAAAGAGCCGCCGCAGTACAGCTTGGAGCCTGTTCCGAGATCGGCTGTGATCGCCGTGCGCACTTCGCCATAGGCTCCTACGTTGGTGGGTTCCGAGACGACAGCCCACGAACCGCTCCAGCGCGCAATGCCGGGTCGGATCACTCCGCCGATTTCCCGGAACAGACCGCCTACGAACAACGCGGAAGGCCCGCTCGACGGGAAGGAGTGCATGACTGTCGGATATTCCTCGCATCCGCCTCCGAATTCGGACCAGGCCGATCCATCCCACGACGCCAGAGCGCGCGTGGGGGTGGTACCGGAGTGCAGGAAATTCCCGCCGGCAAGCAAGCGCGCACCGCTGCCGAAATCGTGGACGTGAAGGGAGTAGACGATGCCGTCGAATCCCGCGCCGAGGGGGGCCCACGTGCTGCCGGTCCAGCGCGCGATCAGAGGCACGTTCGTCGTACCCGAGTAGTTGAACTGCCCGCCGGCGATGAGAGCGGAGTTGAAGCTGGTCAAGGACCGTACGGTGTCATCGAAGCCGTTCCCGATCGGCTGCCAGACCGAGCCGTTTCCAACGGCGATGCGCTTGATGGGCAGCGAGTTGACGGTGAGGAAGGCTCCACCAGCGACGAGCAACGGAGCGCCGCCGCCGAAGTCGTGCAGGGCCAACGCATACACGCTGCTTCCGAAGTCACCCGCACTGCTCCAGGTCGTGCCGTTCCACTTGCCGACTCCGCCCAAAAGCACCGTGCCGGCCATGAGGGGACCCGCGACGTAGAGCGCGGGTCCCGAGCCGTCATTGAACACGACCATGGACGTCACGCCGGAATTGACACCCGGCCCCAAGGTCGACCACGTCGTGCCGTTCCACTTTGCGATGCGGAGAGCCGGTAAACCGCCGGCCGTCGTGAAGTTGCCGCCGGCGTAGAGCGCCGGTCCGCTACCGTCGTCGAACACTGCCAGGGCAGTGACCCAGCCGTTGACGCCCTCGCCGAGTGCTTCCCAGTGCGTGCCGTCCCACCGGCCAATGCCGTAGGCCTTCGCCCGGCCGGCACCGCCGAACGATCCGCCCACGTAGAGCGCGGGTCCGCGACCGTCGTCGAATTCCACCATCGCATGCGCATTGCCGAGGAGCCCGGGGGCGCCGAATTCGCCGCTGAACGATGCGCATTGAGCAACGGCGGAGCGTGCGCTGCCCACGATGAGCACGATGGCGACGAGAACGGATGCGATCACCGCGCGATGAGTGCTTGAATTCATGATCGAGTGCATTCCATCCGAGTGACAAGAGGGCGGATCAGGGACAGAAAGTGACGTCCAATCCATCCGACAGATTGAAGAACGCCGGCCCGGCCACGTCTCGGTACCAACACTGGAAGCGCCAGCGTGAACCACCCACGATCGTCGCCAGCGGGTTCGGCGGCAAGCCGAAGTTCATCGTGTACGAGATGACGCCGTTCTGCGCGAACGCTACCGGCAAGCGGTAGATCGCTCCGGCCAGGCAGCGATACCCATTGCCGAACGGGGTGAAACCCGCGGTCGCGCCATAGAAGAACAGGCCGGGCGCCGCAGGTTGGACTCCGCTCGCGATCAGCGTGAAGTTGTTCTGCATCACGCTGCGCGATCCGCTCGAGGACATGAGCGCGCCTTGCCCGACGGAGTTGGGAGCCGCAATGCAGTAGTTCACGATCGGGCAATCGAAGCCCGAGATCAGGATCGACTCGCCGTTGCCGCTGAACGCGCCCACGAGCACGTCCATGAACCCGTCGTTGTTCGTGTCACCCGCGAGCCGGATGCGGACGCCGAAGCCCGTCGACGACGGCATGGACCAGGTGAAGAGCGGACTTCCGTCGTAGCCGCGCAGCGCGAACACGCGACCCGCGCCGGACGCCTCGCCCGTGACTCCCACGAGCAGATCAGGCTTGCCGTCGGTATCGAGGTCGATCCGCCCCTGGACGTGACCGAGGGCCACGCCCGCGGACGATCCGTTGATCGTGTACAGCGCTAGCCCGGTTGCACCGGAGAAGACCCGCAAGCTGCCCGAACTCGTCCCGTTATTGTCGTCGTCAGGAGCCGCGACGGCGAAGTCGTCGTAGCCATCGGCATTCACGTCGCCGATGCCCGCGACTTCGGATCCGAATCCGTCGTGATAGGAATCGGCGAAGAGCGTGTAGAGCACGCTGCCGTTCATCCCCGAGTACACGCGCGCGTAGCCCCCGGCGGGGTTCACCGCAGTGAGCTGCGGAGCGCCCACGATCAGATCCTCGCGGCCGTCGTTGTTCACGTCCCCCGCTCCGGCGACCGAAAGTCCCAGTGTGTCGTTCGGACCGGCGCCGAAGAATTTGTAGAGCAGCGCTCCGCTCGCGCCCGAGTAGACGTGCGCCGCCCCGCCGTTGTTCGCGAGGAAGTCGCTGCCGTGAGCGCCGACTATCCAGTCGCGGATCCCGTCGCCGTTGACGTCGTCGACGGCCGCAAGGGCGGCGCCGAAGCGGTCCGCTTGGGCATCGCCCGCGAAGACTTGGAGCACGGCTCCGTTCGCTCCCGAGTACAGACGCACGACACCCTGAGCAGTCGCGGTCAAGCCTTCGTTGGAAGCTCCGATCAGGAACTCGCTCTTGCCGTCGCCGTTGACGTCGCCGAGCCCGGCCACGTCCGATCCGAAGCTCGTTCCCGTGCCGCTCGCAGCCAGGCTGTAGAGCACCGAGTAGTTCGCCCCCGAGTACACCTTGGCGATCTCGTTCGTGAAATACCCTGGACCGCCCACGACGATGTCCTGGAAACCGTCGCCGTTCACGTCCCCCGCACCGTTGCAGACGTAGAAGCCCGTCACTCCGCTGGGAGCCAGGAACTCCGTGAGGATCGTTTGCCCCGATGCGGCAGCGCAGGTCGAAGCTGCGAACACGGCGATGCGAATGTGTCTCTTCATCGGTGCTCCATGAACTCAGGGAGAGAAGGTCGCGGCCAACGCGTTGGAGAGGTTGAACCCGGAGCCTCCGCTGCCTGCCGTGTCGCGGTACCAGAACTGGAAGAAGAGCAGACTGCCCGGCAACGCCGGGAGAGTCGGACCCGAGAACGGCGGCTGCGCGAGATCGAGCGCGAAGACCGTGGCCCCCGTGACGCCGGCGAACTGGACGGCGTGGCGGACGATCGTTCCGCCCACGCAGCGATAGCCGTCGCCGAACGGAACTTGGGTCGAGCCGCTGCCGTAGTAGAGGATTCCGGGCCCGCCGGCGATCGCGTCCGCGACGGTCACGCTGAAGTTGTTTTGCGTGACGCTCGTCGTGCCGGTCCAACCGATCAGGGCGCCGAAGGTCTGCGAGTTGGGCGCGCCGATGCAGTACGCGTGCGGCGGAACGGGTGTCGTCGACCACACGCGGACGTGTCCGTTCGGAGCATCGCTGGGAGCGCCCGCCACGATGTCCGGATAACCGTCCGCGTTGATGTCGCCGGATGCGCACGCTGTACCCAGGCGGTCTCCGCCCGAATCCGCGACGAGCTTCAGGATCGTCCCGTTGTCACGCGTGCAGACGAGCAGCACGGCTCCGGCTGCAGGCCCCGGGCTCGGATCGTCGCGAATGCCGATGAGGAGATCGGGCTTGCCGTCGCGATCGACGTCTCCCGCCGAAGCGACGGAGAAGCCGAACAAACCGTTCACCGAAGTGCCGCTGTAGGTCTTGATGCGTGCACCCGAGGTACCCGAGAGCAGGGCGACGGCACCGACGGTCAGCGTATTGACGACAGACAGCGGCGCTCCGACGGCGAGGTCGTTCTTCCCATCGCCGTCGAGGTCCCCGACGGCCGCCAGGCTCAGACCGAATTGTCTCTCGCCGGTCCCTCCGGCGACGTGCCAGAGAAGCGATCCGTCGACTCCCGAGCGAGCCTCCACGTATCCGGGCTGCGCGGGACTCGCGTTGTGCTGCGGAGCCCCAACCGCGAAATCGGGAGTGCCGTCCGCGTTGACGTCGCCAAGCGCGGCGAGGCTCCAACCGAATCGATCGTTGGCCGCGGTGCCGTTCACGAGGAAACGCTGAGCACCGCTCGAGCCCGAGAACACGTAGATGCGCCCGGACTCGAATCCGTTGGGAATCCAAAGCGGTGCGCCGACGGCGCAATCGGGAACGCCGTCTGCATTCGTATCGCCGATCATCGTCGCGGAATACCCGAACGAACTCAGTCCGGGCGGCGCGACGAAGGATCGGATCAGCGATGCGTCGGCGCCCGAATAGACGAGCGCTCGCGGTCCTGTTGGGGTGGACTCGGGCGCCGTCGTGAGGATGTCGGGTACACCGTCCGCGTTCAGATCGCCCGCGGCTCCGACGACTCTGCCGATTCCGGAGTAGGTCGGCGCGACTCCGGTCCAGTTCCAGATCAGCTGTCCGTCGAATCCGGAGTAGAGCCAGACCGTGCCATTGCTGCCCCCGGGGCCGGACGTGTTCGTGCCCACGAGGATGTCGGCGCGGCCGTCCAGGTTCACATCGCCGACGACGGCCAATGCGCTTCCCCAACCGGCTCCGCTGAATGGACCGACGAAGTCGTGGAGAAGGGTCTGCGCGCGCGCGGGCGCGGCGTTCGCGAGGACTGCACCCAGGAGCAAGGACACGCGCAGAGAAATCAAACCCACCTCCCCACGACGAATCCCAAGACGATTCCACGGCTCGCGCATGCGGGCCACAGATGGGGATTCCCGATCGAGTCAGAATACTCGGGTTGCTTCGAGCCCGCAATCGGCATCCTCGATCGACGAAGCCTGCTCGAACACCTGCGCTCTCCTGCGTATCGCGGCGCATGCGCGGCCATGCGCTCCTCGCCCGGCCTCTTGCAACCCGGTCTTCAGCGGCGAGCCACTGAACCCAGCACTTCGGCATGTCACGCATTCGGGAGGTGGCGACGTGGTGCCCTTCGAGTTCGAGACTCGAAATCAGCAGCTGTGCCTCCGGTCGAGAGTGATTCGCGCCTCGAGAGTCGGTCGACGCCACTCACCGGTGCGCTTCTGCTGTCCCCGAATGTGCAGGGAGCGAGTGTCCTGCTGCACCCCGGACACTCGTGGAGAAACTCGACGCGGAGTGCTTTCGCTCTCCGCCGATTCCACCAAGCCTATACTAGTCGTTCCAGAGTGTCGGGCGCGATCGCTCGCTCCGCACTTCCTTCCCCGATGGGAGCTCATTCCGATGACCCTGCGCTCACTCAGGATCGCTGCACTCTCACTCGCATTGCTCGCGAATCACCCCTACGCACAAACGAACTTCCCGGAGGTCGAGCCCAACAGCCAGAAGTCCGAGGCCACCGTCGTCAACGGCATGGCTGCCGGCGACACGATCTCCGGCTTCTGCATCGGCGCGGACTCCGTTCTCGGGGACACGTCCGCGACCACGGCAGATGTGTTCCGAGTGAAAACGGCGCTGCTGCCGGTCGGCATCTACAAGCACCGCCTGACGCTGACGGCGCCTTCGACGTCGGGCCACACGGGAACGATTCGCGGCTTGAACCAGACGGGCACGTCGGGCACGGCCTCCACCGGCGGGACGCCGGGGACAGTGGATACCACCGTTCAGATCTCGACGACGTCTTCCGTGCCGCCGCGTTCCACCTACTGGTACGGATTCGGCAAGCAAGAGGAACTCTACTATCGCGTGAGCGGCACGACTCAGAGTTCCGCTGCCTACACGGTGACGTTGTCGACCTCGACGGTCGCCTACACGACGATCACAACACCGTTCGAAGCATCGAGTCCGATCACGATCTCGACGATCGACGTCACGGCGGCGAACACGATGATCCACGTGTTCGACGCGAACCTGGACGCCATGCCGGGCTTTTCGAATGACGACGCGGGTCCTGAAGGACAATCCCTGCAATCGCGCCTCACGCGCACCTATGCGCCCGGCACCTACTACCTGGCGCTGAGCAGCAACAGCACACCCTGGAATCTGCCGGCACCGCCCGACGACAATGCCATTGCCAGTACCACGCTCATGGATTTCCCGGGCTCACTCGTCCGTACCTCGATCTCGACGCTGACTCAGGATTGGGATTTCACGGTCACGGCGTGCAACGGCATGCTGAGCGTGACCAATCAGCTTCCAGCTGGTGCGCCGTACACGATTAGCTGGTTCCAGTTCTCGGTGGCCGGCGGCGCACCGGTGCTCCCGGCCCCCGCGAACGACAATTGCGCGAGCGCGACGAGTCTCGGCGCGACCGGCGGGACCTTCCACGGCACGGTCGCAGGCGCCACGAACGACGGTTCAGCCGGCTGTGACCCGGGCGGATCTCTTTCGCGCGATGTCTGGTACTCGTACACGAATGCGGACAACAGCGTGCGGCTCTTGTCCGTGAACACGTGTGGCACATCGAGCATGGACACGGCGCTCTCGATTCACAGTTCGTGCGCCGACACAACCGGTATCGCGTGCAATGACAACTGCAGCGGAGTTCCGTGTGCAGGCAGCAGCTCGTGTACCAGCATGTTGGTGGCGGCGAGTCAAACCGTCCTCGTCCGCGTGAGTGACAAGGGCCTGGGCGGATGCGGCGACTACACACTCGTTGCCACAGCGATAGTACCGCTGCCTGCAAACGACAGCTGCGCGACACCGGTTGCCTTGCTCGCTCCTGGCGTGTACCCGATCGACACCTTGAACGCGGCGACGGGCCCTGAAGGACAGACAGAGTCACTGTGTCTCATTGCAGCTCAAACGGCCATCTACAACGACGTGTGGTACACGTACGTCCCAACACGTAGTACGGCAGTGAGCGTCTCTACCTGCGGCCTGATCGCCACGAGCGCGACCCAGGACTCGAAGATCGCCGTCTATGCCGGAGGCGCATGTCCTGTGTCCGGCACAGCGATCGCCTGCAACGACGACGCACCATGCTCGGGCTTCTCGGGTTTGAACGCGACCACCGTCTTCACCGCGTTCTGCGGCGCGACCTACCTGATCCAGGTCGGGACGTTCGGGCCGAACGGGGTCATCGCTGGTTCGATCTCCGTGACCGAGGCAGTCGGCTCGGCGTGCTCTCCCAGTTCCTTCTGCGCAGGGGATGCAGCGGGAACCGCATGTCTGGCTTGCAACAACAACGGCGCGCCGGGCCGCGGTTGCGCCAACTCGTCGTCAGCGACCGGTGCGCAGTTGGCAGGTAGCGGCAACGCCTCGGTGAGCGCGGACTCGCTCGTCTTGACCGCATCGGACCTGACGGGGCCGGGGCTTTGCTTCCAAGCCACCGGACTCGCCGCCGCCCCGATCACCTTTGGTGACGGCATGCTGTGCGCGTCGGTCGGAATCGTCCGTCTCGGTGTCGCCTTCCCTGTTGCGGGCATCGCTTCCTATCCGAACGTCCTCACTCCGAGCCCGATCCATGTCGCAGGTGCTCCAGTCAACCCCGGCGACACCAGGCATTACCAGTGCTGGTACCGGGACGCAGCCGTGTTCTGTTCCGCTTCGACGTACAACACTACGAATGGCGTGTCGGTGATCTGGGGATCGTGACATGGATGGCCTCGTCGAGATCGATCCCTCCTGGTCCCATTCGAACACCGAGGGCTGACCGAGTGACGATCACGGGCAGAAGGGCACGCTCAGCGCATCGGACAAGTTGAAACCCGTTCCGCCGAGAACCAGGTCCCGGTACCAGATCTGGAAGCACCTTACGTCTCCAGGAGCGACCGAAGCGCCAACAGGAAGCTGCTGCAGATCCAGGTTCAGGCTGGCGACACCTGTGGCTCCGGCTGTGACGATCGCGAGCCTCGTGATCGCGCCGCCGGTGCAACGGTATCCGTCCCCGAACGGAACTTGAGCCGTCGTCGTTCCGAAATAGTAGAGGCCCGGTGAATTCGGTGCGATGCCGGAGCACGACAGCGCCAGTGCGTTGGTGACGACACTCGTCGAGCCGCTCCACGCCATCCGCGCTCCGCTGCCAACGGAATTCGCGGCTCCGATACAATACGTCGTCGGCGCACTGAACGTACGCCACACGACGACCTGGCCGGCCTGGTTCCCGTTCGTCGCCGCGCGCGGCGCTCCGACTGCGAAGTCGGGGCGAAGATCGCCTGTCAGGTCACCGAGGATCTCGACCGCCGAGCCGAATCCGCCTCCGGGAAATGTCCCTGAGACGACCTCGAGCGGAATCCCCGTCGCTCCGCTGTAGACGCGCGCTACCCCAAGACCGGTCGTGAGATTGCCGCCGCCGCCAGCCACGATGTCTGGAACTCCGTCGCCGTCCATGTCCGTCCCGCCGCGCACGGCGAGTCCGAGTTCTTCTACGGCGCTCTGACCATGGAACTCGCGCAGCACCTGCCCGGTCGCTCCTGAATAGAGGCGAACGAGGCCGATCGAGGAGAGCATGGTCCCAGCTTCCTCGAAGAAGGGGGCGCCCGCCAGGACATCCGCTCTACCGTCGCCGTCGACGTCTCCTGCCCCGGACACCGACTTGCCCAGCGCCATGATCAGCTGATCGCCGTAGATCGTGCGCAGCAAGGCTCGATCACTGCCTCGAAACACGCGCACGGTCCCGGTCCTGTCGCCCGCCGTGGACTCGAAGGGTGCACCGACGACGAAGTCCATTCCGCCATCGCCGTCCACATCGCCGGCAGCGGAGAGGGCCCAGCCGAAATTCGTGTTCATCACCTGAGGTCCGCTGAGTGTGTCCAGGACGGCACCATTCGATCCGGACACGACTTGCACGAGTCCTACTTCGCTCGCATTCGCTGCATCCCAGTACGGAGCTCCGACCACAAAGTCCGGCGTGCCGTCACTGTTCACGTCACCGATGCCGGCAAGAGCCTCGCCGAAGTGGTCTTCCGCCTGAGGCCCGGTCACGAACAAGATCGCTGCTCCGTTCGTCCCCGAATAGACACGCACGGCTCCGGTTCGGTTCGCAATCGGGCCGTAGAACCGGATGCCGACGGCGATGTCGTGCACTCCGTCGTTGTTGATGTCCCCCACGTCCGCAACCGCCGATCCCAGTTCCTCGTGGACCGCAGCTCCACTGAACGTCCGTATCGCTGCGCCGTTGGCGCCGGAATGGACCCGGACTCGACCGGCCTCCAGTAGGGGGGCATTGTCTCGTGGCGTTCCAATGGCGAACTCGTCGATTCCGTCTGCATTGAGATCGTGAATCCGCGTGATGTTGCTGCCGAGCAGATCTCCCGCGCTGTCCCCGCGAATGTCGTGGACGACGAATTGCGCGGAAGCAACGGTCGTCATGCGCGTCAGGATCAGGCTCGTCCACAACAGGTGCAGTGTTCTCATGAGAGAAACTCCGTGGCGCGTGATGCAGGCCTCATGGGCTCCAGGCGATCTCGATGCCGTTGGTCAAGTTCTGGAAGGCAGGCGTGCAGTAGACGACAGCATCGCGATACCAGGCCTGGTACGTTCGTATTCCGCCCGCAGGCGCAATCGTTCCGAGTACGGAAATCGGCACGTCGCCCGCGACGCCGAATCCGAGTTGCACGAAGCCTTGGGGATTTGCAAACCGCACGGCCATGCGCGTGATCGTTCCGGACGCGCACAACAAGCCGTCGCCCAGCGTCGAACCCTGACCGGCATTGTGGCGCGCCGTGCCCTGGAACAAGAGGGCGCTCGTGCCGGGCACCATGTTGATCGATTCCAGCAGGACACTGTCCGCCGCGATGCTCGGTGTCCCGGTCGCGCGCAGCAGCGCGCCCTGGCTCGAAGCCGAGTGGTTGCACCCTCGGCCCCGCAAGCCGCCGTTGCTGCACGGGCAGAAGATCGAGTTGCCCGAGTAGCAGAAGCTCCGATGGGTCGGCTGTGAGACGCGATAGGCCACGAACACGTCGCGAATGCCGAGCGTGTCCTCGGGAATCAGATTCGTGGAGACGCTGTCGTACGCGACGACTTGACCGTCTGCGGAGATGCAAGGAGCGTCGCAATGATTGTCGCTCAATACGCCACCTGAATTGACGCTGACCGGAATAGTCTGACCGAGAGCGAGATCCCGCACGAAGACGTCGCGATTCGAGGGCAGGTCGTTGGGCGCCAGATTGGAGCCCGAGGTCCTGAACGTGACGTGATTGCCGTCGGCGCTGATCGCGCTCTGGTAGGCGTCCGCGGAGCACAACTGACCGGACGTACTTTGGCTGGCCAGTGCGATCGAACCGGTGGTCAGGTTCTTGACCAGCACTTGATAGATGCTCCCGTCGACGCCCGGATACAGGTTCGGCGCGCGGCTGCTGAACGACACCTTGGAGCCGTCGCCCGAGATGGAAGGCATGACGGAATCGCTGTTGCCGACCACTCCGGCGGGTGTCGAGCTGACGAGCGACAGCATGCCCAGGGTCATGTCGCGCACGTAGACGTCCTGCACGCCGTTCGTGTCGGCCGGGAGGAACGGAACGTTGCTCGTGAAAGCGACGAAGCGGCCGTCCGACGAAATGCAGCAGTCGTCCCCGTGCCCGTTCCCGAGCCCATCGGTGCTCACGCGCGTGGTCGTCGAAAGCAGGCGATCGCGGACGTAGATGTCGGGCTCGTTGCTGGTGTCCGACGGATCGACGTTGGTGGCCCGTGTTTCGAACGCCACAAAGCGCCCGTCGAACGACAAGGCCGGATGCGAGGACGGACCGTTGAGCTCGAGCCCGGTGACCGACAGGTTCACGCGCTCGGTCGTGCCGGCCGCGATGTTGCGCACGAAAATGTCGAACGTGTTGTTTGTGTCGCCCGCAACGAGGTTGTTCCCCCCACTGCGGAACGCGATCGAATTGCCGTCACCCGAAACGGCCGCATCCGTCGACCCGGGGGATCCGCCGTGAAGCTCGTTCGAATCGACGCTCGCGATGTCGATGACACCCGTCGTGGTATCGACGTAGTAGATGTCGGAGTAGAACGTGAACAGCGTGGGGATCAGATTCGTCGACAGGCTTTCGAACGTGACGATGCGGCCGTCCTGGGACATCGAGGAGAACGTCGAGTCCGAATTACCGGCCAATCCAGTGTTCGATTGACTTAGCCGGCGCACTCGCCCCACTTCCTGGCCATGAACCGAGAGTGCGAGAACAACGGCCGCCAACAGGGCGTGGAGAGATCGTTGCATGGGAAGCGGGGCCTGACTTGGGTTATGCACCGTGGGGTGACCTCGCGGTGATCGTCGCGCGCGAAGCCCTCGGATCCACGTCCACCCGTTCGCCGCAGAACTGGCCGATCCGATGCGTGGCATTCTACTCCCGCCCGCCGATGTGCGGATCAATTCGAGGGAACGAGTGGAGAGCCCCAGGGCGCGCTCTCAGCGCGTCACGCCCGGAATGTCGACATGCTTCGCCTTGGTGCACGCCAACGCC
>JBGATY010000115.1:0-12871 GCA_044228955.1 Planctomycetota bacterium | reverse complement strand
GGAACGTACGATCTGGAAATTCGAGGCACGTGGCTGGAGCAGTTCGACGCTTCAACTGGTGACGTCCGATGCGTCGCGCGTGTACGCCGTGGGAGAGGACGCGGTCGAACTGCGCGTGGTGCGCGGAAACGATGTGCTGGGCAAACGCCCACTCCAACTCGTGCCGGGCGAAGTCACGGTCGTGAGGTGGTGATGAGGCTCACGCGTGCTCGCGGTAGCCGAGCACCACGAGCAGGCACGGTCCGCCGGCGATGCAGGAGATGCCGAGTTCGCGGCAGCGTTCGATCGCGCGCTGACTCTCGGCGCCCGGTTGCATCCAGATGCGCGTGATGCCGGCCGCGTGCGCGTCCTCCACGAGCTTCTCGGTGACGGGCGGCGGGGTGATGATCGAGAGGCCGTGCACGCGTTCCGGCAGCGCGGCGAGACTCTTGACGCACGGCACGCCCTCGACCTCGCTGTCCTTGGGGTTCACCGCGAACGTGCGGCGTCCGTGCTGCAGGTAGCAGCGCAGGACCTTGTTGCCGTACTTCGCGCGGTCCTGCGAGGCGCCGGCAACCGCGTAGGTCGTGCCGGCGAGGAAGTCCTGCATGCGTTCGTCGAGGTTCATGTGCGCGTTATCCTACGGCGATGAATCGCGCGGAGAAGGTCGAACGCATTCGGGCGCTGCTCGACGAGCTGTACCCCGATCCCCCCATCCCGCTGGAGCATCGGAGTCCCTTCACGTTGCTCGTCGCGGTCGTGCTGTCGGCGCAGACCACCGATGCGCGCGTCAACCTGGTCACGCCGGCCCTGTTCGCGCGCGCGGACACGCCGGCGAGGATGGCGCAGCTCGACGTCGGCGAGATCCACGCGCTGATCAAGACCTGCGGACTCGCGCCGGCGAAGGCCAAGAACATCGCGGCGCTGTCGAAGTTGCTGGTCGAGCGTCACGGCGGTGTCGTCCCGCGCACCTTCGAGGAACTCGAAGCGCTCCCCGGCGTCGGCCACAAGACCGCGAGCGTGGTGATGGCGCAGGCCTTCGGCGTCCCCGCGTTCCCGGTCGACACGCACATCCATCGTCTCGCCGAGCGCTGGGGCCTGTCCGACGGCTCGTCGGTCGAGCGCACCGAACGCGATCTCAAGGCCGCGTTCCCAATCGAGTCGTGGATCCCGATGCACCTGAAGATCATCCTCTTCGGCCGCGAACACTGCCCCGCGCTGCGCCACGACATGAGCCAGTGCCCGATCTGCTCGTTCGCCTCGTCGCAGGCGAAAGTGCGCGCATCGGCGCCGAAGAAGAAGCGCTAGAGAGACTTCTGAAAGCGGACGGTGACGGGGGTCGTCTGCCCGTCGACGAGCACGACCGGCGTCGTCACGATGCCCCCGCCGCCCGTGGCGGGCCGCTCTCCGATGGAAGCGCGCCAGGCGAGGAGCAACGCGATCGCCGGAAGCGTGTGCAGCAGGAACGACGGCGGCACGATCAGCGCGGCGACCCCGCCCAACGCGACGGTGAGCCCCAAACCGCAGGCCACCGCCAGCGAGGACGACATGCGAACATCGCCGGAGAGCAGCACGACGGCGGCGGGAATCGTCGACTGCAGCAGGGCGATTCCCACGCAAGCCACGGCCAGGTCGTGACCGAAGCAGTCGAGCAGGAATCCGGCCGCGACCAGGAGCACCGCCACGGAACGCACGCTGTGCCAACGCTCGGAGATGAAACCTCCGAGCACCTTGCCCAGGGCGGCGGAGAGCGCGAGCGCGGCCAGAGCACCGGCATTTCCCGCTCGCGTGGCTTGAACGACATCCCAGATCGCCGAACGCGACGTGAGCGCGAGCAGCATCAGGATCACGAGCGCCGCTCGACCCCCGGGCACGACGCGAGTGCTCGCTGAGGCGGGCCAGACCATACCCTGCTCGACGAGATCCGTCGTCCTGGCTCCAGTGCGATCGAGGACGAGCCACGCCCCGAGCAGCACCGCGGGCACGAGCACGACGGTCGGCGCCGGCAGACCGAAGCTGTGCCCGAGCCATCCTCCCAGGGTCACGCCGAGAACTCCGGGAGCGCAGAACCAGCCGAACGACCTCTCCCTGCGCCGCAGATCCAACGCCATGACGCCGCCGCACACGTGCACGAGCGCCGAGGCCACGCCAGCGAGGACGACTCCGGCAAGCGGCAGCGCCGCGCACAGGAGGCCGGCCGCGCACATCGATCCGAGCGCCAGCGTGAGCCCGAAACGCGGCCGCAGCCCGCGCTCGATCGACAACGCGGTTGGAAATTGTCCCGCGAAGGCCAACGCGCTGTAGAGGACGAGCGCAACGAGCCATGCGCCCGGGGTCGTCCGGGAGACGAGTCCGCCGAGGATCCACCCCGCAAGGAGGTCGTTTCCGGCGTGAATCACGCCCAGGATCGGAAGCGTCGCCCTCGATGCGCTCATGACGGGCCCCACAGCTCCTCGAGCAGGACGAGTCCAAGGAGCCAGCTCGTGAGGTTCATGGCCGCCGAGGTGAGCAGCGCGCGTTGAATCGACACTGCGAAGCACCACCGCATCGCCCAGGCTTCGACCCCGATCACGATCATCTCGAGGAGCGGGACCGGTGCATCCAAGCTCGCCAAGACACCGGTGAGCGCGAACCAGGTCATCGTGTTCACGAACAGGCAGAAGAGCGCGGTGCGACAGAGCCCGAGCGTGGACAGCAGGGCGCAGATCGGCCACTCGAGAGCCACCGTCAGACCGAACGCTGTCCACCCGCGGAGCCCCAGCATGCAAAGGACCCCTACTTGCGCGTTCTTCTCGAGCGCGAACGCAGCCACCACAAGAGCCCGAGGCCCGCCAGTGCGATCACCCAGTAGTACCAGCTGCTCTCGACCAACTCCGCGGGAGTCGGGGGTGAGGGGATATCAGCAAGAAACGCCGAAGGCTCGTGGACAGTCATTGGGCTCACTGCAGCGGAACGGAGGATCACTGGACAAAGTTGGCGAATTCCCCGGGATGGGCAACAGCGTCCGGCCTCCGGCACGAGAGCGAGATCGAACGCGCCAGCAGGCCTGCTTGCTCGTACAGATACTCCGTGGATTCGCTCGGCGCACGCGCAATCACCGCGCCGCGCCATCGGCGCGCAGGAGGGCGAGCAGCTCGGTGTAGCTTTGCACCTCGAGGATCTTGCGGCGCAGCGATTCGTCGCCGAGCGTGGTTTCGAGGTCGCGCAGGACCTCGGCTTCGGCATCCACTCCACCGCTCGGCGTCAGCACGAGGAAGACCAGCGCGGCTCGCCCGCCATCGACGACGGTCACTCCCGAGCGCGACATGCCCAAGGCAACGAGCGGCCACTCCAGGCCTTCGACGTGTCCGCACGGCGCGACGACGTCGTCGGTCAGTTGCGACCCGCGTTCGAGTCGGCCTTTGCAGACGGCAGCCTCGATGAGCGCGGCGTCGAGCCCGGTCGCGCGCGCGGCCGCGGCGGAGAGTTCGCGCACCGCTCCCAGTTCGTCGCGAGCGGACAGCGCTCTCACGAAGGCCTTGCTCGACAATGCACGTGCGAATCGCGCCGGCTTGCGCCTGCCGAGCGCGCGTTGGATGGCTGGGCCGCTCATCATCGAGGTCACGAGCGCCATGAAAACCAGCGCCACGAGCAGGCGCTCGCCGATCAGGCCATTCTGGAACGCGGTCAGGCCAAGGATGATCTCCATCGAGCCGCGCGCATTCATCGCGAAGCCGATCGCGATCGATTCGCGCGTGGACACGCCGGCGAGACGCGCTCCGAATCCGCAACCGGCGATCTTCCCGATGCAAGCGATCACGAGCACCATCGACACGACGACCCAGTCGAACTGCCTCACGAAATCGATGTGCAGGCCGACGAGCGCGAAGAACAGCGGCGCGAAGAACGACGACACGAACTCCGCTACCGTCGACCGCGTGCGCTCGCGCAGGTGCGCCGAATCGCCGAGCGCGACGCCGGCCAGGAACGCGCCGAAAATGGCATGAATTCCGATCCATTCGGTGATCGCTGCGCTCACCAGAGCAACCGATATGGAAAACACGATCACGCCGCCCGGCCAGGCCGTGTGCGCCTGCACCCACGGCAGCGTGCGGTGCACGATCCAGCGCCCGACGGTCAGCATCAGCACCGCGAAACCGATGGCGGAGAACGCGATCCCCCACACGTTCGGCGCGATGTCCGTGCTCTGGATCATGCCGAGGATGATCGCGAACACGATCCAGCCGGCGAGATCGTTCAGGATCGCCGACGCGATCACGATCATCCCGAAGTCGGTCTTGTACATCCCCAAGTCCATCAACGTCTTGGCGATGACGGGCAGCGCGCTGATCGACAGGGCCGTGGCGATGAAGAGCGCGAACACGCCGACACCATGCCCGGTGCGCGGCTCGTACCCGACGAGTTCCGGCGCCGCGTGCGCGGTCCCCCATCCGATCGCGAACGGCACCGCGATGCCGAAGGCGCCGACGAAAAGTGCCGCTTTCCCGCGCTGTGAAATGCGCGAGAGGTCGACTTCGAGCCCCGCGACGAGCAGGAACAGCGTCACGGACAGCGTGCGCAAGCCATCGAGCACGACCGCGGAGGGCCCGGCGCTGGGAAACAACCAGGCGTTCCATTCGGGCGCGACTCGACCGAACAACGCGGGGCCCAACAGGATCCCCGCCGACAATTCTCCGAGCACCGTCGGATAGCCGAAATACCGCGCGAACTCGCCGAGCGACCGCGCCGCGAGCAGCAAGACGCCGAGCGCGAGGAGGAAGCGCGTCACCTCGAGCGCGCCGACGCTCGGGTCGAGAAGTGCGAGGGCTGAAGTGCTCAATTCGGCTGTTCCGCGTTCGAACGCAGCCTACATCGGCGCGAACGAGCCTCAATCGCGCTCTGGTTTCGCCCGCTCATACTTGCGATGATCCCCCCTCCCACGCATGGAACCCATTCAAGACGAGTACGATCCCTGGAACGAGGACGCCCCCGGCCCCGAGGACGCGGTCGTCGAGCGCGCGTGGGCGGCGATCGACGCCGGCGAGCCCGAAAAAGCGCTGACCGAGCTGTCCGGCCTCGATCCAGACTGGCCCGACCGCTGGATTCCCGAGGCCATCGCCCTGACCGAACTCGGCGACCTGGCGCACGCTCGTTCGGCGCTCGAGCGCGTGCGCGAGATCGCGGACGTCGACGATCACCCCGACTTCCTGTGGGCCGAAGGACAACTGCTCCTGTGCGAATGGCGCGTCGACGCGGCCGAGAAGGTGCTCCAGAAGCTGATCCGGATCGAGAAGAGCCCGTCCGCGCTCGAACGCCTGTCGCTCATCCACGATCTGCGTGGCGATTTCGAGACCGCGGACCGTCTGTTCGCAGAGTCGGTGGCGCTCAGCGCCGACGGCACGCGGGCTCCGGTGCGACTCACTCCCGAGGAATTCGATGCGGTGCTGTCGGACGCGATCGACGAACTCCCCGACCAGTTCAGCGAGCCGCTCGAGACGACCGAAATCCTCGTCGAGCCCGTTCCGCTCGACTGGATGATCGACCGCGCGGACCTCTCGGAGACGCCGCCGGACATCCTCGGTC
Source organism: Planctomycetota bacterium (assembly GCA_044228955.1). GTDB lineage: Bacteria > Planctomycetota > UBA1135 > UBA1135 > JAEUIA01. The sequence continues at coordinate 7,330 of JBGATY010000115.1, read as the reverse complement.
TGTTCGTCGGCGCGTCGGAGCTCGAGATGCCGAGCGACTCGAGCGGTCACCTGCCGCGCCGAATCTTCCTCTTCCAGCGCAACCTCGAACGCTTCGCCCAGACGCGCGCGGAATTGGTCGAGGAGATCCGCGTCACGCTCTTCCACGAGATCGGGCACATGCTCGGTTTCGACGAAGAGGGCGTGGCGTCGATGGGCCTCGAGTAGGCGGAATCTCGCCCCCGGGAGGCCGCGAAAGGCCTTCCGAGAGCTGGCGACCGGCCGGTGGGCCAGTTTTTCGGACGTAGGGAAGTCCGATTCGGGGGGTTCACTTCGTAGTTTCGGCGGCCGCGGACGGCAGTCGTCGTCCGCGCTTCGATTCGCAATTCCTCGTCCACAAGCAACCTCGAGTCCTGGAGACCGATTCCCAATGGCCAACACCCCCGTCCATTCCCTCGTCGCCGTCGCGTTCGCGGCCCTGATCGCCGGCGCCCCCCTCACGAGCTGTGCCACCGACAAGCACCAATCGCACATGAACTCCGTGTCCAGCGCCGCTCACGCCTGCAAGGGCATGAACGCGTGCAAGGGCATGGGCGGCTGCGCGAGCGGCAACAACGGCTGCGGTGGCAAGAACTCGTGCAAAGGCATGGGCGGTTGCGCGACCGTCGACAAGCACGGCTGCAAGGGCATGAACTCCTGCAAGGGCCTCGGCGGCTGCAAGTCGGGCGACAACGGCTGCGCCGGCAAGAACTCGTGCAAGGGTCACGGCGGCTGCGCCGTTCCGATCCAGCACTAGAATCCAAGGCTCGCGTTTCGCGGAGGATGAGCGGGCGCTCGCGTCGCTCTCCTCCGCATGCGCATCCCCGCAGCCGATGAAGACGAACCCGAGGAAGCCGCGCTTCGACCTGCCCAATCTGGGAGTGGGTGTCGGCCTGCGCAGCGTGCACTACGGCCACGTCGTCGAGACGCAGCCGGCGGTTGACTGGTTCGAGATCATCTCGGAGAACTTCATGGGCATCGGCGGTCGGCCGACGTGGATCCTGGAGCAGGTCGCGGCGCGGTATCCGATCGTCATGCACGGCGTCTCGCTGTCGATCGGCAGCATGGATCCGCTCGATCGCGAGTATCTCGCGGCGCTGAAAGCCCTCGCATCGCGGTGCAAGGCGAAATGGGTGTCGGATCACCTGTGCTGGACCGGCGTCGCGCACCGCAACCTGCACGACCTCCTGCCGCTGCCGTACACCGAAGAGTGCCTCCGCCACGTCGTCGAGCGCATCAAGGTCGTGCAGGACGTCCTCGAACGCCCCCTCGTGCTCGAGAACCCGAGCTCGTACGTCGAGTTCAAGTCCACGACGATGAACGAGTGGGAGTTCATGGCGCGCATGGCCGAGGAGGCCGACTGCGGGTTGCTGCTCGACGTGAACAACGTGTTCGTGTCGTCCTTCAACCACGACTTCGATCCCTACGCATACCTGGCCGGCATCCCGATGGATCGCGTCGTGCAGTTCCACGTCGCGGGACACACGCACAAGGGCACGCACATCCTCGACACGCACACGGGCCAGGCCGTGAGCGAGGTGTGGAAGCTCTGTGAGAGGGCCTGCGAGCTGACCGGCGGACGCTCGGCCCTGTACGAGTGGGACGAAGACATCCCCGAGTTGGACGTCGTGATCGCGGAGGCCGAGAGGGCGCGCGCGTTCACGGGCATGGGCAAGGCGAAGGTTCTCGCCCAGCTCTCGCGGGTGAAGTCGTGAAACCGCTCGCCGAGATCGAACACTGGTTCCAGTGCGAGGTCGTGCGGCCGCACGAGGGTCGCTCGAAGTCCAGAGAGGAGCGCGATCACGCGGCCGCCGAGTTCGTGAAGCCATCGAGCCGCCTGAAGGCCGCCGAACGCGTCGAAATCTACTCCGACATGTACTTCGAGCGCCTCGTCGAAGTGCTCGCCGGCGACTACGTGGCCGTTCGAGCGTTGGCCGGGCACGACGAGTTCCGGCGCATGGCGCGCGCCTACCTGCGCGAGTTCCCCTCCCGGCACTGGTCGCTGAACGTTCTCGGACGCAAGCTGCCCGAGTTCCTGGCCGGCAAGTTCCGCATCCCGAAGAAAGCGCTCCTCTACGACGTGGCCCGACTCGAGAGCCTGATGTCGATCGTCTTCGACGCGCCCGCATCGCCGGTCCTGACGTCCATGGACGTCGCGCGCGTGGCGCCGAGTGACTTCACTTCCGCGCGCCTCGTGTGCATTCCCGCCCTCGAACTGGCGAGCTTCGATCACGCCGCGAACGCGATCGTGCGAGCCCTCCGCCAGGAGGAGGAACTGGCGCAGGTCTCGAAACAGCGCACGTTCACCGTGGTTTGGCGCAAGGAGTGGGTCGTCTGGCGCATGGACGTCGGCGAGCCGATGTTCCACGTCCTATCCGCGTTGAAGGCGGGCAACACGATCGGCGAGGCGCTTGCCGCAGGCAGCCGCCATCACCATGGCGACGCCGCCGCGCTCCAGACCGCGATCTCGCGCTCGTTCGGCGAGTGGATCACCGAGGGGCTCTTCGAGCGCGTCGAGACCCAGTAATCGCAAGGAGCCGGACTCCGGCTGGACTCGCGACCGCCTGCCGCGCACGATGCTCCGAGCATGGACCGCGGCACGTTTTCGAAACTCTCCGACGAATGCCTGGCGCGCGTCGCGAAGTTCTGTGAGCCGTTCGACCCCGACGAGCTCGATTTCGCGACCACCGACGGGGTCGTCACGCTCGAGTTCGCGGGTCGCACACGCTACGTGCTGAACCGCCAGGCGGCGACGAACCAGATGTGGTTCGCGGCGGGAGCACGCGCCTGGCACTACGATTGGAACCCGGCGCGCAACACCTGGACCGACGACCGCGATGGGCACGACCTGTACGCGAAGATCAGCGAGGTCGTGTCGGAGAAGCTCGGTCGGCCGGTCGCGGTCTGATCAATCCTTCTTCTTTTTCTTCTTCAGCAGGTCGTCGAGCAGGCCGCCCGCCGCCCCCTCGAGCGCCTTCGCGCCGGCGTCCTTGATGACCTTCAGGAGCGCCTTGTCGTCGACCCCGATGCTGGGCTTCACGAGCGAGCCCCTGATCGTGAGCGGGACGGTGATCGACGGGTCGATGTATTCGCGCAGCTTCTCGAGTTCGGCGCTCACCTTCTTCCCGAGCAGGTTCACGGGCACGTTCGCGGTCAACTGCGCGGCATCGTTCACGATGTCGTACGTTCCGCTGAAGATGTACTCGCGGTCCCCGATCCGCACCGGCAGTCGTTGGTAGCCCGCGACGCCCTTCGTGATCGGGACGGTGAGCACCGGGATCTTCGTCGACGACATCCCGCCCTTGTCGTTGAAGAACGAAGACAGCTCGGGAAAGAGCGCGTAGTTCACCTCGCCGAGGTCGATGCGCACGATCCCGTCGAGCTTGCGCAGGTCGCCGTCGAGCGGGAACCTCAGCGCGTCGACCGAGAACTTCGCGGGCGCCGCCGTCTCCGGTTTGCTGACGTTGACCAGCGTCGGCACGAGCTTGCCGACGACGCGCTTCGACATCACCGGGCCGAGGCCGACGACGGCGACGAGGCCGTCGACCTCGTCGATCACGATCGCGCCCTTCTCGAGGTGGCCCTTGCCCTTCACCCCGTGCTGCTCGGAGTGCACGTCGATCTGGAAGGCCCCACTCGAGAGCGCGATCTCGGGCGCGCTCACGGTCAGGTCGAGCCGCGCACCCAGGGTTTCGACGAGCAGACCGTCCTGCCGCGCGAGCACGTCGACCAGAGCGGTCGGCACGCGGGTCGCGCGCACGTCGATCTTCGCGCGGAACGTGTCGAGACCGCCCGTCTCGTTGAGCTTCGTCAACGGATCGAGCGCGCGGATGTCGGCCGTGATCTCGCCGGGAGGCTCGTCGACGATCGTGCCCGAAAGCGTCGCGAACGGCTGTGCGCCCGGAGCGAAGGTGCTCTGGAGCCGCACGCCGGTGACGCTCACCGGTCTCTGCGCCGCATCCGTGGCTGCGTCGGAATAGACGAGGCCCGGCACCGCGGCCTCGAGCTTGAAGGCGAGCTTCGAAAGTGTCTGCAACGCGGTCGAGGCCTCGTTCGCCTTCGGCATCGGGACAGAGACGTCGCGCAGCGCGAGCGTGAGCGGGCCGGCGTCGCTCGCGAGTCTCAGGCGCGTGCCGGCCGGCAGGAGCTTCGCCAGGCGGGCCTCGACGAACTCGGCGGATGGCGTGAGCCGCACGTCCAGGCCGTCTCGGCCGTCCATGTGCAGGCCGGCGTCGTCGAAGCGCGCGCTCGCGTGCAGGCTCATCGCCGGCGACGCGGCATCGACCACGAGCGCGCCGCTCGAGAGACTCGCATTCTTAGCCTCGACGACGACCCGCAGTTCGTTGCCCAGGAGTCCGGAGATCGTTCCGTCCTGTCCGGCGAGGGCGTCGAGCACGTTCGTGTCGAGGCCGGTGAGTTCGATGCGGCCGTCGATCGGCTTCAACGCGGCCCCCTTCACGATCGCGAACGGGTCGGCGAGAGTCGCCTGGATCTCCAGCCGGGCGTCGCGACCGGGGCTCATGTTCGCGCGCAGCTTCAGGGCCAGCGGAACGGCCGGAGCGAGCGTCGCTTCGATCGCGATGTCGCTCGCCGCGGCGTCGATCTTCAACTGCCTCGTCCTTGCGTTCTCGAATCCGACCCCTGCGATGGTGAGGTTCACGCGCAGAGCCACGCCGTCGAGCATCGCTCCCAGGTCGAACGCCTGCGTGCTCCCCGGCTTCGGCAACGCCACCGAAACGTCGCGCGCGTCGCAAGTGATCGCGGCCAGGTCATTCGGCCATTTCAGGACCGTCTCGGCGGGCATGAAGGCGGCGAGTTCGTCGCGCAGCACGTCTCCCCTCACGCGCAGCTCGGCGTGCAGCACGTCCTCGCCAGTCGCCCTGAATGTCCCGCCGTCGATGCGACCGCCCAGCGCGATCTTCGCGTTCGGAGCGTCGAGCGCGAGGCGCAGCGTGCCGCTCGTCGCGCTCGCGCCTTGCGCATCGAGCGCGAGCGAGAACTTGTCGCCGAGCGTGCGCTCGACCACGTTCCGGTGCTGCAAGAACGCGTCGACGAGACCGGCGGGCAGGTTCGTGACCACGACACGCGCGTCGATCGGAGGTAGAGCCCCGTTGCTGTCGGCGAACGCGAACGCATTCGCGGCCGAAGCGTCGACGACGAACTTGCCGTCAACCGGCCCCTGACGGAAATCGCCGCGCGCCGTCAGCGTGATCCCACCGCCCGGCGCGAGCTTCGCGGTCGCGTCGATTCCGCTCGTGGAGATGCGCGTCTTCGCGGCCTTCAAGATCGCGTCCGCGTAGCTCGCGCCGGCGACCCTCAACGTGATCGAACCGGCCGCCGTCCGCTTCAGCGCGGCCATGAAGTCGCCGCCCTTCGGATCGGGCATGGGCACGACGACGTCTGTCGCCTCCAACGTGATCGCGTCCTGGCCCGCATCGACGACGATGTCCGTTCCCGCCGGCGAGACGGCCGCGATTTCGCGCGCCAGCCACTCCGCGGAAGGCGAGAGCGCGACGCGCAACCTGTTCTCGCCGTCGATGAACGCCTGCCCGCCCGCGACGCGTGCCGCGAGCGTCAGCGACGAGCGCGAGATCGTGCCCTCATGGCCGACGACGCTCGCACGCAAGGTGCCGGCTTCCAGGCTCACGTTCCTGGCTTCGACGTCCAGCGAGAGAGTGGACCCGAGTGCGGCCGTCATGCGCTCCGACTGTCCAGCGAGCGCGCCCAGCGCAGCCGTGGCGAGGTCGGTCACCTTCGCCTCGAGGTCGACGACGGGAAGCGCTCCTGCCCCGAGCTTCTTCCAGGCGTCGCGCGCGCTCACGTCGACGACGACGCTCCCTTCACGGCCCGAGTCGAGCGCCGCCTCGACGCGCGCGACGAGGGGCTCGCCTGGCAGCAATCGGACGTTCGCCTGGATCGTTCGCACCGAAAGCTTCACGCCGCCCGCGCGCGTGAACTCGTTTTCGAATGCGAACTGACTCGGCACCTCGAGCTTCATGTCGAGCGCGGCGCGTTCGAGCGTCGGAGCGAGGCTCGCGAGATCGGTCGCCCCACTCGGCGGCAGCGGGATCGCGAAGCTCTTCGCAGTGATCGTCCAGGGCTTCGTGCCGGCGTCGAGCGCGAGGGTCGTGCCGCTCGGCAGGTTGGCGTCGACGTACTGCTTCAGGAATCCACGCGGGGCGGGAAAAGTAGCGACGAATCCGGCCTTTTCACCCGAGCGCAGCACGCCGTCCTCGAAGCGTCCGACGAGCGCGAGACCGGCCCGTTCGCCGTCCAGGGCGACCTCCACATTGCCGGCATTCGATGTGGCGCCGTTCGCCGTCGCGGTGAGCGTGAAGCGCTTGCCGAGCACTTCGACGAGGTTGCCGCCGAGGTTCGCCATACCGTCGACCATGGCGGTCGAGAAGCCCTCGACGCGCACGGAGGCGTCGACCTTGCCGAACGGCCAGGATTTCCGCGCATCGATCGGACCGCCGAGGGTCGCGTCGACGGCGAGCGCACCCGGTTGTTCCGACACGATCTTCCCGACGGCGTGCACGAGGATCGGCGCGCCGGGCCGTGCCTTCACACTCGCGTCGAGGTCGCGCACCTCGAACGGAATCCCGATGCGGCGCGTCTCGCGGTCCGACCAGGTGAGCTTCTTCGATTTGACGACGAGGTCGAGCTCGAGCTTCGCGAGCAGCGCGAGTGGGTCGTCGCCGGAACTCTCCGACGCGTTCGCGGACGGCGTGGTCGGCTTCTTCTGCTCGAGCGCGCGCTGCAGGTTCGTGACGCCGGCGTCGTCCTGCACGAGATCCGCGTCGAGCTCGAGGCTCACGCGGCCGAACTTGCCGCCGCTCGACTGCATCAGCGTGACGAGCGCAGGCAAGACCGCCGACGCCCGCACGATCTCATGCCCCTCGGGATCGCGCACGACGACCCGATCGAGCTTCTGTTCGCTGAACCACGCAAGGCTCGCGTTTCCGATCTCGAGCTGGCCCTGGAAGCGCTTCCCGAACTCGTCGGCGGCGTAGCTCGCGACCGGCCCGCTCGCGATCGTCGGCAAGAGGAGCACGAACATGACCAGGACGCCGAACGCGAACGCCGTGCACCCTAGGGCGGATTTGAAGAAGAATGCGAACAGGCCACGCTTCTTCGCGGTCGGAGGCGGGGTCGAGGGCACGGGCGGGGTGGGGTTCACGGACAAGGAAATCTGCCCAGAAGACGAGGGAACCGGGTCGCGCGTGACCGTCCTGCCCGGCGCGCGCGGGCGATCGTGGGTGCGGGAGCCGGGGCCTTGAGGGGCAAGTGCGCCACGGTGGCAATTAGGCGGC
>JBGATY010000114.1:0-12933 GCA_044228955.1 Planctomycetota bacterium | reverse complement strand
CCAAGTACATGCAGGAGCACGGCTACCGGATCATCCCGGTCAATCCGCAGTACGACAGCATCCTCGGCGAGAAGTGCTACCCGTCGCTCGCCGGCATCCCGCAAAAGGTCGACGTCGTCGACAAGAGCGTCGTGTCGGGCATCGACTTCGCGCTGGGCGCGGGTGAGACGATCGCAGGCGTCGTGCGCTGGAAGGACGGCACGCCCGCGGCGGGCGCTGAAGTGAGCGTGAGCGGCGACCGCGGACAGGGTGGCGGTCCCGGTCAGTTCCGCATCCAGATGCGCCGCAGTGAGGATCCGAAGTTCGTGGCGGACAAGGACGGGCGCTTCCTCGCGAAGGGGCTCGCGGCAGGCAGCTATGCGCTCGCGGCGGAGTCCCTGAAGCCCGAGGACGCGGCGAAGATCGACGAGGGTGACGTCGACGCGCGCCGTCGTCTGGCGTGGCGCGCGCGGGCGGCGGGAGTCAAGTCCGGCACGAGCGACACGGTCCTCACGCTGGAGGCCCCCCTCGTCGTGCGCGGAGTCGTCACCTCGCAGGTGGATGGCAAGCCCGTGCCCGTGTTCCGCGTCCAGGCGAACAACGCCGACGGCGGTGGCGGCAGGCGCGGTGGCGGCGGCGGTGGAGGCATGGCCTTCGCCTTCGGCGGCAACCAGCGCACGTCGCAAGACGTCAACAACGAGCGCGGCGAGTTCACGTTCACGTTCCAACGCGAGGGCTCCTACAAACTCACGATCTCCTCGGACGGCTTCGTGACGAGCGACGGCATCGACGTGGAAGTGCCGGTGAAACCCGATGCCGCACCGCTCGCGATCGCCCTCGCACGCGGGGCGATCTTGCAGGGAGTGGTGCGTTCCCCGCTCGGGACTCCGGTGGCGAACGCGACGGTCGCACCGGTCACGAGCGGCGGCGGCATGTTCGGAGGCCGCGGCTTCGGCGCGCCCGAGGACTCGATCAAGGCGCGCACGGACGCGGACGGACGCTTCACGCTGTCCGAGCTGAAGGCCGGCCGCCTCGTGCTCGTCGCCGAATCGAGCGCGTGGTCGAAGAGCGACGAACTCGGCCTCGACATCGTGGCCGGTGCCACGATCAGCGATGCCGTGCTCGTGTTGCACCAGGGCGGTTCGATCGTCGGCGAGTCGTACGAGGACGGTCGCCCGGCGGCTGGCCGCGGCATCACCGCGATGGACATGAAGAGCTTCGCCTCGGCGTCGGCGCGCACGGACGCCGCGGGGCGCTTCCGACTCGACCACCTCGCGCCCGGCGCCTGGCGCGTGACGGCGATGCCCGCCGCGAGCGAACTGCAGACGCTCGGACAGGGCGGACCGGGCGGGCGCGGCGGCGGCGACGGCGGGATGGGCGCGATGTTCTCCAAGATGAAGAGCGCCAACGCGGACGTCGTCGAAGCCCAGGAGACCCACGTGGTGCTCGGCGCTCCGCCCGAGGCCCCGGTCGCGGTGCGCGGCAAAGTCACGCAGGGCGGCGCGCCGGTCGGCGGAGTGCGCGTCACGTTCATGGGACAGGGCGACTCGTTCGGACCTGGCATGAAGACCGCGCAGTCGGGAGCGGACGGGATGTACGCGATCCAGCTCGACAAGCCCGGCGACTACTCGATCACCGTGCAACAGGGCGGCGGACGCGCGAGCCTGCTCGAGTTCGTCGAGACGGTGAAGGCCGGAGCGGAAGCCGTCGTCGACCTCGCGCTGCCGACCGCGCGCATCTCGGGTCGCGTGCGCACGCCGGAAGGCGATCCGGCGCGGGGCATCCGCGTGTCGCTCTACGCCTCTTCGATGGGTGTGGGTGGCTCGATGATGGGCGGAGGTTTCAACGAGATCACGACCGACGACGACGGGAACTTCGACATCAACACGCTGCGAGCGGGCGCGTACACGCTCTCCGTCGGCGGCTCGATGATGGGCGGATTCCGCGGTCCGGGAGGCTCGGGCGACTCGAAGTACGGACGCAAGGTCGTCGAGGACATCCAGCTGGCCGAGAGCGAGTGGCGCAAGAACGTGGACGTGCGGCTCGACAATGCGGCCGGGGTCGACGTCGAAGTGCTCGACGATCGCGGCGCGCCGGTGATCGGTGCTTCGATCTTCGCGCGCGACGATGCCGGTCGGGCGGTCGATCGCATGTCGACCGTGCGCACGGATGCGAACGGCAAGGCGCGCTACGCCGGACTTTCCCCGGGAGCGCACACGTTCAGCGCGCGCAAGGACTCGCTCTCATCGGGCGAGAGCACGAAGGTCGACGTGCGCTCGACGGGCACTTCCAGCGTGAAGATCACGCTGTCGCAGGGCACGCTGCTGTACGTCACCACGACCGACGCCAACGACGAGCCGCTGCGCGCGCGCGTGAGCGTCACGGACGAGGCTGGGCGCGACGTGGCCGGCCTGATGAGCGCCCAGGACATGATGGAGCGCATGACGCGCGCGGGTCCGGGCGGAAACGAGCAGAAGATCGGCCCGCTCGCTCCGGGCAAGTACAAGGTCAAGGCCGTCGCGACCGACGGGAAGACGGTCGAGAAGTCGGTGACGCTCACCGGGCAGGCTGAACGCAAGATGACGATCTCGTTCGGGGGATAGCGCCTTCACCCTTACACAGGTCTTGGCGAGTCCGGCGCGATCGGGAGCATGAAGTACGCGCGGTAGCGAGTAGGATCGCGCACGTCGGAGCGGAACGTCGACTCCCCCAATCCTCCGCGCCGACGATCGCATGAAGACCGTCGTCCTCGCCGGCGTGATGCTGGCTCTCGCTCTCGTCCTCGGTATCGCCTGGTGGTCGCACGAGTCCGCGAAGAACAGTGCGCTGGCCGAGCACGAGCGTCTCCTGCAGGATGCCGAGGCCTCGGCTGCTTCTCGACTGCAGAAGCCCGAGAACGCCCCAAGCCCGCTCGAGGACGTGACCGCGGTCGAACCGGCGCGGACGGAGGTCTCGCCTCCGACCGTGGCGATCGGAGGATTGCCGCTCGTGGGCCGCGTGACGTCGGACGGCGCGTGCATCGACGAGGAACTCGAGGTGTTCGCGACCTCGGTCGACCCGCGGGAAGGACCGATCGGCGACGTGCTCGGAGGAGACCCGAAGGAGATCCAAGCAGAGGCTGCTTCGCTCCTGGCGCGGGCCAAGGTCGAGAAGGACGGGACCTTCGCGCTGCGACTTCCCGTGGAAACGAAGACTGCTTGGGTGTGCGCCCGCGGTCGCTACCTCTACTCCAGGGAGCCGCTCTCCGTCGATCCGCGCGCACAGGCAACCGTCCTGATCGCGACCGTGTGCGGCGGGTGCATCGAGGGCCGCGTGGAAGCGCCCCTGGGCGCGGGCCCGATCACCGAGGCGATCCCCGTCGAACTCGGCTCGGTGATCGAGCAGATCGCGGCGGACGGTGGCAGGGAGCGTGTCCGACGCCGTGCGCGCGTGTCCGAAGCCAGCTTCATCTTCCGTGCGCTGCCGACCAGCCAGGAGTTCGAGCTCGCGTTCACCCCCGATACACATCCCGCGCTGGTGCAGTCGGTAGGCGAACTCGCGCCGGGTCGCACGCGTCGAATCGACGTGCGCTTCGGGCGCGGAGGGACGGTGCGCGGGCGCGTCGTCGGTCCCGATGGAGCGGGCATCGCCGACGCAGAGGTGCGCGCGCTGCGGCCGGGGCGCTGGTTCGGCTTCGACGACAAGGCTGTGCGCGAGCGCAAGACTGCGTCGGACGGTGGGTTCGAATTGCCGGCCGTCTCGGTCGGGGCGTTGAGGCTCTCGGCCAAGAAGGAAGGCCTCATCGCCGGCGACCCGCTCAAGCTCCAGATCACGGACGGCGCCGTCGTCGAGGGCCTGGTGGTCGAACTCGGGCAGGGCAACTCGATCGAGGGTTCGATCACGTGGCCCGACGGTCGTCCCGGGAAGGGCGTGCGCATCGAGGTCGAGTTCGACAAGACGCAGCAATACGGCATGACGGCGTTCAATGCCGCTCGGGGTGCCACGGGCAGTGCGATCGCGGACGACGACGGTCGCTTCGCCGTGCGCGGCCTCGGCCCGGGACCGTTCTCCCTGAAGGCCCAGGCAGAAGCCCCGGGCGCTTCGCCCGATCGCGAGAAGGAGAAGTTCCGCGCGCGCAAGGACGACGTGAAGCCGAACACCAAGGCGCTCGCGCTCGTGCTTCGGCCGCCGAGCGGAGTCCGCGGCCGCGTCGTCGACACGCTCGGAGCGCCCGTCAAGGAATTCACGATCGTGGCTCAGGGCATCGGCAAGGGTCTCCTCAAGGAGTTCGGCCAGGAGCACATCGAGAACACGGTGAAGAGCGAAGCGGGCGCCTTCCTCGTCGAACTCCCGGGCGAGGGCGATTGGCAGTTGACCGCGCAGGCGGCGGAGCACGCGACGTCGGATCCGAAGGCGCTCACCCTGCCTCTCGCGGCGGACGCGGACGAGATCGTGATCACGCTCGAGAAGGCGGCGCGGGTCTCCGGCGTCGTCGCGGACCCGCGCGGCGTCGCGGTGCCGGGAGCCGAGGTCGAGGTGGCGACCGGCGAACCTGCCTGGATGCGCCAGGTCAGTTCGACGAAGTCTCCAAGCGCGATCGCGGACGACCAGGGCCGCTTCACGATCACCGGCCTCAAGGGCGGCCAGGTCAAGCTCTTCGCGACGGCGAAGAACCACGCGAGGAGCCTCGACACGCCCGTCGACGTCCCGCCGGGAGAAGAGCGTTCGGGCGTGGTGATCACGCTCCGCGTGGGCGGCCGATTGACGGGCGAGGTGTTCGACGCCGGACGTCCGGCGCCTGCGATGCTCGTGCAAGCGACGCTGCTCTCGACCGCGAACCAGGCCACCGGCTTCACCGACGCCAGCGGTCGCTTCACGATCGACCACCTCGAGCCGGGTTCCTACCAGGTGGTCGCGATCAGCACGAACCGACGCGGGGCCGACGAGGACGGCTCCCAGATGGATCCCGCGAAAATCATGTCGCAGATCAAGATGGCGAGCGCGGAGATCGTCGACGGCGAGGAAGCGCACGTCGTCCTCGGCGCGCCGCCCAAGGACCCCGTGCGCGTCCACGGTCGCGTGATGCACGGCGGCGAACCGTTCAGCGGAGCGATGATCGTCTTCACCGGCGAATCGAAGGACCTGCTCGCGGGGATGAAGACGGCGAGCCTCGGCGCGGACGGAACGTACAGCGTGGACCTCGATGGGCCGGGGCGCTTCTCGGTCACCGTGCAGAGTTTCAGCGGCAAGCCCGGCGAGCAGTCGAGCGTGGAATTCAAGCGCGTGGTTCCCGCCGTCAAGGATCACCAACTCGACCTCGTGATGCCGAACGCTCGCATCAGCGGCCGCGTCCTCGGACCGGACGGCGCTCCCGCAAGCGGCGTCACGATCACGTTGCAGAAGGAGGGCGGCGTGGAGACCGGTTCGCTCTTCGGCGGACAGTTCGTCATGAAGTCGACGGACGCGGAGGGTCGCTTCGACCTCGATGCGATCAAGCCCGGCGTCTACACCGTCGCCGCCGGTGGATCACCGCTCGGTGGAATGCTCGGCGAGGAGCGGACCTTCGGTCGAGTCACGAAGAAGCACGTGGCCGTCAAGGACGGCGAGTGGATCAAGGGCGTCGACTTCCGGCTCGAGAAGCCCGGCGTAGTCGAGGTCACCGTCGTCGGTCCCGACGATCGCCCGGTCGCGGCCTCGAGCGTCTTCGCTCGTGATGCGGAGGGCCAACTCGTCGACGTGCTGTCGATGGTGGCGACCGGTCCCGACGGCAAGGCGAACTACAGCGGCCTGGCGCCGGGTCGCTACACCTTCAGCGCGCGAGAGGGCGACCGGGCCAGCGCCGACAGCCCGAGCGTCGAGGTCGACGTCGGCACGACCAGGCAGGTGAAGCTCACGCTCGCCGGCGGAACGATGCTCGTCGTCCGGGTCGTGGACGACAAGGGCGAGGCCGTCGACGCGCAGCTCGTCGTGTTGGATGCGGCCGGACGTGACCTGGCCAGCATGATGGGACTCGCCGAGATGCAGAAACGCTTCATGGGAGGCGGCCAGAATCGGGACGAACAACGCATAGGTCCCCTCTCGGCCGGCAAGTACCGCGTGCGCGCCGTGCGCGAGGACGGGAAGTCCGTCGAAAAACCGGTGTCGCTGAGTGGTCAGGCCGAGCGCAAGTTGACGCTGCAATTCTAGATCGCAGCCTCGCTCCGTGCGGTTCAGTCGCGAACGGGCGCGTGAGCGGAGAGCCAGTCGACGAGATCGGCCATGTCGCGCGCGAGCGGCGCGCTGAACGACACGCGCTCGCCGCTCCTTGGATGGTCGAACTCGAGCTTCGCGGCGTGCAGCGCGTGGCGCGTGAGCTCCGGCGCGCCGTCCGGGAGCCTGGAGATCGCGCGGCCGCGAGGCTTGTACAAGTCGTCCGCGACCAGCGGCAGTCCCGCCGCCGACAAGTGCACGCGAATCTGGTGCGTGCGCCCCGTCTTCGGGAACACGTCGAGCCGAGCGAAACCGTCGAAGCGCTCGCGCGTCTCGTAGTAGGTCGATGCGAATCGTCCCTCGCCCTCGGGCAGCGTTCCGATTCGATCGCGGAGGCGGTCCGACCGACCGAGCCAGCTCTCGATCCAGTCGCTGTCGAAGCGCGGAGAACCGTGCACGATCGCCGTGTACGTCTTTGCGATCCCGCGCGCGCGGAACTGGTCCTTGAGCGCGCGCAACGCCTCGTCCGTGCGGCCGAACACGAGCACGCCGCTCGTCTCGCGGTCGATCCTGTGAGCGACTCCCGGACGCAGCGGATCGCCGATGTCGCCGAGGCGGCCGAAGCGTTCGAGGACCAGGTCCGCTGCGCCACGTTCCCCGTGCTCCGAATTGCGATGCGTCAACAAACCCGCCGGCTTGTCGATCACGACGATGTCGTCGTCCGAATGCAGGATCACGATGTCAGAAGTCGCCCGCGATCTCGGCGTCCTGGGCCGTACTTCGACATCGACCTCGAGCGCCCCGCCTTCGAGCAGGATGAGCCCGGGCTTCGAGACCACGGCTCCGAGCCAGCGGACCTGTCCGTCGCGGATCCAGGCCTGCAGGCGGCTGCGCGACACCCCCGAGACGAGACTCTGCACGACGTGGTCCAGGCGTTTGCCCCGGGTGGCCGCCTCGGACAGGGTGAATGTGCGCGTTTCGAAGGCGGCGTCCATCCGGTTCAGTGTACCAAGCGCGGCTCGGAAGCGGGCCTTCTTGGCGAGGGCGTTCCAACGCGGACGACGATCGCGTACACCAACGTCTGCCCGCGATCGAAACGGAAACACGCGCCGATGAACCACGAACGACCGCACGTCCTCCTCGTCGACGACGACCGGAAAACGCTCGAGCTGATGGCGGCGGCCCTGTCGCGCTCCGGCCTGGAGATCACGCCCGCCCTGACGCCGCGCGAGGCGATCGCGCTGCTGGAGCGCGAGCGCTTCGACGCCGTGGTGACCGACGTCGTGTTCGACGGCTTCTCGGAAGGCGCGGACGTCCTCAAGGCGACGAAGGCGAAACTCCCCGACGCGATCGTGATCCTCATGACGGGACACCCGCTCATCGAGGGGGCCGTGAGCGCGATCAAGCTGGGCGCCTCGGACTACTTGCAGAAGCCCGTCGATCCGCGCACGCTCGCCGCGTTCCTCCATCGCGCGTTGAAGGAGCGCGAGATCGAGTCGCCGAATCTCGAATTCGCCGATCTCGTCGAGATCCTCTCGTCGATGGTCGCGCACACGATCGAGCGCGTCGATCCGTACACGGCCGGCCACGGATCACGGACGCGCAAGTACTGCCGCTTCCTCGCCGAGGATCTGGGCATCGAGCCGGCGCGCCGCGAGCGCCTCGAACTCGCCGCGATCGCGCACGACTACGGCAAGATCTACCTCGACGACCTGGGCTTCCTGACGAAGAATGGCCCGCTCACCGACGCAGAATACAAGGAAGTGCAGAAGCACCCCGCGCTCGGCGCGCGCAAGCTCGGACACCACGAGAGTCTGCGTGAGGTGCGCGAGATCGTCGCCGAACACCACGAGAAGTGGGACGGCCTTGGATATCCGTACAAGAAGAAGGGCACCGATATCTCCCTCGCCGGCCGCGTGCTCGGTGTCGTGGAGGTGTTCGACAGCCTGTCGACGAAGCGCGCCTACAAGGACGTCTGGCCGCTGGAGAAGGTCCTCGCGTTCTTCGCCGAGCAGCGTGGGAAGGCCTTCGATCCCGACGTCCTCGACCGCTTCCTCGTCCTCCTCGAGCGCCACGGCGAGCGCTGGATGAGGGACCCCGCGGCCGACCGCGAGAAGGCCGACCGCGAGCGGGCTGCCGCCGCCACGGAACCCTCTCCGAACTGAATCTGTCACCGGGTCGGCGTGCGCGTCTATCTTGTGTGCGCGTGACCCCCTGCCTCGCACTCCTGCTCCTCGCCGCCGCCGAGACGAAAGCGGCCCCACCGTCCTCTGTGTTCGTGCCCGGCGGACGTACGCGGATCGGCATCGAGGTGAAGGACGTCGAGCGCCTGTTCGGCGAGGAACCGGACGCCGTGAAGTTCGCGGGAGCGTTGATCGCCGAAACTCCGCGCCAGGAACTCGTGGTCGAACCGTTCTGGATGATGGCGACCGAGGTCACGCAGGAGCAGTACGGGTGTTTCGTGCGCGCGGGCGGAGCACTGCCTCTCGAGAGCTGGTGCGAGAGCGCCCTCGCCGCGGCGGCGACCGAGTTCGCGAACGCGCAGGCGAACTCGGCGTCGGACGCCGCCGCGCCGAAACGCACGTTCGATCGCCGCGCCTGGTGGCTGCAGAACGCGTCCAGGGTCGACTGGGCGATTCCGGCGGACGACTTGCGCTTGCCCGTCGTGTTCGTCGACTACGCAGCGGCTCGTGCCTACGCGCGCTGGGCGGGGATGCGCCTGCCGACCGAGTTCGAATTCCAGCGCGCCGTGAAGGGCGACACGAATCAGGACTTCCCGTGGGGCAACGACTGGGACGACGAGAAGTACGCGGCCACGGACCACGCGAGGAAGAAGGGCGGCGCGCGGCCCGTCGGGAGCTTCCCTGCCGGCCGCAGCAGGCAAGGCGTCTTCGATCTCGTGGGCAACGTCTGGGAGTGGACCTCCAGCCCCTTCGTGAAGTATCCGGGCCACGAACTGCGCGTGTTCGACATCGGCTACGGCCGCGAACGGCGCCCAGTCAACGCGATCGCGGAATGGGATCCCGCGCAACGCGTGGTCGTCGGCGGGTCGTTCCAGGCCCCGCGCCTGATGTGTCGCGCCACGGTGCGACGCGGGACGGTCGTCTCGCAGAGGGCCGGCGCGCTCGGCTTCCGCTGTGCCGCGAGCGTGCGCGCCGGGGTCGACATGGCGCGCTACGTTCTCGAGGACGACTTCGACATCCAGGTTCGTCCCCGCGTGGACGGGGTGCCGGTCGAGTACGACGCGGACGAGACCGTGTGCGTGGACGGCTGGATCCAGACCTCGCCCGCGGACGGGCCCGAGCGCTATGCGATCGTCGAGGAGTACCGCTACGTCCTGTTCACGCCGGTCGCCCGCATCGCGGCCGCGGACGAGGGCGCTTTCGGAAGACGCAGCCTCGAGGATCCCGTCCCGCTGGGCATCCTGTCGACGAACGTCGCTCTCGTCGAACCTGAACTGGCCCCGGGCTCGTACCTGCTCAGCTACCGCGCGCGGGGCGTGCGGCGGGTCGGGGATCAAAAGTCCAGCGGCCTGGCCCAGTTCGGGAAGGCGCCGCTCGAGGAAACGCTGCACCTCGACGTCACGCACGACCACGTGATCGTCACGGACCTGCGCGGAACCCCGCTCCTGGCCGTGCGCGCGAGCGTCGAGTACGGGCTCGAACGCGAGGGCCGAATGGACTCCGTCGCCGCTGTGGAATCGGGCGGCCGGGACATCCGTCTCGACCTGACCATTCCCTGCAAGACCACCAACAAGGGCTTCGCGCTGGTCCTGGATATGAAGCTCCCGCCCCTCGAGCGTACGCCGTCCTGGCGCCGCTGAATTCGACGATGGCCGACGTGACTCTGTTCCAGGCGCGGCCTAGCGTTCTCTGCCCGCAACCGCCGACACCCTCGATCATCATGCACCTCAAAATCGCCGTCCCCCTCCTGTTGTCCACCACCTTCCTCGTCGCCGGGGTCCTGGAGGCCTGTCGCACGCACGAGCCGATCCTCGAGGCACGGGCCGAGGTCACGTCCGCCGAAGCGCCGCGGACGCCCCCGCCAAGCCAGTCGGGACTCGGGTCGACGGCGCACGAGCAGGAGGTGATGAAGAGCAGCTACTGCGCGAGTTGTCACCCCGACGCCTACGCCGAGCACGAGCAGAACACGCACGGTCGAGCGTTCACCGACGAGGAGGTGCGCCTTGGAACCGGGCGCTTCAGCCAGGCCGACTGCATCATCTGCCACACCCCGCGCCCGATCTTCGAGAGCGGCATCGGACAAAACCCGATCCGGCGCCACTTCGATCTCGAAGAGGGCAACACGTGCATGACGTGCCATTGGAAGGAAGGCGCGGACTACAGCCGCTTCACCGGCGGCACGGAGTGCAAGACGGCCTTCGACCCGCGCGTCGGCACCGTCGAGGCCTGCGCGTCCTGCCACCGCAATCACGGAACTCCATATCAGTGGGAGCTCGCCCCGCGCGGCAAGGCGGCCGGCAACGTCTGCATCGACTGCCACATGACGGTCGTCCAGCGGCCCGTCGCGGTCGGCGGCCCGGTCAAGGCAGTGCACAGCCACGCGTTCCCCGGCGGGCGCAGCGAGTCGCAGCTGCGCCGCGCGTACACGTGGGACGCGAAACTGGACGGCAACGAGCTCGTCGTGACCATCGAGAACAAGGGCGCGGGGCACAACTTTCCGACGGAGTTGAAGCAGCGCGCCGTCGAATCGGTCGTGATCGTCTCGGACGAGTCGGGCCACGAAATCGCGCGCTCGCGCATGACCTTCCGCGACCCGTACAAGCGTCCCTACGGCCTGACGCTGCCCGTGAACACCCAGATCCCAAGCGGCGAATCGCGCACGCACCGCGTGCCGATCGGTGTCGCGTCGGGCACGGTGCGGTGCGAGCTGCACTACAAGCTCTACTACCCGATCGAGGACAATCACCCTGATCTCGCACGCCAGCTCGAGGGCCGGACGATCCCGTTCTCGAATCTCGTTCCGAGCACGAAACCGGTCGATTCCGAGCCCGAGGTGGCGGTGGTCACGCCCGAGAACATCTCGGCCGAGACGGCCAGCCCGGCGAACCTGGTCGACTATTCGCGCCCGGCGATCGGAAAGGTGGAGGTCACGATCCCCTCGGGCAACAGCCAGCAGGACATCGACGCTCTCATCGCGCTGTTCCAGTTCCCCGTGCCGCAAGCGAATGCGGAAGCACGCAAGAATCTGATCGCGATCGGCGCGCCCGCGATCCCGGCGCTCGTGCACGCGATGGGCTCATGGGACAACAAGACTTGGAATCAGGCGATGGCCGTGCTCGAGGGCATCGGCGAACCGGCGATTCCCGCGGTCGTCGCGGCGCTGGAGTCGAACGAGCTCTACGTCCGCCTGCACGCCTGCGAGATGCTCCCGCGTCTCGGCATTCCCGGCGAGGCAGTGGCGACGAAGTTGATCGCGAGCACGAGCCGCCCGAACGCGCTCGACCGCAGCCATGCGGCGCAGGCGATCGGTGAACGCAAAATCGCGTCGGCCGTACCCACGCTGCGGCAGCTCGTGCTTTCCGACCGCGATCCGGACGTCGTGCGGGCGGCCGCTCGCGCGCTCGCGCAACTGGGCGCGAAGGAAGCGGCACCGGACCTGAAGATCGCCCTCGATCGCTTCGTCTGGCCCGAAACGCGGCGTGACATCGCCGACGCGCTCGCGAAGCTGCACGATCCGAGCGGAATTCCCATTCTCATCGCCGGCCTCGACGAGAGCGACGATCTCGTGCGCGAGAGCTACTTCGAAACGCTCTTCGGCGTCACGGGCAAGCACTTCTGCTACGAGGCGCTCGCTCCGCGCGACGAGCGGCTGGCCGCCATCGCTCAATTCCAGAACTGGTGGGTCAAGGAGGGCGGCGAGCACGCCCTGCGCCACCCGATGAAGGTCGATCCGAAGATCCGCGCCGAAGTGAAGCGCATCGCCGAGAACTTCGGCGGGTCGGACGGGTCCGTGCCGGCGGGCGACGACACGAAGATGCGCGAGCGCTTGATGGACATCGGTTCGGAGGCAGTGCCGGGTCTGGCCATGATCGGGCTCAAGTTCCCGGCCGGCTTCTATCAGAAGCGCTCACTCGTGTGCTCGGTCCTCGGCGACCTGCGCCACCCCGACGCGGTGCCTGCGTTGATCACCGTCCTGCGCGACCCGGTCGTGGGCGTCGCGGCCTGGGCGAACGAGGCCCTCGGCAAGATCGGCGACAAGGCCGCGTTGCCGGCCGTGCAGCGCTACTACTCGCGCCTGGTCTCGCTCCAGCGGGCCGGTCGGCTGCCGGTCTCCGCCGGTTCGCCCGACGTGCTCGTCACCCAGGCAGCGGCAACGCGCTTCAAGCTCGGCGACGCACGTGCGGAGAACGATCTCGTGTCGATGCTCTTGTCGGATGACGAGGGCGCCCGCACGACGGCGCAGGCGGCGATGATCGAGCGCTATGGTCAGGAGCTCGAGTACGACCCGACCGGTTCGCCCGCCGAAAGGCGGACGGCGATCGAGAAGTGGCTCAATCGCAAGCCGTGAAGTCGCTCTTCACCGCCACCGACACCGCACAGCCAACGCTTCAAGTCCGACAACAGCCCCGTGGAACCCGGTGCCCGCAAGTGGCGGTACTCCGCCGCTCACTGCACCGGGTCCGCGCTGCGAAGCACCAGGGTCACAAGCACGAGCACGACCCGACGCGCTCGCCCGCCGAACGGCGATCGATACCTGCCTCAATCCCCAGCCCCGACCTCGCCCTTCACCGACACCGATACCGCACAGCCAACGCTTCCAGTC
>JBGATY010000113.1:0-12983 GCA_044228955.1 Planctomycetota bacterium | reverse complement strand
AGTGGATGATCGCGCTCCCGTTCTTGGCCATGTGGATCCTTGCGCTCGCTTGGATCGTGAAGACATCGAAGAAGCCTTGGTGGATTCACGCGCTGGTCATCGTCGCTGCGTTGGCTATCACGCTCGCCGCGTTCGCTTTCGTCGTGAACCGGGCGAAACATGCGCCTGCACACGCGGGCGCTGTCGAGGCGCTGTTCTCGCCTTCGCCCGTGGTCTTCGCCGACAAGCAACAGATGAGCGTGCCGTCGAGCTCACAAGCTGCGTTCCTGTGCCAACTCGAATGGCCAGCAAGACTCCAAGTCGATGTCGTCGAGGTCTACGGCAAGAACATCGAGTTCCGAGTACTGCAAGACGGGAAGCCCGTCGGCTATTCGGGAGTGCACGCCGGAAGGGCCTCCGGCGCCGTTGATGTTGACCGTGGGACCGTCACGATTTCCGTCGTGAATGAGAACGTGCTTGAGGGCAAGAGCGTGCAGCTCAGCGCCGTGGGGTCACCGCGCTAGCATGCCGTCAAGAAGTGGGCCCCGCCCACGCTCAGGAACGTGGACGGGGCCCTTCGAGGCGGAGTGCTTTGGTCAGAGGCCGGTGGTCGAGTTCACCGCGAAGTCGTGCACGATGATGATGTCGTTGTCGTGCTCCACGGAGGCTCCCGTGGACGAGCCGGTGTTGGGCTGCAGCTGGAGCTGCCTGTTGAGCACGTTGCTGCGGTCACCCGTGTCCGAGTCCTGCACCGATGCGTTCGGCACTTGGAAGCGGAAGGTCCGCCCCGAGCGGGACGACTTCAGGACGGGCTGCGCGACCCACTCGACGCAGACGTTCAGGTTCCCGAGGAACTTGCCCATGATGGGGAAGAAGGCCTCGGGCCGGAGTTCGGGGTCGATCGTGAGGCGCGGGTTGCGCGCCGTGATCTCGAAGCCGAGCACGCCGCTGTCCGAGTTGGCGCAGAGCCGTTGCGAAAGCTCGTTGCCCAGGTCGAAGTCGATCGTGCCGATGCACGGGTCGGTGAACTCGGAGAGCGCAGCGGCGTCGCTGGCGCCGATCCTGAAGGCCGCGGCGAGGAAGGCCGCGGGAATGACGGTCGGGTAGGAGATCCCCGAGATGTTCCCGCCATCCTCCACCGAGTAGTAGGCGCCCTTGGCGCTGAACGTGGCGAGGGGCAGTTCGCCGGTGGCGAAGCGCATCGCGACGTTGCTGCGCAGGTGGGAGGCCACCTCGTACACCCCGTCGTTGGTGAGCGCGCCACCGCAGTTCGGGGCGTGGAGTTGCAGGACGGCGGTGGTCGAGCCGACGTTGGCATCGGCGTTGGGCGTGATCCGCGCAACGACCTCGGAGGTCGACCACGTGCCCCCGGCGCTCGTGATGTAAACGAACACGTTCGAGCCCGTGGATGCCGCGGCCGTGACGATGCCGATGGCGCCGGAAGTGACTCCACGCAGCACGTCTCCCACGGCGAGGGCGTCAGCGAGCGTTCCGATCGTGAGTCGGATGATCGGCGTCGTGACGGGCCAATACCCGAGGGCCCCGTTGGCCGTCCCGCTGCCGTCGGCCGTCGTGCTTGCGCCGCTCGTCGCGCCCACGATCGCGTCGCCGTCGGCAGCCACCGTGGCCGCTGCGGAGAGCCCGTTCGCTTGCGCGATGTACATGGCCGCGTGGCCGTTGTAGACGTTTCCGACGACGATGCCGCTGTTGGCGACCCCGCCAATCGAGACCTTCTCCCCGTGGATGAAGTGGCCGCTGGCGACCGCGTCGATGTAGATCTTCTGGCAAGCCTCACGTCGCAGGCCGGACATGCGGAAGGGCAGATCGAGAGGGCTCAGCCCGCCGATCGAACCCGTGCCGCCCATGATCTCGATTCCGAAGTTGAAGTCGGCGGTGCGCAGACCGGTGATGCCCTGGGTTGGCGTGAGCGTGCCCCGGCTGACCGGACGCTGAAGCGTCGCGACACCGAACTTCATCTTCGGATCGACGGCGTAGTACTTGCCCGTGGCCGCGCCGATGACGTTGCCGGTCGTGAGCGCGACGTCCGGCTGGTCCTGCTGGTTCAGGAAGATCTGTTGCTTGCGCTTGGATGCCATGACGGTCGCTCCTAGTGGGCGGTGTTCGGGTCTTCGTAGGTGGTGCGGTAGTGGATGAGGAGGATCATGCGCGCCTCGCCGATTTCCGACTTCGGCGCGTTGTCGACCGTGTTCTCATCCGTGATCTGCGTGTCGACCGCGACGCCGCCGCGGCTCGGATCCTCGAGCAATGCGACTCGCGCGTCCGCGAGGAGTTTGTTCATCGCTTCCGGCCATGTGCTCGATCTGATCGCGAAGACGACTCCCACCTCCATGAAGTGCGTGAGGAGGCTCGCGATGCTGTCGTCGGTCTTCTCCGGCAGCGGAACGATCAGGGCGCATGGTGTCTCGGGGACCTGTTTCGAGTTGCCATTCCATCGGCGCACGAACTTGATCTCGGTGGCGTAGGACGGGGGGGCAATTGCGGCGAGCGTCTCCTCGATGTTCACGAGGATGCGCTCGCGGATGGGGGATTCGCCGGGGTCGTACGGCATCAGTACGACTCCATCGATTCGAGGTCAATGGTCTGCCCGGCAAGCGAGTGCCCGCAGTCCGCCAGGTACTCGATGCGCCCGTCTCGCACGTAGGAGTGGCAGCGGGGCATGTGGATGAGCCCCTCCTCTTCCTTCGCCTCGTGCACCAGGACTGAAGGCGAAAGGGTCGGGCGCTCGAGCGAGCCGTTCCAGTCCCAGCCCTTGTCGCTCTGCGTCCCGTTCTTCGTCGGGACGTAGTGCGCCGTGCTGCATCCCGCGCACCAGAAGGAGATGCCGTAGAACTCGCCGGCCTGGTTCCTGGATTCACGTGCTCGCTCCATCAGCGCAACGCCTCCAGCTCGACCTCGATCGTCCCGCCGTGTGCGCTGCGGATCCGGTAGCTGAACGGGCCGAGCATTCGGTAGCGGCCCCCCGTCTCACCGGGTGGGGTGTAGAGGACGGGTAGAACGCCGCGCTTCGTCAGCTTCCAGAACTGCTCGATCGCATAGAGAGTGGCCGAGCTGGCCTTCTCCCATCGCAGGACGCAGACGGGCAGCTCGCGCTCGGTCAGCCGCCTGCGCTGCACGAAGCCGCCGCTCGCCGGCGACTGCACCGCACGGCGGACAGCGCGCCGCGTGAAGGCGAACTCGGGCTCGAGCGTCCATGCGATGTCAGGCACGGTTCGCTCCTGCCGCCGCGGCGGCGACCGCTCGATCGGTGGCGCGCTTGAAGTTGCCCTGGCGCTGTGACGCGAGCGACTCCCACGTCTTGCGGAAACCGAAACGGGGCGGGATCGTCACGCTCTTCTTCAGGATGAACACGACGCGGGCCTCGCCCTTCGGCGGCGCCTTCTGGCCCTTGCCGGCGCGTTTCGTCTTGGCTCCCTTAGGCACGTTCCAGAGCAGAAGAAGGGTGTTTGGATTCTTCCCCGGGAGGAAGAACGTCTCGCCCTTGTGGGCCTCGATGAACTCGCGAGCGGTGTAGAGCGCGACGCCCGCGGGAGTGCGGACCTCCGGATCGTCAGAGGGGAACGCGAGCCACTTGCTGTTCTTGGGCGTGATCGTTCCGCCGAACTCCTGCAGGTTCGCGTACTTCGTGCCGGCGCTGAAGACCTTGAGTTGGAGCTGTTCGAGGCCGTCCCCTGACACGACGGCACCGATGCTCTCGCGCAAAGTGTTGGTGCGGTTCGTCAGGAAGTCGTCCGACTGGGATCCACGCTTGGCGAATCGGGCCTTCGCGGCTTCGACGAACTGATTGCCGGAGACCTTGCTCGCGCGCTCGTACTCCACCAGCATCGCACCAGGTAGGAGCGCGAGCATCCGCGAGGCTCGTCCGTAGTCGAATTCGAAGAACGCGGCGACCACGTCAGTAGTCCCGTCGGTGGTATTCGCACACGCGGCGAACACTCGGGAGCAGGTCGTACGAGTCCTTGAACGCCGTCTCGCCTTCGTTCGTCTTCGCGTTGCCGCCCAGGTTGTCGCGACGCTGGTAGAGGTAGCGGACCTGCAAGTCGCACTGTCCCGCCACGTCGGAGAACGTAGAGACGAACGTCGACGTGTCCGCCGCCATCCCGCCGACGTACTGGATCTGCACGGCAGCCTTCGCCACGACGAAGCCGGTGGCGTCGCGCAGGAAGTCCAGCTCACCGAGGAACGTGATCACGCCCTCTTCGAGGTTGACGGTGTAGTCGACATTGCGCTCGAGCGGGTCGACGTCGGTCCAGTCCGGAACCGTGTTCACGCGCACCGCGACGACCGACGTCACCGGATAGCAGGGCAGCGCGATGGTCTTCGTGTCGTCGCCGATGTAGTGGACCTGCGTCCGCTCCTTCGCCTCGACGCCGCGCGCCATGACCTTCTCCATGTCCGCCGACACCGACGCGATGAATGCCTCGACGAGCGCCTGGTTCTCTGTTTCGAGAGCCGAGACGCCGATCAGGGCGGTCACGCGTGCGAGTGTCGTCAGGTTCACGGATCAGTCCTCCGAGACCTCGACGGGCGCTGCTTCCTCGGGAGCTCCGGCCTTGCCCTTCTTCGCGCCCTTGGGCTTCGGGACGCTGGGCTTTTGGATCTCGCCCGTGAGCCCTTCGGACTCGGCACGCTCGACGCCCTCGTCGCGAGCGGCTTCCTGGGGAGTCTGCTTGGGCTTGGCGGTGCCGTAGAACTCGGCTCGCAGCGTGTTCAATCGCTGGTTCACGAGCGGGCTCGCCTGCGTGATGCCTTCGTCCGCGGGGCCGAGCTTGTACTCCTGGCCCTTCACGCACTCGACGATGAAGGGGTCCGACATATCGACCACGCCGCCGGGCGGGAGCCAGAGAGGGCGCGACGCATCGGCCTCCTTCGGAAGGTGGAGGAACTTTCCAGTGAGAACGACGTAGAGCTTGGGCATGGTTCGGGGTCTCCCGCTGTGAAAAGAGCCGAGACGCGCATGCGCCCCGGCTCGATGTGATGGCTATGTAGCGAGCCAGCCTGAGCGCGATCAGCCCTGGACGTTGAAGTCGTAGGTCTGCGCGCAGAGCGCGGAGTCGCGCGGGCCAGAGAGCGCGAGGATCACGCAGAGCGGAGCGATCTCCGTCGAACCGTTGCCGGTGTAATCGACGACGACCTTGAAGTAGCGCATGCGTCCTTGCATTTGGATGCGCCCCAAGTGGATGTCGTTGTCCGTCGCGAGCACGATCGCGGGGAAGACGGCACCCGGAACGTCGGTGTACGTACCGCCCGACGTCTCGCACTCCGTGACCTTGACGACCGTCGACGCCGTGAGGACGCTGACGCCCGCGGGCAGCAGAACGTCGCACTCGGTGAAGCCGCGAACCTCCTGCGCGGACGACGTGACGTCGGCCACGTGCGCCGCCGGCACGACGGCGAGGAGGTACTTCCGATTGGATTGAGCGTTGCCTTGCATGTGAGACCTCGAGGATTCGCCGGATCAGCCGGCCCGTGTTCGGTTTGGTGGACGGGTTTGGACCGCGCGAGCGATCAGACGGTGACGCCGGTGCCGTTGACGAAGGACTTCGGCTCGAGGGCGAGCGTGTCGACCTCGGTCGAGACGAGGATCTGCGTCTGGAGGAGGCGCAGCATCGAGAGGTCGTCGACCTTCACGACGAGACCGCCCCAGTGTCCGATGACCAGGTCTGCCCAGTCGCCGAGGATGAGCGTGTTGTCCGGGACGTTGCCCGTGACCACGTACTCGAAACCGCGGAGCAGCGTGTCCGGCTTGTCGGTGATGAGGCGCCGGCCTTGCGGCTGGTTCGTCGCATCGACCGTGTTGAGCAGGGAGCCCCAGATGTCCGGGTTCATCACCCACTTGACGTTCGGCGGCAGATCCTTGCGGGCCTTGCGCAGGGTGACGATGTAGTCCGTGGACTTGTTGAAGAACGTGCCCGCGGCGACGCTGCCGACA
The DNA here is from genome assembly GCA_044228955.1 of Planctomycetota bacterium. Classification (GTDB taxonomy): domain Bacteria; phylum Planctomycetota; class UBA1135; order UBA1135; genus JAEUIA01. Next base: position 7,054 of record JBGATY010000113.1, on the reverse strand, counting down.
GAGGTGACGGTTCCGATGCCGGTCTCTTGCAGGATGCCGCGCGGTTGGCCGGACGAGCCCGAGCCGTTGAACGCGGCGGTCTCGATCAGGAGCCCGATGTCGCGCGCGATCTGCTTCTGGACGAACATGTCGGCCGCGACCATCGACTGGTTCAGGAAGCTGTTCGCCATGCGGCAAGCCGCTGCCGCCGTCTTCGGCGACATCTCGACTTGGCCGAAGGTCGGCTCCGACTTCGTGACGGCGGTCGGGTCCGACTGCGTGTTGTGGTTGACCCAGTAGCCGGTCGTTCCACCGGTCACCTTCGGGATCTGCACAGGCGAGCCGACGAGGCCTTCGAGGTGCGTGACGCCGAGGCGATCGAGGACGAGGCGCTCTTGGAGGAGCGGGATGATCTTCGCCGCCATGACCTGCGCCGGAACCATGTATCCGCCGGCCGTGTCGACGTTGCCGGCCAGGTCCTTCTGGACCTTGTACGCGGCCTCGTGCATCTCGAACTCGAGCGGGCAGATCTCCTTCATCGCGACGTCGCCGCGGCGGATCGCCTCGCGCGCGCCCTTGATGAAGCGCGAGAAGCTGAAGTCCTTCACTTCCTTCCCGTTGATCTGCAGGCCGGGAACCATCGCGCTGGCTGCCTTGCGGTTGTGCTCGTCGCGGAATTCCGCGAGCGTCTTGGCGACCTCTGTGCGGTTCTCCGCCTGCAACGTCTTGATGCGGTCGTCGAACTTCGCGAGCGCTTGTTCGGCGAACTGTTCGGGCGTGAGGGTTGCGGTCGTCATGTTTCAGGCTCCGGTGACGGCGGTCAGTTCTTGCGGGCTTCGAGCCCCGTAGTGAGGGCGGCGTAGAAGGCGCTGGCGTCGGCGCGATTCACGGCTTCCGGTTCCTGCTTCACCGGGGCCACCGGTGCACCGTTCGCCTTGGTCTTGATGTCGGAGAGCTGGCGCTCGAGCGCGTTGATTCGCGCGTCGCGTGCTTCGTCCGTCGTGAGCTTCTTCGTCAGCGCTTCGAGCGTCGTATTGAGCGACGCGAGCACCGGTCCGAGTTCGCCATTCGTCTCGGGGAGAGGGGTCTTCGCCGCACCCACGGCTTCCCCGTCGTCGTTCTCCTTCGACGCGTGAGCGACGGCGAAGACCTTGGGCCCTTCGGTGGCGGCGAGCAGCTCCTTCGCGTGCGCTTCGCTGATCTGCTTCGCGGCGACCATCTCGCCGATCGCCTTCGAGATCGCTTGCTTCGTTGCGAGCGCGTCCGGCTGAGCGGGCACGACGCACACCGACAGCTCGAGCTGCGACTGCTTCACGTACTCGACGCCCCACGGACCGAGGCCCATGGCGTCGCGCTCTTCCGGGCTGGATGGCACCTTGACGCCGCCGGCCAGCGGGATGAACGAGACCGAGACCGTGCGCAGCCCGCCGACGTCGACGAGGCGCAGCACTTGGTCGGCGAACGGGTAGGTCTCTTCCGTGTGGAAGTCGATCGTCTCGTAGAGCTTGGGCGGGTCTTCCTTGGTCGCCTTGTTGAACTCGCCGACGAGCCCGATGGGCAGGTCGCGCGTCATGTGGCACCAGACTGCCATCGGGTTCTTGCGGAAGTCCGCGAAGTCCCAGCCCTTTACTCGCACGATGTCGCCGCTGCGGTCGGCGCGCTCGGTGGAGGCGATGAAGCGGCGCACTCGGTCGCCCTCGCCCTTGACCGCCTTCTCGGTGGCCTGGAAGAGCGTGCGCGGCTCGGGGCCGCTCTTGATCGCGAGCACTTCCTTCGGATCGACGTGCTTGAAGTCATCGGCCGTGGCGACCCCGGCGAAGATTGACTTCGCGAGGAGGGTCAGCTCCGACTGTTTGTCGATGATGATCACTGGTCGTCGTCCGGTGTGACCGGGGCAAACGTGCACCGGCAGTTGATGACTTCGCCTGCGGGGCCGTCTTCGTCGCGAGGGTATCGGAGCCCAGAAGCGAACTCGGAGCCGTAGGACGCGACCTTTCCGTCAAGCTCTCGGTGCGTTTCGCGCACGTGATCGTCATGCGACGTGATCCACTGCAACTGCTTCACGCCGTCGTCGCCGTACTGCATGAAACGCGCGGTGCTCGAGGCTTTCCCCGACTCCGTGCGAGCGATCGTGAGAGCCCGCGATTCCTTGGTTCCGAACACGCGTTTCAGTTCGTCCGTGAGTTCGGGGAGCTGCTCTCGGACGGCGAGCTGGAGATCTCCGATGTTGGACGGCTCGCCGAGCACCTTCAGGAGTGCGGCGCGCACGCGATCGTTGGTCGTGGCCGTGACCCCCTTGGAGAGGAAGTCCTTCTGGTTCCGCAGCGCACGCAGGACGCGCGGATCCGTCATGGCGATCGAGACGCCGCCGGTTTCGGTGGATGCGTCGGCGAGGCCCAGCTCGAACACGTCGTCGATGGCCGGCCCGGCGTACTGCTCGAGCAGCTTCTCCCACTTGGCCTCCGACTCGAGGAGGATCTGGTCGAACTCGGCCAGCGAGATCTTCTGTTTGACGTCGAGCGACTTGCTGGCCGTGCCGGCGATGCGCTTCAGGCGCGCGAGGTAGGCCTTCTCGATCTCGACATACCAGCGCTTGACCTGGCGGTAGACCTTGCGGTCGCCGTTGATCAGGATCCGGCGCTCGTAGTCCTTCGCGAAGTATGCTCGCTCCGCCTCATTCAGGTGGGGGATGCGCGCGAATAGCGAGCGCTCGATCTCGTCCAGAGCCTTCGCCGGCTTCTTGGGCGAGGGGGGCGCGTTCGGATCGACCGTGGGAGCCGGTTCGGGCGGCTTTTCGTTGACGCCGGACACCAGGCGCCGGGCCTCTGGCTCGTCCATGGTCGGGAAGGCGAGCACGAGGGCGGCGATCGCGCCCTCCGGCGTGAGCATGCCGTCCGAGAGCGCCGTCAGGATCTCCAGCATCCCTGAGACCTGCGCGCCGTTCAGAGCCTGCGCCTGGACGTCGGCCATGGCTTGGGCCGCTGCGTCTGCGTTCGGGTCGGGGAGGATGTCCTCGATCGTGATGGTGCTCGAAGGCACCAGGACGCGCGATCCGTACTTCGACGGGATGAACTCGAGCCCGATGTTGGCGCACGCTTCCTCGAACGAGACTCCTGTCCCGCGGCAAATCTCGGCGGCCGCCTTGTAGCGCTCGGTGTTGTCGGTCTTCAGCGCCTCGATCTCGTCGATGGCGAAGGCGATCCGGCAGCGGGCGAGCGACTTGTCCGCGAGGCGCGAAATGAACTGCGAGTTCGCCGTCGTCGAGATCCCCGTGAGGATGTCGACCACCGTGCGGTAGAGCTCGCGCCAGGCCTCCGCGAGGTTGGCGAAGGTGGCCCCCTCCATCCCGCCGAGGAGGAGCATGGGCACGCCCAGGATGCCCGAGATGACCTGGTCCGTGCGCTTGAGCTGCTCGAAGACTCCGAGGTTCTTGGCCGTGGCCGGGTTCGCGAAGGCGTTCCACTTGCCGCCGTTCAGGAACCTCGTTCGTGCGCGATTGTCTGGGTCGCGAGCCTTCTCATTGAACTCGTCCTGCTGGCGCTGGTTCTCCTTCGGATCGATCGCCGTTTCGCGGTTCAGATAGGCGCCGTAGCCGCCCCCGCGCATGACCGAGTCCTGGAGCCGTTCCGTCTGGTGCGCCGTCCCGATGTGCGGCAAGCACACGTCGAGCTCGGACATCCCGCGCTGCGCGTCGTAGGCGTTGTAACTGGCGAACTGCACGACCGAGTCGTGCGGGAAGATCGGCGCGCTGCCGTTCGTCGTGGCGTACTGCCAGGCCTGGATCAGGCCCTTCTCGTCCCGGAAGTCCGTGACCAGCTTCCCACCGGGGGAGAGCACGATCTGGACGGGGAGCGGGATCGGCCGCGGGATGAGCGTTTCGGTGCCCGTGTGGCCGGGCAGCATCGGATTGCAGGGCTTCCCGTCCTTGTCGCAGAGGAACCAGAAGTTCTCGCCCGTGCTCTTTTCGTTGATGATCCCGGCCGCGATGAACTTCGCGAAGCTCCGGCGCTGGCCTGGGTTGTCGAAGAGCTTCCGAAGCGGGTGGTCGGGTCCGACCTCCTTCGCCTTCGGGTCGTCGCTCTCGTAGATGCGCAGCCGAACGGCGCCGCCCTTGTCGGACAAGAGCCGGAGGCAGCGGTAGTAGACCCACGACTCGACGAACGGGCGGGTGACCTCTTTGGAGGCCTTGCTCTTCGGCGTGATGGAGAAGATCGACGGAACGGTGCCGAGCGACTTCGAGACGATGTCCGCCCCACCCCCGACTTCGCGTAGTTCGAATGCGTCCGACTCGACGACTCGGTGCCGTGCGGCGCTCAACAGGTCGACGGTCCCCGACGGCTCGGCTCGCTTTTGACGCTTGGGAGCGTGCACGCGCGAACCCTAGAGTGATTGCAGCAGGGGGCCCGGTGGCGTAGGACGAGCGCTCATGGTGGGACAGAGGAAGAAAGCGGACTCGCGAAAGCGGGTGGTCGGCGTCCGGATGAACACGAACAAGCTCGCGTCGATTGCGCGGGCAGCCAAGAGAGAGAAGGACCGCGAGGGCGACCCTCTGCGCACTTCGACATTCATCCGCGACGTCGCGCTGCGCGATGCGGACAAAGTCCTCGCGGCTCCACCATCACCGGCCCGCATCTTCGTCTTGCGTGTTCGAATGTCAGACGACGAGCGAGAGCGCTTGAAGCTCGCGGCAGCACTCTGCGGCGAGCACTTCTCGAACTACATGCTCGAGTGCGCGCTGCGGCACATTCGAAACAGCGCGACCTAGTCGATAAACGAGATCGACGAGAACGAGGCGCCGCCGCGTGCGAGTCCGATTGCAGCGGATTCGAAATGGTCGGGTGAACGTCCGAACTTCTTCTTGATCTCGGGCTTCGTCTCGCGCACGCCGATCAGCGTCTTGTTACCGCGCGTCTGGTGCTTGTACGTGTACCAGCCGGATTGCTCACGCACGCGCCGGTAGCTCGGCGGGATGTAGATCTCGCGCTCCTCGAGCATCCGGCGGAAGGTCCAGAACAGCTCGGCCTTGAGGTTCACGAACTCGTACGAGCCATTGAGTCGCGGGCAGATTCCACGCGGTGACTCGGCGAAGTCGACGGCGTCGACCCATTCGCCCATCTGGCGCAGTCGATCGACGACGCCCTTTCCGACGCCTGTATTGTCGAGCCTCACGTTCGCCGCGGGGATCTTGCTCCCGTTGTGTCCCCACTCCTGCATCAGCTCGAGCACGACAGCCGCCGAAGCCATGAGGTCTCCGTCGACCGAGCGCCACTCGTGCTGCGCTGCGATGACGCCTCCGATCCAGAGTGTTGCCACGCACGGGTCGCCGTTCTCGCTCGCTCCCACGTCGACGCTCAGGCTGTACTGGTCGAGGTCGCCCGTTGCGTCTTCGACGTCGTTGTCGCGCAGGAGCACGCGCGGGATGAACTGGAAGTCGTTGAACGTCGCGGCAGGCAGGCCGAATACGTGGCACGCGGTGAGCGGCGAAGACTTGCCCCAGTCCGCGATGCGCTCGTCCACCCAGACGTCGGGCATGATCTCTTTGGGCATCCCGTGAAAGCACTGGTCGTACTCCGCGCCGTCGTGCATTCCTTCGGGCGGCTCGCGTCCGGCGATGTGGATGCGGTGGAAGCGTGAGCCCTTGCGCAAGAACCTCGCGGCCGGGTGCTCGCTTTCGGGCGCGAACGTTGGGTTGAACTGCGAGAGCACGTACACGTTCTCGCCCATCCACGAGCCGGCGAGCGCCTCGACGATCTCGGCCTTCATCTCGGCCATCTCGTCGAGCACGAACAAGAGCCGCGTCTTCGGTGTGCGCTCGATCGCTTTCCGAGCATCGTAGATCTCGCGGTAGATCTGCTCGACCGGGTCGAGCTCGAGCTGCCGGGCGTCCTGCTCGGCCGCGCGCGGATCGGGAGGAAGCAGGGAGTCCTCGTCGATGTACTCGGCGTCGAACTCGTACTCGGGAGGGAGCGAGACGTCCGCGTGGAAGCCCATGATGTTTCCAGGCTTCGACACGCTGATGCCCTTCGCGAAGTGCGTCGGGTCGGGGAAGCGGATCGACGTCACGCCGACGGAACCTGGCAGGGGTCGGATCGCTCGATTGTGGAGCTGGCGAATGCGCGCGAAGATGTTCTCTCGCACTTGCGTATACGTCGAACTCGTCACGATGCAGCGCGTGGGAGCCGTGCAGACCCACGCGAGAACGGCCTGCGCGGCGGTGTGCGATTTGCTCGACTTGCGACATCCGCAGACGTGGACGAAGCGGTGCTTGACGAGGGCGCGCATGATGGCGCGCGACGTCGGGAGCGTGCGCTCGCCGAGATAGGCGCGGACGAAGGGTAGGGGACGCGTCGACAGCTTCTCGAGCGCAGCCCTCGTGTCGGCTTCGGCGGAGACCTTCTGGCGGTCGCCATGCACGCGCTGTTCCGCCGCCTTCAGCGATCGAGAGAGCAGGTTCCTGTATTCGGAGAGGGACACGTCAGTTCGGCGAGAGCGCTCCCGACACGCGGTTCACTGGCTCGCCCCACGTGCTCGACAAGTCCGAGAGCACCGCGCGGCGCTTCGACTCGTCGACGTGCAGATTCAGCGCCGCCACGAGGGCCGTCATCAGTTCCTCGACCTTCCTCGCCGGGATCGTGTTCTCCTTCGCATGCAGGATCTTGTTGGCCTCTTCGACCCGTTTCGCGAGCCGCTCGAAGCGGTCGAACAGGACCGATTCTGCGCGCGATTCATCCTCCCCAGCCCTCAGGAAGGTCACGAGTTCCTGAAACTTCTTGCCCGCCTCTCCGTCCGGCTGACCGCGCGCCGCGATCATGGCGTCGACCATCTCCACGGCCCTGCGGCGGAACTCCGGTGTGTCGCCGTTCTGCAACCGCTCGGCGATCGTGCGCACCAGACCGTCGAGGGCAGCGGTCGTCTCCGACAGGTCCATCAGCTTCGGGTCTGCCAGCCAGAGGATCTGATTTGCAAGTGTGTCGATTTCCTCACCGGTCAGCGGAGTATTGCCGGTTGTGCCTTCGAGTGACGAGTTGTAAAGTTCCTTGATGTGCGGTATGAGCGCACGTAATTCTGCGCGGGT
>JBGATY010000112.1:0-13022 GCA_044228955.1 Planctomycetota bacterium | reverse complement strand
GGGCTCGACTCGGTCATGCCGTACCCCTGCACGATCGTGCTGCCGGTGCGCTTCGCGACCGCGAGCGAGAGTTCGGCCGAGAGCGGGGCCGCTCCCGAGAACATCACCCGCACATGGTGCAGGTCGAACGCCGCGCAGCGCGGGTTCTTCGCGATCTCCAGCAGGATGGGCGGCACGAGCGGCGCGAACGTCACACGGTGGCGAACCAGCGTGCCGAGCAGCGAGTCGAGGTCGAAACGCCCCATCACGATCGTAGTGGCGCCGAGCGCAATGGCCCAATTCTGGATCGCCGTGATGCCGTAGATGTGCGAGAGCGGCAGGCAGCACACGATCACGTCCTCTCCGCGCATGTGGCCGACGTCGACCTGCATCACGTTCGCGACCAGGTTCTCGTGCGTCAGCATGACGCCCTTCGACAGCCCCGTCGTGCCGCTCGAGTAGGGGAGTGCCGCCACGTCGGTGCGTGTGTCGATCGCGGGCATGCGCGCCGAACCGGAATCGGATGTCAGGCTCGAGAACGGCCTGGAATCGGACTCGGAGCCGAAGGTGAAGATCTCCTCGACGCCGCACTCACGCGCCACGGACGCGACTCTGGCCCTGAGTTCGCGCGTGGTCACGAGGAACCGCGCGCCGCTGTCCTTCAGTTGCTTGCGGGCATCCTCGACGCTCGCGAGCGGCGGAACGGGCGTCACGATTCCGCCGGCGCGAACGATCGCGTGGAAGGCGACCGGGCAGTCGACGGAGTTGGGGGACATCAACGCGACGACCTCCCCCTTCCGAAGCCCGAGCCGCACCAGTCCCGACGACGCGCGCTCGATCGCCTCGACCAGTCCGGCGTGGGTGAGCGAACGCCCCGTCTCCGGCTCCACCAGAGCCGCTTTCGAGCCAAGAGTGCGCGAGCGGCGCAGCACGAACTCCGCAAGCGGGGTCGCCGGAACGACGATGGGGGGGTAGGGCCCGCGCTGGATCACGGGGAGGACGATACAGGAGCAGCCCCGAGCCGCTCAACGCGGACGCCTTGACTTCGTGGTGTAAAGCACTTGACGAATTGCCAAAGCCAGCGGAGGATCGAGGCATGTCCACGCGCTCCCCCTTCGATCGGTTCGCCGGGCCGTCCATGCGCCGCCGCGCCCTGGACGACCTCGGATTCATTCGAGCGACCATGGAAAGCTCCTCCCTGCACACGGCCCTGCCCGGCTGGGGCGGTGTCTCGATGGGCCTCACCGCGCTCGTCGCCGCCCCGTTCGCCCTCACCGCGTCGTCGGCGGAGCGCTGGTTCGGCGTGTGGATGATCGCGGCGGTGGTCGGGACCTCGATCGGCGCGCTCGAGATGTGGCGCAAGGCGCGATCCGAAGGCGTGTCGCTCGTTCACGGGCCGGGCTCGCGCTTCGCCAAGGCGCTGGCGCCGGCGCTGATCGCGGGAGCGTTGCTGACGCTCGCGATCCGGGCGGTAGGGCCGGCGGAACTGCTGCCCGGCGTGTGGCTCCTGTGCTACGGCGCCGCGGTCGTCGCGGCCGGAGCACATTCGCTGCGCACGGTACGCACGATGGGTCTGTCGATCATGCTTTCAGGCGGCGTCGCCCTGCTCGGCGTCGTGTTCGCGCCCGAAGGACGCTGGCTCGGCGATCTGTGCATGGCCACCGGGTTCGGCGTGATGCACGTCGTTTTCGGCCTCGTGATCGCGAGGGAACGCCGTGGCTGAGAAGAAGAAGCACAAGGCGCGCAAGGGGCCGGTCGAGGCGCTGCGCGGACTGTCCGCGCCCGGCGGCAGTCCCGACGCCGATCGCTTGATCCACGAGCGCGTGCGGCTCGCGATCGTCAGCGCGCTCGCGGTGCACGACAAGTTGACGTTCAACGAATTGAAGACACTGCTCGAGACCACCGACGGCAATCTGTCGGTGCACGCGCGCAGGCTCGAGGAAGCCGCGCTCGTGTCCTGCGAGAAGTCGTTTCACGGTCGCATGCCACTGACCGAGTACCGATTGACGACCCTCGGTCGTCGGACGCTCGAGCGTTACCTCGAGCACATGGAAGCGCTGATCCGCGTGGTGCGCGAGGGCGAGTGACATCATGAGCGACGAATCAGGGATGCCCGCGTCGACTGGCTTTGCGGCGCAAAGTATGCCGCAGGACCTGCATGTGGCGATCATCATGGATGGCAACGGCCGCTGGGCCGAGGCTCGAGGACTGCCCCGTTCCGCCGGTCACTCGGCCGGGGCCGTCGCCGTGGAGCGGGCCGTCAAGGCGGCCCTGGACCTCGGCATCGCTCGGCTGACCCTGTTCGCGTTGTCGTCGGACAACTTGAACCGTCCGGCGAGCGAGGTCGAGGCGATCTTCGAGTTGATGCGAGCATGGATCGCGTCGCGTCGCGACGAATGCGTTCGCAGCGGCATGCGCCTCTCCTTCATCGGTCGTCGCGATCGCCTGCCGAACGCCCTTCTCGCCGAGATCGAGCGCGCGGAGAGCGAGACAGCCGCCTGCTCGCGTCTCAGCGTGCGACTCGCCGTCGACTACAGCTCGCGCGACACCATCACGCGGGCTGCGCGGCACTTCAACGTCACGGCCGCTCTCGGTGGTGCCCGCGACGGATTCGGGCGCGTGCTCGCCTTCGAGAATCACGCGGGCGAGGCCCCGCACGACGTCGACCTCCTGGTGCGCACGGGCGGCGAGCAGCGCTTGTCCGACTTCCTCTTGTGGGAGTGCGCCTACGCCGAGCTCCTGTTCAGTTCGCGGATGTGGCCGGACTTCGCCGCCGCCGACCTCGAGGACGCACTGCGCGAGTTCCGGCGTCGCGAGAGGCGCTTCGGCGGAATCGCGCCGAGGGACGTCGGATGAGCGCCGCCTCGAGCGTCCCGTCTCGAGGCCGGTTCCGGCACTCACGCGCGACCGCCTGACGCCGCGCACACGGCCGACCCACGGTCCGCTGCCGAACCGCGCCCGAGCCCACTCACGGAGCCGGCTTGCCGCTCTCGAGGTGTCCCGTGACGCGCGCCAGCGCTTCCTCGTCCGTCTTGCACACGGCGATCCATCGCGGATCCGACCGGATCCCGCCTTTCTCGAGCACGGCCAGCGGTTGCGGCTGAACGCCGGCGATGGCGACGAAGATGCCGGCCTTGTGCAGGCGCTGGATCGACGACTCGAGCGCGACGAGCCCGGTCACGTCCATCACCGGCACGTCGTCCATGCGCAAGATGACCGCACGAGTCTTCGATCGAACGCGCGTGATCGCGGCAACTGCCTTTTCCGCCGCGCCGAAGAAGAGCGGACCCCGGATCTCGTAGACGACGACGCCCTCGAGCGTCGGATCCAGGGTGTTCGTCCGATGCGACTCGTCCAGCTCGGCCCGGAACATCTCGGACATGCGCTTCATGAAGAACAGCGCGGCCAGCACGACACCGGTGCCCACGGCGATCGTCATGTCGAACACGACCGTGAGGAAGAAGCACGTCAAGAGCACGGCGACGTCGCTCTTGGGCGCCACCTTGAGAATGTGCGCGAAGTGACGCACGTCGCTCATGTTCCAGGCGACCAGCAGGAGGAGCGCGGCCAGCGCCGCCATGGGCAGCCACGCGAGCAGCGGTGCCAGCACCAGCACCGCCACGAGCACGAACGCCGCATGCGTGATCGCGGACACCGGTGACCGCGCTCCCGCCTTGACTCCCGTCGCCGTGCGCGCGATGGCTCCCGTCGCCGCGAAGCCGCCGAAGAACGGCACCACGACGTTGCCGAGTCCCTGCGCGACGAGCTCGACGTCCGAATCGTGGCGCGTGCCCGCCATTCCGTCCGCGACGACGGCGCACAGCAGCGACTCGATCGCGCCCAGGGCCGCGATCGCGATGGCGGGTCCCATCAACGCGCGCAGGGTGGCGAACGACAACCCGATCGGCGTCCCATCCGGACCGAGCGCGTTCCAGGGCCAGTCGAAGGTCGGAGGTGCCTGGGGGATTCCGCCGAAGCGCGAGCCGATCGTCGCGACCTCGAAACCCTCGACGTTTCGCGACAACCAGTACGCGACGATCGTGGCGATGCCGACGGCGACGAGCGGCGAGGGGATCTTCTTCGTGATCCGCGGCCACACGAGCAACAGCGCCAGCGTGAACGCGCCGATCGCGACCTCCCACCCGTGCACCGTAGGCAGCGCCCGCGCGTAGGTGACCATTTTCTCGGTGAAGTGCTCGGGATTCGAGTCCGGACGAAGCCCGAGGAAGTCCTTCAACTGCAAGCCGCCGATGACGACGCCGATGCCGGCCGTGAAGCCCGTCGTGACCGGGTGAGGGATGAACTGGATGAGCTTTCCGAGCTTCGCGATCCCGAGCGCGCACAAGATCACACCGGCCATCAGCGACGCGATCATCAAGCCGCCGACGCCGTAGCGCGCCGAGATCGGCACCAGCAGCACGACGAACGCCGCGGTCGGACCGGAAACGCTCACGCGTGAGCCGCCGCACACCGCGATCAGGGCGCCGGCGACGATCGAGGTGTACAAACCGTGCTGCGGCGGCACACCCGACGCGATCGCGAGCGCCATCGCCAGCGGCAGTGCGACGATGCCCACGACGAGTCCGGCCAGGATGTCCGAGCGCAGCTCGCGGACGCCGTAGTTCTTCGAGAGCGAGACACGCAGCGCGCAGCCGAGGCGCGCGAGGACCGGTCCTTCGGCTGCGTTCTCGGAGTCGTGGCGCGGCATCGCTAGCGTCTGAGACTGCACCTCGTCCGCACCACCTTCAATACGATTGCGTCAACGCTCGAGCACGCCGCGCAACCAGGCTTCGGCTTCCTTCCGGATCTTGAGCGGCATCAGGCTGGCCGGGAATCCGAGCTCGGCCTCGACCGTTACGTCGCGATCGGTCACCCGCATCTCGCCGGAAAAACCCGTGCCGTCGACACGCAGCGAATTCTCGGACCACACCGCTTCCTTCACGAAGCCCGACGCCTTGCTGGACTGCGCGTCGGCCGCGGCGCGTATGCGTTTCATGGCCTCGGCGGTACCCAGCGCATGATCGACCTTGAGCGTGAACTTCGACATGCGCGCAGTGTAGCGGCGGTCGGGGGCAGACGATCGAGCGTCGAGAGCGTTTCGAGTCCTCACAGAGCGCATTTCGCGCCGATTTCGAGCACGCGACCCGTTGTCCACCCCCTGGATCGGATCTAGCCTTCAAAAGAGGATCCAGATGAAGATACGCGCACTCACGACGCTCGTCACGACGCTCTCGATCGGCTGGCTCTCCAGCGGGTCGTGCCACGTCAGCTACTGCGACGAGGACTGCGACCCGTGCATCCAGCAGTGCCGTTGTCACACCTCGATCTGCTACCAGTCGAGCGCCGCCTGGCTCGCGGTCCGCACGCTGACCCGGTACGAGCTCGTCGAGACGCCGGGCGTGGCAGGCGATCGCCAGCGCGTGTTCAGCGACATCCAGGGTCTGTCCGTGCAGCGCGCCGGCGGTCCGCCTGTTCCCGCGGCGAACGACGTCGTGGCGTTCGCTCGCGACGTCCTGATCGCGAATCCCGCCCATTTCGGGCGCGACGCGAGCGCGTTCGCTCTGCTCGACGTCGTGGCCTGCGAGTCCGGGAACCTGGTGCGCTTCCAGCGCAGCCGAGAGGGTCGCGCGACCGATTTGGTCACGTTCCTCTTCGATCCGCGCGGCGGGCTGGCCGAGATCGCACACGACGCGCGCGACTAGTGCGGAGCGCGGCGCCGTGTGCCGCGTCACGCGGTCTGATCGCCCTCGGTCTCCAGGTGGAATCGGTGCAGGACCGCGTGGATCACCGGCCCGAGCATGATGCCCGCGACGACGAGGAAGACGACGCCCGCGAACAAAGCGTACGAACCCACGGCCCACTTCCCGAGCTCGGTGTGAATGCGATCGACAGGACCCATCCCGCCGACCAGCATCGACGCATTCAGGAACGCATCGGACCACGGCAGCCCTTCGATCCAATGGTAGAGCGCCATGCCGATCGCGACCGTCCCGAGCGACAACGGCATGAGCGTGAGCCCACGCTGAGCCATGTGACGAGCGACGTGCCAGGGATGGGGCGGACGCGAGTGAAGTGAGTTGTGATTGCGCATGCGGACTCCTGGTTCGATGCGCCTCAGCATCGCATGTTGGAGAACTCGGCGTCATTCACCTCGATCGAGGAAGCGCGGTCCTATTCCTCCTCGATGGCTCGTCGGTTTGACGGTGGCCGCATGCCGCAGGGGCCCACTCGCCTGGCACCGCGGCTGTCTCCGGCTGCGGGGTGATCTCGAAGGAGTGACGAGCAGTTCCAAATCGGTCGGAGCGGCGTTCCGACCGAATGGAACCATGTCGCAGGCGCGCGCCTCGCACCCGCTGCTCGATCACCCGCCGAGTCCAGGCCAAGGCCTCCTCCGAGTTCGCGAACCGGCGCCGGAGCCGGGCGGTTTGGGGCCCACGGAGAATCGGGCCGAAGCGCGAAACGCAAACGGTCTTCAGGTGTTCGAGCTATCCTCTACCCGCAGATAGCGCCTCAAACCGGCGCCTAGGAGTTCCCCCCATGAAAGTCGTGATTGCATCCCTGGTCGCCGGTCTCGCGTTCGCGGGCGGTGAGAAGCTCGCCATCAAGTACACGAGCGATCGTGATCTCAAGTACGAGATCACGTCGTCCATGACGATGGAGGTCACCTCGATGGAGGGCGAGCGCGACGGCGAGCCGATCGACGCTCCCGCGCACGGAATGAAGTCCGAGATCGAGACCACCGAGGTGCACATCGATCACGTGCTCGAAGCCGCCGACGGCAAGCCGACGAAGGTGAAGCGCGCCTTCGAGAAGGTCGCCGGCACGATGAGCACGACGATGGGCGAGAACTCGAACGACTCGGAGATCGCGAGCCCGTTCAGCGGCATCACGCTCGAGATCACGCAGGGCAAGGATGGCCTCGAGGTCGAAGTCGTCGACGGCAAGCAGCCGGAGGGCGATGACGCGCTCAAGGGCCATCGGCTCCAGTCCTTCCTCGACGGTCTGCTCCCGAGCGACGCGGTCGAAGTCGACGCGAGCTGGGACCTCGACAAGGAAGCGGTCGCTCACGCGCTGCGCACGGACGTCCGCAAGATGCTGTTCCCGCGTCCCAGCCGCGGCGGCGGGCCGGGCGGCGAGGGCGGCGGCGGTGGTGGACGTCGCGGCGGCGGTGGACGCGGCGGGGCGGCGGGCCTGCTCGACGATGCCGACTGGAAGGGGACTGCGAAGCTCGTTTCCGCCGACAAGGAAGTCGACGGCGTCGCTTGCTCGGTGATGCAGCTCAAGCTCGAAGCGTCGGGTTCGCGCGAGATGCCGGCGATGCGTCCGCGCGGCGGCATGTTCGGCATGGAGTACGCGGCCGAGAACACGATGTCGTTCGAGGTGCGCCTCGAGGGCACGTTCGCGTTCTCGAACAAGGAGCATCGTCCGGTCAAACTCGCGCTCGATGGCACCATCCACACCGAGTCGCACATGGAGTTCTCGAACGACGAGCACTCGATGAAGATGACGACGAAGTCGGACGGCAAGGTCGAGATCGCCGTCGAGTGCACCGAGGAAAAGCCGGCGTCCGCGAAGGCCGACAAGTAACGCGCACGGACGCGCTTCAAGGCGGCGGGAGGAGCCTGCGCTTGCCATCGGGCGAGCGGGCGATCCCGCCGCCTTCGTCTTCACGCTCGAAGTCGCGGTCCCACAGTTGACAGGTGACCTGCAGGTGGCGCTGGTCGAGCGCCTCGCAGTAGTTCGTGTAGATGCAGCGTCGCACGCTCTCGCCGTGCCCGTCCTCCATCTTGCGCCACCAATCCGGGTCGGCGAGTGACTGGCGCGCGGCCGCGACGAGGTCGCAGTCGCCCGCCTTCAGCGCGCGCTCGGCGAGATCGAACGAGTTGATCGCGCCCGAGCCTACGATCGGCGTCGAGCACCCGGCTGCGCGCACGGCTTCCCGGATCGCGCGGGCGAGCGGCAGATTGCGGCCGAACGGGCCTTCGGGCACGAGCTTCAACGTCGGCATGCATTCGTGTCCGCTCGGACCCGTGTAGGGATAGATCGCTTCGCCGACCTTGGGCTGCTTCGCGTCCTCGAACTTGCCGCCCTTCGACACGGACACGAAATCGATCCCGGCGCGCGCCAACACCGCCGAGAAGAAACACGCGTCGTCGATGCGGGATCCGCCGTCGATGACCTCGTCGCCGAGCAGGCGGCAACCGACCGTGAAATCGGCGCCGACGCGCGCCCGCACGGCAGCCAGGACTTCGAGCGGCAGTCGCACGCGTTCCTCGCGCGATCCGCCGTAGCCGTCCGTGCGCGTGTTGAGCCTGGACAGGAACGAAGCCAGCGTGTACGCGTGAGCGTAATGCAGTTCGACGCCGTCGAATCCGGCGTCTCGAGCGCGCCCGGCCGCGTCGGCGAAGAGCCCTGGCAGGACGCGCGGCAGTTCGCGCACGTGCGGCAGATGGAGGTCGGTCACGCGCTCGCGATAGCCGCGCTCCAGATCCTCGAGTTCGCGCGGCGCGAGTACGCTCGCGAGATCCGCTGCGGGCAAGGCGAGCAAGGCCGTTCGCACATGCGCTTCCAACTCGACCCGGCGGGCCAGGCGCCGTGAGATCTCCTCGCGATGCCGATCCGTGATCACGAGGAAGCGACCGAGGAAATTCTCCTTCGTCGGTCGTCGCCGAATGGAGAGGAAGTCGATGATCTGCACGACGAGCCGCGTCGCGCCGCCGGAGCGCTCTCTTACCAGCGCGACGAGCTCGCGCAAACCTGGAACGAAGCGATCGTCGCCGATGCGCAGCAGGGGACCGCTCGGCACGTCGCGGATGCCCGTCGCCTCGACGACGAGCACGCCTGGACGGCCGTCGGCAAAGCGTCCGTACCAATCGAGCACTTCCTTCGTCACGAACCCGTTCTCGTCCGCGCGCCACGGCACCATCGCCGGAATCCAGGTGCGGTTGCGCGACGTGAACTCGCCGACACGCAGGCTCGAGAACAGCGTGCTCGCTCGCGCTTCCTCGCGTGTCGGCCAACGCACGGGCGGGAGCTTGTCGGCGGCGCTCATCGCGCGTCTTGGAACTGCAGTCCTTCGTGCAAGAGCAGCGCGCGGCGTTCGTCGTCGCCGAACAGACCGTCGATCGCGATGCGCCATCCGGCGCCGTCCGCGCGCTGCAGTCCGGCTGCTTCGAGCAGCCAGGTCGGCGGAACACGCGTCAGATTCTGGATCTGCGCGCGGCGACAGAGCTGGTGCAGGTCGTGCACGCCGATGCGCGAGACGATCAAGTATCCGAGCGCGTCGAGAACGCCGCGAACTCCCTGGGTGTGGATCGGCTCGAGGTCGACGCTGTCCAGACGGAGGGCCTCCTCGAACGTCGGCAGCGAACCGTGCTCGATCGGGGCGCGCACGGTGTAGGTCATCATCTCGGGTGTGAAGTGCGCGGCCTTGCCCTTGCCGACGATGCGTTGCGCGTCGAAGCGATAGCTGCCGTCGAGCGCAGTGCCGAGGATGACCGCGTACTCGGCGCGCTCGAGCGGACCGGCGGCGGGAACGAGCGTGTGCGCCACCTTGTCGCACAAGCCTTCCTCGAGGACTCCCGGTAGCGTCGCCCATTCGGATCCGAGCAGGTAGTGCACGAGCTCGTGCGCCATCGTCGCCGTCAGGTGCTGGTTCCCGTCGGCTTCGGGCAGTTCCATCCACCGTCGCGACTTCACCGTGAACGTCGCACCGCTCCAACTCTGGTGGGCCATCTCCGCGACGAGGCGCACGTCGATCGGGCGCTTCTCGCAACCGGGCACGACGAGCGGAATCTGTGGCGCGAGCTCGTCGAGCACGCGCGCGACGTACTTGACGCGCTCCTCCGAAGTGCCGCGCACGACGCCGAACGCCGTCGGAGCCGAGGCCGGCAGTTCCGGTGGGGTCGCGACCTTGCAAGCCGCGATCGAGCCGAGGAGGAGCGCGAGGATCAGGATGGAGCACCTCATCGCGCCGAGAGTACGTTGCCAGCGCCGTTTTTTCACCAGTACCGTACTCGTCAAAAAAACGGCGCCGGCAACGCACTCGATGGTTGCCGCAGACCGGACGCTCCGTGCAGACTGCGCTGCCGATGGCGCCTCTTCCTCTCACACTCGTCACCGGTGCCGGTCGAGGCATCGGCGCGGCGATCGCGCTGAAGCTCGCGCGCGCCGGGGCGCCGGTCATCTGCGCGGCGCGCAGCCTCGAGGCGTGCACCGAAGTCGCCGATGCGATCCAGTCCGACGGCGGGCGGGCCTTTCCCGCTCATCTGAACGTCGCCGATCCCGACACCTTTCGTTCGGGCCTGATCGACGCGCTGCACGACGCGCGCGATTGCGGCCCGATCCTCGCGCTGGTCAACAACGCCGGCATCGCCGAGACCGCGCCCTTCCTGCGCCACGGCCGGGCGGGCGGCGAGGACATCTACGACAAGCACATGGCCGTGAACTTCCACGGTGCGCGCCGACTGATCGAGGAATTCGCGCCCGCGATGATCGCGGCGAAACGCGGCCGCATCGTGAACATCGCCTCGTCGGCGGGTCTGCAAGGCTATCCGTACGCAGCCGCCTACGTCGCATCGAAGCACGCGCTCGTCGGCTACTCGCGCTGCGCGGCGCAGGAACTCCAGAAAACCGGCGTCACGCTCAATCTCGTGTGCCCGCATTACGTCGAGTCGCCCATGACCGACGTGACCATCGCGCGCATCGTCGAGAAGACGAAGAAATCGCCCGAGGAAACCCGCCGCTTCCTCGCGTCGCAGAACCCGGGCGGCACGCTCGTCACGCCCGATGAAGTGGCCGACTGGGTGTTGCGTTTCCTCCAGGGCGAAGAGAACGGCAAGATCGCGGAACTCCTCGGCGGCAAGGGACGCTTGCGCGACGAGGAAACAGTCCGCGTCTTCGATGCATGAACCAATGAAGATCGAAATCGTCGAACCGATCGGATGGAAGGCGCCCAAGGGCTACGCGAACGGCGTCGTCGCGAGCGGCGCGTCGAAGCTCCTGTTCGTCGCGGGGCAGGTCGCCTGGGACGCGGACCAGAAGCTCGTCGGAGGCGACGACATGGCCCTTCAGTTCGAACAGGTCCTGAAGAACATCGTCGCCGTCGTTCACGCTGCGGGCGGCGAACCACGGCACCTCGTGCGCATGACCTGCTACGTCACCGACAAGCGTCGCTACGTGGCCGCGACGCGGGAGATCGGCGCGCACTGGCGCGCCATCCTCGGCAAGCATTTCCCCGCGATGGCGCTCGTCGAAGTCGCCGGCCTGCTCGAACCGGGCGCGCTCGTCGAAATCGAGGCGACAGCGGTGCTGGCGTGATGCGCGTGTGCTGACGCCGGCGCATCACTTCGGCGGAACCTCGTCCGGTGCGGGTCCGGGCCCCACGTAGCCCGTCGAAACGACGACATCGTCGTACCACACGACGTTTTCGCGCACGGCCTGATGCACGAAGATCCCGACGTCGAAGCGCTTGAGGCGGAGTTTCTCGTCCACGCGCCAGCGAAAGCCCGTCACGTGCTGGTACAGCCGGCCGTCGATCCACGTCGCCAACTCGCCGTCCGCCTGGCCGACCGTGTTCACCCGGATTCTCTGCTCGAGGCAAGTCCACCGCCCGCGCTCGGGGACGACGCGCCTCTCGGCTGCGGGCATCTGCAGGTTTCCCCACCAGTGGCCGTCGCGGTCGCGTTCCATGTCCATCCAATACACGTACGAGGCCATCACTCCAGGCAGGCGGTTTCGGCCCCAGTCGCGCCACGGCTCGAACCCCGCGCTGAAATTGTCCGTCCCGTCCGGACGGATGCCGGCCTTGCCCATCTCGTCCCACTTGCCACTCCCTGAGACACCCGCGAGGCCTCCGCCGGTGTGGTTCAAGTTGCCCTGGTCGTAGTCGTCGGCGAAGCGGATCCAGCGCCGGAAGTGAACGCAGTCGTAGCCGTCCGCGCCGAGCCAGGCCGATGCGCCGGATCCGGACGACTTCCCGTCTCGTGCCGGCGCTCGACAACGGAGCGAGCCCTTGCCCGTGCGCACCAAAGCCGCGTCCCGTTCGATCAAGACGTGACCGTCGTCCCGGCCGCGCACTTCGAACCACTGCGCGAACGATTCCTCGGAGTCGAAGCCGTCCTGGAAGAGCACGCGTCCGGGCTGCTCGAGCAGTTCCAGCGCCTTCGCATCCGCGATCGTCTTGGCCGTGACGTCACGCGGCGGCGCGGGAGGCGCATCGACGGACCGTGCTGCGTTCGAGTCCTGACACAAGAGCAGTGCGGCGAGGAGGATCATTCGGAACTCCTTTTCTGTCTGTGGTCACGAAACCGCGAATCGAGCACACCGAGAACGATCGCGTGGCGGGCCGGGATCGAGGATCTCGTCGCGGGCTCGAAGGCTACCACCGCGGTGCCGGCCTCGCCGCGATTCCGGCTTCGGGGCTCGAGGCCGTCAGCGCGCGCTCGTCGAATCGCTCACCAGCCGGAAGCTCACGACGTGTTCGACGACGCAGGCGCAGGGCGAGCCATCGCGGGTGGCGGGTCTGAAAGTCCAGGCGGCCACGCCCAGCCGCGCGGCTTCGTCCAGCCGACCGGATCCGCTCGACAGCAGGACTTCCACGGCCTCGACGAGCCCCAGCGCATTCACGTGGATGCGGCAGCGCACGGCACCTTCTTCGTGCAGCCGGCGCGACGTCGACGGGTACTCGATCGACCGCGGCGAGACGAGTTCGGGCGGCCGGAACAGGCTCGACGTGGCCTCGGCCGGCGCGCCAGTCGGCGTACCCCGAGCGCCATCCTCGCCATCCTTTCCCTCGCCGGCCACGGGTTTCGAGAACCGCGCGAGGCTGATGCGCACGCCCGCTCTCGACCTTCCAGCGCGAACCGCCACGACGTCGCTCGCCGCATCGCTGCCGGCTCCATCCAGTAACGTCGCTTCGAGTTCGTGAACCAGCGAATCGGATTCGATCAGCTCGTCCGCCGAGAAGTCGGGAACGCCCGCGCGACCGTCCGCACGTGGCTCCGTCACCTGATGCTCGGCACGCGGCGGGGAAAGCGACCCGC
>JBGATY010000111.1:0-13051 GCA_044228955.1 Planctomycetota bacterium | reverse complement strand
GTGGCGTCGCCGTCGCGCTGGTGACCGGCGATCGGCGGCCCGCGGCGCTGGCGGTGGCGCGTGCGCTCGGCCTCGCCGACGAGGCGGTCCACGCCGATTGCACCCCGGCCGAGAAGGCGGCCATGGTCGCGGCGCGCGAGTCGGCGCACGGGCCGACCCTCTTCGTCGGCGACGGCTTCAACGATGCGGCGGCGCTGGCGGGCGCCAGCGTCGGCGCCGCGATGGGGGGGCGCCAAGCGACCGACCTCGCGCGCGCGGCGGGAGGCGTGGTGCTGCTGCGCGACGACCCGGCCGCGGTCGCGGAGCTGCTCGAACTCGCGCGCGCGACGCGGCGCATCCTGCGCCAGAACGTGGCGCTGGCGATCGCCTACAACGTGGTCGCGCTGCCGTGGGCGATGGGGCTGCTCGCCCGCTTCGGGGTCACGGCGCCCGAGCCGGCGGCGGCGGGGCTCGCGATGGCCGCCTCGTCGCTGGCGGTCGTCGCCAACGCGTTGCGCCTCGCGCGCGGCCCGCGGCGCGATCGCCTTGCGGGCGCCGCTACACTGTCGCGCCTCTCATCGACCCCGGAGCGCGATCCATGTCCGAGCGAATCCACGACTCGATCCTCGACGCCGTCGGCCAGACCCCCGTCGTCCGCCTGAAGCGGATCGCGCGCGGGCTGCCGTGCGAGGTGCTGGCGAAGGTCGAGTACTTGAATCCGGGCGGCTCGGTGAAGGATCGCATCGGCGTGCGCATGGTGATGGAGGCGGAGAAGAGCGGCCGCATCAAGCCGGGCGACACGCTGATCGAGCCGACGTCGGGCAACACCGGCATCGGCATGGCGCTCGCCGCTGCGGTGCGCGGCTACCGGATGCTCATCACGATGCCGGAGAAGATGAGCCGCGAGAAACAGGTCGTGCTCGAGGCTCTCGGCGCCGAGATCATCCGCACGCCGACCGAGGCCGCCTGGGACGCGCCGGAGAGTCATATCGGCGTCGCCAAGCAACTGCAGAAGATCCTGCCGAACGCCCACATCCTCGATCAGTACGGCAACCCCGACAACCCGCTCGCCCACTACCACGGGACGGGCGAGGAGATCCTGAAGCAGACCGACGGCAAGCTCGACTACTGCGTCATGACCGCCGGCACGGGCGGGACGATCACGGGCGTCGCGCGCAAGCTCAAGGAGAAGGCGCCGAACGCGAAGATCGTCGGCGTCGACCCGGTCGGCTCGATCCTGGCCGGACCCGGTCCGATCCACAGCTACAAGGTCGAGGGCATCGGCTACGACTTCATCCCCGACGTGCTCGACCGCAAGCTCGTCGACGAGTGGGTCAAGACGGAGGACCGTCCGTCGCTGCTCATGACGCGCAAGCTGATCCGGCAGGAGGGCCTCCTGTGCGGCGGCAGCTCCGGCTCCGCCGTGTGGGCCGCGCGCGAGATCGCGCGCAAGGTCGGCCCGGGCAAGCGCTTCGTCGTGATCCTGCCGGACTCGGTCCGCAACTACATGACGAAGTTCATGGACGACCGCTGGATGCGCGAGAACGGCTTCACCGAGAGCTCGTGGGAGACCGGCAGCGTCGGCGAACTCCTGCGCTCGGTGCCCAAGCGCAAGATCGTCACCGCGTCGAGCGCCGACACGGTCGCCGACTCCGTCATGCGCATGAAGGAGCACGGGATCAGCCAGCTGCCCGTCCTCGACGATGGGATGCTCGTCGGGATCATCACCGAGTCGGACCTGCTGGCGAAGCTGGTCGACGGCCGCGCGTCGCTCTCGAGCGCGGCGGCAGAGGTCATGTTCCGCAACGTGACGACCGTGCGTTCGAGCGACGACGCGGGCAAGCTGCTCGAGGTCTTCGGCAAGGGCATGGCCGGCCTCGTGCTGGACGACGCGGGCAAGCTGCTCGGCGTCGTGACGAAGATGGACCTGGTCGACGTGCTGACGGCGCGGACGACGCGCTGAGCGCCAACCCGTCGCCTTCGTGCCTGGCTAACTTCCCGCGGGTTCGATTCCGCCGAAAACTGCGCCTCCTCGGCGCGGCGCCTTTCCCCGGAGCCGAACCCGCGGGAAGTTAGCCAGGCACCGTTCGCAGGGGTTCAGGTCGCCGGCGCCGGCTCCGGGCGCGGCATCAGCGTCCGCAGCGCGCCGGCCAGCGACAGCGATCCGACCCACGCGAAGCTGACGAAGAACAGCGCCAGGAACGGCACCGACGTCCAGGCGTCGCGCTGCACGGCCGCGAAGATCCCCCACGCGAACCACGCGGCGAGGGCGAGCTCGATCCCGGGCAGTCCCTTCACCGCAGCGGCGTAGCTGCGCCCGCGCTTCGCGTCGCCGCGCTTGGGCGTCCTCACGAACACGCCGGTGCCCGGCAGCAGGCCCTCGATCACCGCGCGCGTCTGGCTGACGCACATCCCGATGCCCAGCGCGAGCGCGGCGAACGTGTCGACGATGCGCTGCACGAACGTGCGGCCGACCGCGCTCTGGCTGCGCGCGTAGAACGCGATCACGGCGATCGTGCACGTCAGGAAGAGGAACAGGTTGATCCACGCCGGCAGCACGGGCTTCAGTCCGGCGGCGAGCGGCAGGAGCAGCGCGAGCAGGAGGACGGCCGGATATCCGACGTTGCCTGTCAGGTGCGCCATCGCCTCGAGCTTCACCGCCAGCGGTTCCTTCGAGGTCAGGATGCGCCAGCCCAGCTTGCGGAAGACCTGCACGCTGCCCTTGGCCCAGCGATGTTGCTGCGACTTGAACGCGGCGATGTCGGGCGGCACCTCGGCCGGCGCGACGACCATCGGCACGTAGACGAAGCGCCAGCCGCCGAGCTGCGCGCGGTAGGACAGGTCGAGGTCCTCGGTCAGCGTGTCGTGCTGCCAACCGCCGGCCGACTCGATCGCCGGACGCCGCCAGATGCCGGCGGTGCCGTTGAAGTTGAAGAACACGCCGCTCTGGTGGCGCACCGTGTGCTCGATCACGAAGTGGCCGTCCAGGAGCGCCGATTCGGCGCGCGTCAGCAGGCTTTCCTCGCGATTCGAATGGCCCCAGCGCGCTTGCACCATGCCCACGCCGGAGTCGGCGAAGCGCGGGACGAGCTGCAGCAGGAAGTCCGGGCGCGGCTCGAAGTCGGCGTCGAAGATCGCGAGCAGCTCGCCCTTCGCGCTCTTCATGCCGTGGTCGAGCGCGCCGGCCTTGTAGCCCTTGCGGTCGGCGCGGCGGACCACGCACGCGTCGAGCCCGCGCGCGCGCAGCCGGGCGACCTCCTCGTCGACGATCCCGCGCGTCTCGTCGGTCGAGTCGTCGAGGACCTGGATCTCGAGCCGGTCGCGCGGGTACTCGAGCTCGCCCGCGGCGCGGATCAGCCGGGCGGCGACCGTGCGCTCGTTGTAGACGGGCAGCTGGACGGTCAGGGCCGGCAGGGTCGCGTCGTCGGGGTGGGCCGGCTGGGTCGCGGCCCGATGCCAACGAAACTTGAGGAGCAGCACGAGTCGGTGCAGCCCGTAGACGCCGAGGAGCGTCAGGATCGCGGCGTAGGCGACGGCGGTGAGGTGGGCGAGGTCCAAATCGTGCGGGGAACACCGATCCCGGGAGGGGCCTCCGGCGGTGCGCGAGGGCGAAGAGGATAGCGATTCCGAGAGGCCCACGGAATCGCGGGCCCGGACCCTTCAGAAAAGAGGCTGCTGGCCCTCGATCCGCACGCTGGAGCGCAGCCGGGGGAAGCTCTCGACGATCTCCGGGGGGGCCGGGACGGGCTCGCCCCGCAGGAGGTGGAGCAGCTCGAGAGCGTTGGCCACGGCCTGGCCGCCGAAGTGGTTGTTGGTGACCACCGCCGTCGTTTCGTGCTCGCCCGCGATCCGCGTGGCGCGCCGGGCCAGCGATTCGAGCTCGGTCGGCCCGTACAGGTAGTCGTAGCGGTCGTCGCGCTCGGCCCCCTCGCGGAACCACTGGGCCGAGTTGCGCCCGTGCAGCCGCAGGTAGCCGATCGGCCCCGTCGACGCGTGCCAGTCCGGCGGGTGGTTCCAGGCCGGAGGGAGGTCGATGTGGGCCAGCGAGTACCCGAGCCCGCGGATCGTGTCGACGGCCGGCGGCGTGAACCACGAGGCGTGGCGGACCTCGAGCACGAGCGGCAGCGGATCGAAGAGCGCGCGCAGCCGGCCGAGCCGGCGCACCTCGGTCTTGCCGTGCAGGAACGTGACCGGGAACTGCGCGAGCAGGGCCTCGAGCTTCTTCACGCGCACGAGCGGTTCGATGCCCGCGCGGAATGCGCGACCGTTCGCCTCGAGCTCCGCGTCGCTGGCCTCGTGCGCGGCGTGCGTGAAGTCGCGGTGCAGCTTCATCCAGAAGCGGAACTTCGGATGCGGCGCGACGAGCGTGGCCCAGCGCTGCGCGTTCTCCTTGCGCGGCATCGCGTAGAAGCTCGAGTCGACCTCCAGCCCATCGAAGTAGCGCGCGAGGAACGGCAGCGCGTGGAACCCCGGCGGCCTGTGCGCCGGGTACACGCGACCTTCCCAGTCGGTGTACGACCAGCCCGCGGGGCCGACGCGGATCATCCGTCGGGCTCCGCGCCGAGCAGCTCGAACCCGCGGCGTTCGGCGCGTTCCATCGCGACGCGGATCGACTCGGTCGCGCGCTCGAGTCCGCCTTCCGCCTTGCGATCGACGAGGATCGGCGTCCCGTAGACGAACGCGACGCGCGAGAAGGGCTTCGGGATCGTGAAGCGATCCCAGCTGCGCAGATGCCACGTGTTCGCGCCCACGAAACCGCAGGGAACGACGGGGAATCCGGTGGCGCTCGACATCCACGCCAGACCTTGCGTCATCGCGTGACGGGGTCCGCGCGGTCCGTCGGGCGTGATCGCGATCGGCGTTCCCGCGCGCAAGAGGCGCAGCATCTCGCGCACCGCGGCACGGCTGCGCTTGCCGGTCGAGCCGCGCACGACGCCGTAACCCAGCTTGCGCAGGAGCGCCTCCGAGACGTTGCCGTCGCCGCTGGGCGAGACGAGGACCGTGTATCCCTGGCGGCCGTGATGCGCGGCGGGGATCAACATGCGCCCGTGCCACAGCGCCATGAAGTAGCCGCCGCCGTAGGAACGCGCGAGGGCGAGGTTGTGCTCGCCGTCGACCTCGGCGCGCCACGTCCTCGACAGGCCGCGCACGAGCGGCGCGCCGACGGAGACCGAGATCGAACGACCGAGACGGCGGCGGAAGACCTTGAATCGATGGCTGGCGTGCCGCGCATCCGGCGGCGGGCTCGACTCGGTCGGCTCGGACGCTTCGTCGAGCCCCTCGTCGTCGCGCACGAGTTCGTCGGGCTCGGAGGGGCTCGACGGTCGTTCGCGATCCGCCGCGGAGCGTCGAGCTCGTTCCACGTGGCTCAGGGCAGGCGCACGTCGTCGCCCGCGCCCTGCTGATCGACGCCGTCCGGACCCGTGGAGTGCAACGTGTACGAAGCGCCTTCGGCGCGCGCCGTGTAGACGAGCTCGTGTCCCCAGCCGTCCAGCGGGACCTTGCCGCCCTTCAGGAAGCCGTCGGGGAACGCGTCGGTCTTCTGCAGCAGGTCCGCCGCCGTGCCGGGGACGCGGTTGAACTGCGAGCGGTACACCGCGATCGCCGTGCGCACTTCGCGCAGAGCGGCGAGCGTGTTCGCGCGCGGTTCGTCGGCCGGTGCAGCGCCGCCCTGCGCGTCGGATGCGTGCGCGCCAGACCCGGCCGACGGGGCCGCCGCGTCCTTGCCGGTGGAATTCGCGGGCGCGGGCGACGGCATGCGCGACGCACGCGACGCGATGAGCCCGAGCGCCGCGATGCCCGCCGGCGTCTCGGGACCGAACGACGACTCCGAGTGCACGACGATGCGGCCGTCGACGCGGCGCGCCCAGCTCGTCGAAGGACGGAACGGCGCGAAGAGCTGCGCCGAGGTCGGCAGCTTCTCGATGTCGATGGGCTTCTCGAGGTTCTGTCCCAGCATCGGCGCGAGACCGCGCACGCCGTCGTAGACCTTCGCGAGGAACGTGCCCCAGTCCATCGTCGACACCTCGAACGCGTCGGCGGGGCGCTCGACCTTCTGCGTCGCGGCGTGCGGCGCGACGTCGGACTTGTCCTGGAGACGCTTGATCTCGTCGCGCGCGACGCTCGGCGCGCTGGCGAAGATCACGCGATCCTCGAGCACCGCGATCGTCGCGCGCGTCGGCTCCAGCGAGGCCCCCCCGAACGGCGAGCCGCCTCCCCCACCGGGCGCGCCCTGCGGCTCTTCCTTGTCCTTGGAGGAGGAGAGCGTGATCGTCGGCACCTTGCGGTACGGCTTGCGCTCGATCTGGAGCTCGGGGTAGGCGACCTTCGCGCGCGCGAGCCAGGCGTCGAGCCCGGCCTGGAACTTCGCCGCGTCGGCGAGCTCGAGCGTGAGCAGCACGCGCGGCGTGGGCGACATCAGGCTCTGGAACGGCAGCAGGCTCACGGCCATCGACGACTTCAGGCCGTCGGCCAGGCGCGGCTCGCCATCGGCGGGGGCCGCGAGCGTCGTCTCGCCGAGCGGACCGCGCAGCAGCGCGCCGATCGCGGACTCGGCCTTCGCCGCGTCCACGTCCGTGATCCACGTGCCGACCGACTCGGGCGGGAGGAATTGGATCGTGCTCGCGGGCACGGGCGCGACGCCGAACGCGCCCAGCACGTCGACCGCCTTGCCGCGCGGCTCGTACACGCCGTTCGTCACGAAGCGGTCGCCCTGGAGCTCGATGCGCCAGCGTCCCTTCGCGCTGAGGAACGGCGCCAGGAACAGCGCGGGATACGAGAGCGCCGCGCTGTCGGCGGCAAAGGCCGGCAGGTCGTCCATGTCGGACAGGATCTCGAGCACGGTGACGCCCTTCGGCGCGCCGAGAACCTTGTCGGCGCCATTCGCGTTCCACGCGGTGACGAGGCCGCCGCCGGCGGCGGTCGCGCGCGCGGCGTAGTCCTCGGGCTTCGCAGCGCCGACGCCCAGGACGAGGCGCGTGTCGAAGCGCGCGAGCCAGGCCTTCGAGGCGATCGATTCGAAGGGCGACCCGATCTCGTTCACCTTCGCCGTGATCCCGGCCGCGGTGACGTCCCCCGCCGGCTTCGGGTCCTTGCCCCCCATCGCGACGAGCGCCTTCTCGGCCTGCACCGCGGCGTCCAGCACCGTGAAGTCGCACACCATCCAGCCCGATGTCTCGGAAGCCGTGCCCCCGGTCCCCGGCGCGCGTTCGATTCCCGACACCGAGAACGAAGCCCTGCGCGCCGCGGACCACGGCCACCAGCGGTCGTTCGGGCGAGCGGGATCCGCGACGGGCAGGAGGCTGCCGGCCATGGCCTGCAGGTCGAAGCCGACGTCCTTGGCGAGCGCGGCGATGTTCGCCGCGCCTTCGCTGGAGACGAGCTTCACCGCCGGCGCGTTCGCATAGGCCGCGATCGCGGCGCCCACGTCAGGGACCTCGGCGTACAGATCCGAGCCGACGGGATGGAGCGCGACGTGCGGAACGTCCGCGCACGCGAGGACGAGGAGTGCGAGCAACATGCGTCAGAGTCCAGCGAACTTCTTGAGGTCGGCTTCGTGCTTCAGGAGATCCGCCTCGAGCGCCTTCTGGGCTTCGACGACGACCTTCTTCTCCTTGCCGGAGTTGAGCGCCTCCTGCAGCTTCTTGAACTTCTCGGTCACCGAGGCGTTTCCGCCGTCGAGCACGAACGCCATGACGAGGCCGGACTCGTTGATGAGCTTCTCGCTGTCCGGGCCGCCTTCGACGGTCAGATGGAAGTCGAGGATCTGCTTCAGCTGACGCAGGCCGCCGCGCGTCTGGATGTTGCTGATCGACCACTTCCGGGCCCACAGCGGATCGCCGCCGATGCCCACGGCATTGTCGCGGTAGTAGCGCTCCGCGTACGCGGCCGCTCCGTAGCGAACCCACTCCGGAATGCGCTTCTCCGCGTAGAACGCGTCCCAGAACGCGTCCTGCTTCATCGACGTCTTGCGGTTCTTCTCGATCGTCTTGGTGCTCGGGTCGAGCGCTTCCGCGAACGACAGACCCAGCGCGTGGCGGACGCTGTGAACGCCCCACTTGTTCCCTTGATCGCTCGACGCGTCCCAGTAGCCGACGCCGACGCCGAGAACTCGTTCCGTTTCCGTCGGCTCGTAGGCCTGGTCCGCGAAGTACGCGTGGTGGATGGACGACAGTCCGTGCGCGTCGGTCGTGAAGCGCTGGGTGTCCTCGTCGCCGTTCGCGAAGGCCGCGTACTGCTTCGCGTCGCGCAGCACGATCACGACGATCGGCGTCGCGGGCTTCGTGCCGTACGCGCGCACGAGCTCGTCGTAGGCGTTCTCGAGCTCGCGCTTGACCTTGAGGTTCGCGACGTCGCGCTCGCACGTCGTGTAGAGATGGAAGCGCTCGTACGGGATGCGCCACCACTGCAGGAGTTCCGCGTGGTACGTGTCCGCATCCGCGATCGGGAGCCACTGGTCGCCGCACTTCCACAGGCTCTTCGCGACGTTCTCCTTCTCGGCGGGCGGGATCCAATCGAGGTCCTGGCGCACCCAACCTTCGGCGAGCTTCTTGGCTTCCTCGGGATCGGCCCAGTTGCCGTTGGGATCACGGACGAGTCCGCGCTCGAGGAAGGGCACGTCTTCGGCCGGAACCCATTGGTCCTTCCAGAGCACGAGTCCCTGCGCGGTCTTCTCGGCGACCTCCTGCTCCTTCTTGTACTCGTCGACCTTCTTCTGGTTGGGGAACCACTTCCCGTCGTAGAAGATGTTGCCGAGCGCGACGTTCGCTTCCTTGTGGCTCGGGTCGACCTTCACGATCTTCTTGAGGGTCGCCTTCGCCTCCTTCTCGCGCTTCGAATCCCGGCACCACTCGTAGAGCTTCCACAGCTTCGTGGTGTCGTCGCCGGCCTCGGTCTTCCGCTTCTCGTACTCCACGTCCTCCGCGACTCTGGGCGTGGGCTCGATCCGCGTGGGTGCAAGGTTCGAGTGCGGTGCCGCGGTGAGTGCGGCGACGAGGGCAAAGGCGGAGAGGAGGGTCATCGCAGTGGGGATCGAGTGCCGGACGTGGGCGATCGCGAAGCGTAGCCAAGTCGGAGGGGGAACGAGCGTTTCTTGTGAGCCCGCGGGAGCCTGAGTAGGATGCCGCGGCTTCCGCGTTGTGCGGCCCCGTGGGTGGCCGTGTCGACGTCACGCGCTGCAGGTCGCGCCCCGAGGGCTGGCCGGAGTCCCCTCCGCCACGCACGAGGCAGCTACCCGCAACGTTTCAACAAATGACCCTGATGTGCCCCTCAATGTGGGCGTGAGTGCACGGATGGCTACACACAAGGCGGCTACGGCCGTCACGATCGCGCCGGTTTCGGAGAAGTCGGCACTCGCGGCCTGGGTCGACCGGTACTGGAAGCTGGGGGCCCTGGTCGCTGTCGCGGCGACCGCTGCGATCCTCTACCTCCAGCACCAGAAGACCACCCGGCGTTCCGAAGACGACCGGTCGTGGGACCAGGTTCTGGCGGTCGCCAACGAGGACCGATTCAGCCGCACGCTGTCCGGTGATGCGGCCGATCTTCAGGAAGTTGCATCCAAGGTCCAGGGCAAGCAGGCCGGTGCCTGGGCGCTCTACATGGCCGCCTCCAGCGCGGCCGAGGCTCAGGAGCCCGAACTCGCCCGCAAGGCGCTGGCGGATCTGCGCAGCCAGTATCCGGGACACTCCCTGCTCACGCGAACCTACACGTTCCCCGGTTCCGAGGTGCCGGCGACTGCCGTCGACGTCCTGCAGCAGCGCGTCGATGCCCTGGCGACGTGGAAGGCCGCGAATGCCGGCCTGTTCACCAACCCCGAGCTGCCGATGGACGCTCCGAAGGTCAGCATCCACACGGACTTGGGCGACATCGTGGTGGGCCTGTACGCCGCGGAAGCCCCGAAGCACGTGGAGAACTTCCTCAAGCTCGCACGAGAGGGGTACTACAGCGGAACGAAGTTCCACCGCGTCATCCCCAGCTTCATGATCCAGGGCGGCGATCCCAATACGATCCAGGGTGAGGCCTCGACCTGGGGACAGGGGGGGCCTGACTACAAGATTGCTCGGGAGCTCAACTCCTTGAAGCACTTCACGGGAGTCCTGGCCGCAGCCAAAAAGGGCAATGAGACGGAGAGCTCGGGCAGCCAGTTCTACATCACCCTGGCTCCCTCTCACCACCTGGACGGCGAGCACGTCGTCTTCGGGAAGGTGATTCAGGGCATGGACATCGTGCGCGCCATCGAGAAGACCCCGATCGATCCGCAGACGCAGGACCGTCCTCTCACGCCCCCCGCCATCAAGTCCATGGAAGTGGTCGGCGGCTAGCTCGACTCTGCCCGGCGCGGGGTCGCGAGATGTGGCGAGCGGAGCCCGGACGGGCCCCGCTCGCTTTTTTCTTGCCGCTTGGCGCCTCGGGAAACGGCGGGCCGGACCTCAGTTCCACGTGGAACATCGCCCCACGCGCGCACCCCCGCGATCGAGGGACACTCGCCCCGGGTGCACTGGGCTTGGGAGAGGGCGATTCGCTCCGAGCCCCTGACCGCAGCCACGCGTGCAGGGCTGCGGTGTTCCACGTGGAACAGACCCCGCTAGAGCATCGGCTTGGGGGCCAGAGTCTGGCACAGCCGGTCGAGGTCCGATCGATTGAAGTAGTCGATGACGATCTGCCCCCGGAAGCCGGGCTGGTTGCGGAGCGAGACCTTGGTTCCCAGGTGCTCCTGCATGCGGGACTCCAGCTCACCGATCCAGGGGGGGCTGCCAGCCGGGGTGATCACGGACCCGCCAAGTTTGGCAGGAGCCTGGGCCTCCGCACGGACCAGGGACTCCACGTCCCGGACGGAGAGCCCCTCGCGGACAATCCGGCCGACCAACTCGGGGATGCGACCCGCATCCGCCAGACCCAACAGGGCCCGAGCGTGCCCCATGGACAGCAGGCCGGACTGCACGGCCTGCTGCGCCAGGTCGGGGAGCTCGAGGAGCCGCATGTGATTGGCCACCGTGGCGCGCTTCAAGCCGACGCGGTCCGCAACCTGCTCCTGGGTCAGATGCAGCTGGTCCGCCATCTGGCGGTATCCCCGGGCGCGTTCGATGGGATCGAGATCCTGGCGCTGCACGTTCTCGACCAGCGCCAGCTCCAGCATCTGGGAGTCGGTGATGTCGTCGCGGATGGTGGCGGGGATCGTGACGAGGCCCGCAGCTCGCGCTGCGCGAGTCCGACGCTCTCCAGCGACCAGCTCGAACCCGTCCCCATCCCGGCGCACGACGACGGCTTGGAGGACGCCGTGCTGACGGATGCTCTCCGTGAGCTCCTCCATCGCGGCCACCTCGAAGGTCCGGCGGGGTTGGTGCGCGTTGGCACGGATCTGGTCGAGTGCGATCTCCTGGACGCCGGGGCCCCTTGCAGGGCTCGACTCCGAGCCCAACAACGATCCCAGCCCTCGGCCCAAACGACGTTCTGCACCTGCCATGGTCTGCTCCCTCCGGTAGACGCACGAGGCTACGCGGAGTCAGGACGTGATGCACCAGGGTGTTCCAAGTCGTTGCTCGACAAAGGGCTAGACCTGAGGCGTCGACCCGATTACACCCGCCGCGTGCGCAGAGAACTGGAGATCCTGGCCCGCGCGTGGGCCCGTCCGCTTCCGATCGGTATGGTCGGAGCGTTCGCCATCGTGGGCATTCTGGTCACAACTGTCTCCATAACTCGTGATGCTGAAACGACTTGCTACGTTGCCGCATTATCTGGGGCCGCACTCGCACTCCAGACCTCGAGCAGTTTCGAGCGCGCGGCCTGGTCCCGGGCTTGGTTCCGTCAGGATCTCCAACTTGCCGTCGCGACCTGGATGGCGTCTGCGGTCCTCACCTGGACCCTGAGCCTCTACCTGGGGAACTCGCCGGGCGCCGCCTTCGGCCTCGGGAGCCTCCTCGGCTGCGGGCACCTCACCGCCTTGGCCCTCGTCGTTCGGCGTGCGCCCCTCGGCCCCGCGGCGCGAACCCTGGGATTTCTCGCTGCGGCAACCGTTCTGCCCGCGCTCGCGCCGATCCTCCGACCTTTGCTCGATGCCAGCCCTTCGTTCCACGCCGAGCATTTCCCTCGATGGTTCGATGCCCTGGCGCCGATCCTGTCGCTCATCGTGATCGCCATCGCACTGCCAGTTCCCGTGCGGCCCGTTCTGGCGGGGGATCCGACGACGTGAAGTACGGGATCCTCGGGGACATCCACGCCAATCTCTCCGCGCTTCGAATGGTGCTCGAGCGCCTGCGCTCGCATCGCGTCGATCGCATCCTGAGCGTGGGGGACGTCGTGGGCTACGGCGCCGCGCCCTGCGAGTGCATCGAACTCCTGCGCGAGATCGGCGCGCGCGTCGTGAAGGGGAACCACGATGCCGCCTGCGTCCACGAGATGGACCTCGCGTACTTCAATCCCTATGCGCGCGCCGCCGTGAGCTGGACGCGCACGCAGCTTTCGCGCGACGACAGCACGTGGATCGCGCGCTTGCCACTCACGCTGGATCTCGAGGACTGCAGCGTCGCGCACGGCACGTACCACAGGCCGGAGAGGTTCGACTACGTGCAGGGGGAGAGCGACGCCGATGCATCGCTCGATCGCCTCCCGACTCCGGTCTGCTTCGTCGGACACAGCCACGTCCCGATTGCGCTGGTGCGCCTCGAGGACGATCCGCTGCGAACCGCACGCGCCGAGGGCTCGGAGATCGATCTCTCCGACGTTCGACGCGCGCTGATCAACGTCGGCAGCGTCGGCCAACCGCGCGACGACGATCCGCGCGCCGCCTACGCCATCTTCGATTCCGACGAGCAGCGCGTCGTGATCGAACGCGTGCGCTACGACATCGAGGCCGAAGCCCGTCGGATCCGCGCCGCGGGTTTGCCGCCCGTGCTGGCGGATCGGCTGTTCCACGGCGTGTGACACCGCGGAGCGCGGACGCGGCGTCACCGGCGAGAGCGGCGGACGTAAGCGCCTTGATCGCGCGCGGCGCGAGATTTGAGAGCACCGACACAACGCCGATTGCTCCCAAGGCCATCAGCGGCCAGGTGATCGGATCGTCGCCGCTCAGGACGTC
>JBGATY010000110.1:0-13055 GCA_044228955.1 Planctomycetota bacterium | reverse complement strand
CGACTCGTCGGCGAGGATGATGTCCAGGCCGGCCTTCACGTCGAGCCCCTCCGCGCCGACAGTCGTCGAGACGACCGGCAATTCCTGGGACATGGCGTCGAGGATCTTCAGACGCGTGCCGCCGCCGATGCGCAACGGGCACACGAACACCGTCGCATCGTTCATGAGCGGACGTACGTCGTCGACACGGCCGGTGAACTCCACCGCACCCGGTTTCGAGCGCGCCACGAGATCGCCGGGGGGATCCTTGCCGACCACGCGGAAGAGCACGTTCGGCAGGTCGGCCTGAACGAGCGGCAGGATCGCGTCCAGGAACCAGCGCACCGCGTCGGCGTTCGGCTCGTACCCCATCGCGCCGGTGAAGACGACCAGCGGTCGGTCCCGCCTCGAGCGCGGTTCGCGCGGCGTGAAGTACTCGACGTCGACGCCGTTCGGCACGACGAGCGTGCGATCGATCCCCCACGTGAAGAGCAACTCGCGCTCGATCTCGGAACACACGATCACGCGGTCCATGCGCGACATGATCTCGCGCTCGAACCGGCTCATCTTCGTCCACTGGATCCCGAGGAACGCGCGCTTCAGCGGTTGACGAGCCGTCTCGTGGAAGCGCTGGTACATCGTCGTGAGCACGTTGTGCGTGTCGAACACGCACGCGACCTTCGAACGCAAGGGTCCGAGGTTCTCGACGTACTGCGCGGAGTCGAGGTGGTTGAAGTGCAGCAGGTCCACGCTCCCCGCCGCGATGCGCTCGCGAATCAGAGCGAGGATCTCCCGCGACCGGTTCTTCCTCATCGGGTAGGGAGCCCGAGTGAAAGTCGAGAGCGCGGCCCAGGCCGGTGCCTGCCAGGATCTGGGACGCGCGCCTCGGCACGCGACCTCGACCCCGAGGGCCTCGATGCGAGCGATACCGCTCTCGACCGTGGGCGCATGCGCTACGAGCGTCGTACGTCGAGCCCGCGCCAGCTGCTTCAGGACGTGATAGGTGCGTGTCTGGCCACCGTCGTCGACCGGCCAGGGGAACTTCTCGCTGACGAACAGGATCGATCCAGGGCTCGACATCAATGACAGGCAGTCTGCCAATTGGACGAGAAAGAAGCCCCCAGATCGATTGCGGGTTCCTGGTACTTGGCGTACTTTCGCCGACTCTTATCGCCCATGTTCAACCTCATCGCAGCCCTCACCAGCACCACCGCACTACTCGTTCCGGGCCGAACGGTGGCGCGCGTGGAACTGTTCCCGCCGAGCAGCCCAAGCTTCGTGCTGCAGGCGACGATCCCCGTTCCGCGCGGTGTCTTCCCGCGCGCCGATGGCCTTTCGCCCTTCGCGCTGCGCGACATCGACGGGTCGATCGTTCCGGCGCAGACGGAAATCGTGTCGCGCTACGCGGAGGACTCCGCGGGCGCGGACGTCGTCGAGATCATCGCGCGTGTGCACGGACCCGCGAACCCCTCGAGCGTGGAGCCCGCGCGGTACGACGTGGTCTTCGCCCCGCACGCCGACCCCGCCATCACGCTGCATCCGGCGGTCGAGACGCTGCTTGGCACCGATCGCGCCCTGCTCCTGAAGGCACGCGACGTGTACGGCAACGTGTACGCCCTCGATCCGCTGCGCGAGAACCTGCCGCGCAAGGCCATGCGCTCCGGTTCCGCGATCAGCGAGATACGCGCACACGGATCGATGATGCCGATCGCTCCTCACGGCTCGCCCGGAGCGACGCTGCCGCACCTCTTCGGCGTGCACGCGTACGTCCGGACGATCGCGAACAGCCCGGTTCTCGAACTCGATTTGCGCATTCACAACGGCCACAGCGGCCTGAACCACGCGCAGACGTACGACGACCCTCTCGACACCGTGTACTTCGACGGACTCGAACTCGAACTCCCGCCCGGCTGGTGGGCGCGCGACGCCGATCCCGATTCGGCCACGGGTGGACCGACGACCGTCGGCAATCACGAACGCTACTGGATCATCGAGCCGCAGAGGAACGGCAAGCTCCATGTGATGCACGCCCAGGCGCAGACCACTCGGAGGCTGGTGATCTACCGGCCACCGGACGTGCTCGAGGCCGTGGACTACGTGCGTGATCAGAACCTCGCGTTCGCGCGCGCCGGCCGGAACGATCAGAACGAGAACCTGTTCTCGTGGTGGAATCCCGACACGGCGCGCTACTTCCCGCAGCGGCGGCGCCTGCCTGACTTGCTGCACGTGCCCATCGACGGGCTGCGTGCCGAACAGCAGGCGCGAGCCGACACCCTGGCGCTCACGCTGCGTACCGGCATCGCGCCCGGATATCCGATCCTCGCGGGCGCCCTGGGGTGGTGCAATCCGTACGGCGTCGCGCACGGCGGCATGGCCGGGGGCGACGGGATCGTGATGTTCGAGGGTCTGCAGGCGCTTTCCGCGGGCACGAACGCCGGTTGGCGCGCGCTCGCCGTGGAGCACCGCATGTACACGGACCGGCAGCGATCCGCGCTTTTCAATGAAGACGGCGAACCGACCGACTATCTGCAGTGGGTCGTCGACGGCCCGGGCGGTCACTGGTTGCCGGTGGTCTGCTTCCTGACCCCGCTCCTCTGGGCCGCGGATCCCTTCGGCTTCACGACAGCTCCGCACTTCCAGGTCGACGAGGTGCACGCGCAGCACCTGGAGCCGCCGTACGAGGCCCAACTCGAGAGCTACGCTCCGATCGACTTCGAGCACTACGTGCGCTACACGGCTCCCGCGAAAGCGCTCGCGTGGATCGGCAACGACTCGCTCGCGAAAGACGCGCTCATGCTCTCGGCGTCCCTCTTCCGCTTGAGCTACAACGAATTGCCCAACTCTCAATGGGGTTGGTACATCCCCACCGGTCTCGGCGCGGACGAGGAGTACATCGCCCAGTATCCGGGCATCGGCTTCCCCTTCGGACGCCTCGAGAGCTGGGGCCTCGACAGCGTCGCGGCCGCCTACTCGCTCGGCGATCCAGCCTTCCGTGCGCGGGCGAAGCCCTGGTTCGACCGCGTCGTGCGCGTGCTCGAACGCGGGCAGTCGCAGTGCAGCGGAATCGTCCAGGCCTACGTCTACGAGCAACTGTTCCAGGGCCAGTACCGTGCGCGGCAATCGATCGAGCAGGCCATCACCGAGAACATGCTCGTGTCCTTGCGCGAAAGCGTGTACCGCAACGCCGACCCGCTGATGGCCTCGAAGATCGATTCGATCCTCTCCAAGTCGTTGCATGCGATGGTGACTCCGCCGTGCTGGAACGATGCCGCGCACGCGCCCTGGACGAAGCTCGCGGTCGGCGACAACGACTACACCCATCCGCCGTTCTGCGGCGTCACGCCCGTCAACGGCTTCGCGGACGGCGGCGACAGCTACCAGTCCTGGAGTTCGCTCGCGTACGGCTACGATCTGACGCACGAGTCGATCTTCCTGCAGCGCGCGGCCGAGATGGCACTCTCGGGGACGACTCCGCTGATCACGACGCTCCGCGCGGCCGGACTCGACAACCTGGAGAATCGCGCGGCCCTGCTCGCCCTGCTCCAGGAACTCCAGTAGCCGAACATTACGCATTCGTCATCCGCTCGCCGGGGGCGTCACGAGATGACCACGGGGGAGTTACGATGACTTCACCCGAATCACGGAGCCGGGATTCGCCATGCACACTTTCCTGAAGACCATCGTCGTCGCGAGCCTCGGTCTCGCCATGCTCTCTCCTCGCGCCTATCCCGGGCGCCTGGCCGTCTTCGTCCCGAACGGGAACGGAACGGGTTCGGTGCGTTCGATCGACGTGGATGGCGCGAGTGCGCCCATCGATTCGATCGGACTGCAAGGCATCCAGATCACGGAAATCGATTTCTGCGGCCGCACCCAACTCTTCGAACTCGACGCGAAGAATCCACGCTACCGCGACGACGTGCCCTCCGCTGCGCGCCTCGAGTTGCCGAACAGCCGCGGGTCTTTGTACCGGTTCCGTCGCCTCGAGCCTTCGGGCGTGAGGACCACGGGCTTCTTCCTCGTGGAGCCCACGGGCGCCGCGCGGGTGCTCTTCGAGCGCACCGTCGCGACGCCTGTCATGGGCGACTCGACGCTGTCGCGGGTGGCCGTCGCGCCGGACGGCTCGGCGATCCTCGTCGTGACGACGCTCGCCGACACGGGCGACCTGTTCCTGGTCGACGTGGCCACGGGGACGGAGCGACTCCTCACATCCACTCTGCCGCCGATGGAGTACAAGTGGAACGGACTCGCGCTTCGCGAGACCTTCGGCGCGGTCGTGACGGACCAGGGCGTGCTGCGCTTCGACCGCGCGACCAGCGCGCCGGCGACCTTCGTGCCGTTCGATTTCGGCACGCCTCCCGACTGGTTCGGGGACGCGATCGTCTCGAGCGGCAACGGAGCGTTCTGCGCCGTCGTGGCCGGCCTGGGCGACAGTGAACACGCCTTCCCGTTCGTCTTCGGATCCGGTGGTCCGGCGCGAGCCGCGAGCACGACCCCCATGCACTTCGTCAGTGCCGGGTTCTTGCCGGAGGTCGTCAACGGCCCCTATCTCGCCGTGTCCGAGGACGGGACGCGTTGCGCCTGGCGCACGCGCCTCGTCGGCTCGTATCAGAGCGATCTCGTGCTGGGCACGGTTTCGAGCGCAGCCAATCCGCCACCGGCCGAATTGACGGTGACTGCGGATCCGACGTTCGAACCCTACCTCGACGAAGTCGCGCTGTTCCATTTCCGCCCGAACGGACGCTTCCTGTTCGGCGTCGCGGATGCGCAAACGACGAGCGGAGCCGGACTCGTGCGCATGGACCTGTTCGCGCTCACGACTCAAGCGAATGGCACGGTCGCGATCTCGAACCTCAGCCACTCCTCGAGCGAGTTGGTGCCGCCCTTCAACCTGCTCCCCGCCTACACGCCTGATCGCGTGCACTGGATCGAGGAAGCTCAAGCCTTCGTCCTGCACCTGCCCCAGTCGGCTGGCGGAGTGGTCCAGCGCGTGAGCGAGACCGGGCTCTCGTCCACGCAGTTCCACGACGTCGCGGAGATCGACGTGTTCGAGCGCTCCGGCGGCGACATCCTGCTCTCACTGGTGGAATCGAATGCGTCGGAGCAGGAGTTCCAGCGTGTCGATCCAGCACTCGCGTCGGAGGCCGATGGCGTGCCCGGCCCCGAGAACGGCCGCGTGCGACGCGTGGCGACCGGACCGAACGGCGAATTGATGTACGTGTTCGCGACCGGACTGCACGAGACGTTGTGGGTCGTGCGTCCGCCGAGCGAGTACCCCCGGTCGGTCGATCCTCGCGCGTTCCCGATCGGTCCGACCCTGGCATTCACGAGCGCCGGGTCGGCGGCGTTCACGCTCGAACTCGGCGGAGGCTCGGCGCTGCTCGCCTGCGTGAGCCCGCAGGACAGCCTGCGTCGCGTCACGACCCTGCCTGCGAATTCGTTCGTCCTGCCGGGCCGCTAGAGCCCGCGGTCCGCGGCCGAGTCCGGGCGGCTTGCGAATCTCCGAACCGGGTTGCCGCTCCACCGAGGTCCGCACTGGACTCGCGTCGTCGCCCGGGCTTTGTCAGGAAGCCGCACTCGAGACGAGTTCCGCCGCGGCCGATCGGCGCACCGCGCTAGAAGGAAAACGTCAGGGAGAGCCCGATGCGATCGGGCGCGGCGATCGGCTGGAGCGTTGTTCTCACGCGCGGACCGAAAATGCCGGGGTGGCTCTCGTCGCCGAAGTGCGCGTTCCACACGAGGTTGGACGTCAACATCCCAAGCGCCGCTCCAAAAGTGATGTCGGAGAGGAAGTGACGCCCACCCTCGAGTCTCGTGATGCCGACGTACGCGGCGGGCACGTAGAGCCAGTAGCCGAGCGCGCTGCCGTCGTGCTCGCGCTCCCACCATCGCGCCAGGAGGGTCGCTCCCCCGAAGGCAAACGACGTGTGGCCGGATGGGAACGAGTCGTTGCTGGGGCTGCCATTGGGGCGTCCCCGACCCGTAACCACCTTGAGGAATTGCGTCTCCAGAGCGGCGAGCAGGGTCGCTTCGCTCGCCACCTCCAGGTAACGCGTGTCTCCGGACCCAAGACCGTTGAAGGCTCCGAGCGCGATAGGAGCGAACCCGAGGCCGAGCGTGAGTTCGTCGCCGTAGCGCGTCTTCGTGCCGAAGTACTTGTCCTCGATGCTCTCCGTCGAAGTGCTCCGGTCGTTCAGGAGGAGGAGCGGCGTGGCGGCGATCGCGGCCGCCGCAGGGACCCACTGCTTGCGATCCGAGCTCAACTGCACGAATCCGTCGTGCCAGGCCGATTCACGGAAATGGTCGCCGGCTGAACGACAGGATGCGAGCACGCAGAGGACTGTTGCAGGGAGTCCTGGGACGAGCCGGGGGTGGAGCATCGCTGGAGTATGCGTTCGCCGGGGTGACCGCGAAATGACGATCGAGAATCCAGGTCTATGTCGCTGGCTTGTGACGGTCGCTGACTCACCAGCCCGGAGCGGTCCCCGCTCTGGAGGCGGCACCCGGATTCGAACCGGGGATGGTGGATTTGCAATCCACTGCCTTACCACTTGGCTATGCCGCCGCGAACGAGGTGGAAGAGCCTAACGCACAGCCGGATGCGGTCAAGGAGAGTCAGCGATCCGGCGCCTCGTTATGCTCGGGCTCGGTCGGGGAAGTGGCGAAATCGGCAGACGCATCGGACTTAAAATCCGAAGCCTTCGGGCGTGGGGGTTCGAGTCCCCCCTTCCCCACCACGCTCACTCGCGCTGCACCGGATCAGTGCGCTTCGAGCCAGCGCAACAGGAGGCGCGCGCCGTAGCCCGAGCCCATCGCGCCGCCGACCCAGTCCCGGGCGCTTCCGCCCCATGCCACCCCCGCGATGTCGAGGTGCGCCCACGCGATCGTGGCCGGCACGAAAGGCACGAGGAACGCCGCTCCCGCGCTCGAGCCGGCTCCGAGATCGCCGCCCGAGATGTTCTTCAAGTCGGCGAACGTGCCCTTCATCGCGTCCTTGTGCACGTCGAGGAGCGGGAGCGGCCACAGGCGCTCGCCGGTCGCTTCGCCCGCCTCGCGCAACTGCCGTTCGAGCTTCTCGCTCGAGGCGAATACGGCCGCCATCTCGTGGCCGAGCGCGGTGACGACGGCACCCGTGAGCGTCGCCAGGTCGACGAGCGTGTCGGGCTTCACCTTGTCCTTCGCGTAGCAGATCACGTCCGCGAGCACGAGCCGCCCTTCCGCGTCCGTGTTGAGCACTTCCACCGTCGTGCCGTCCATCGCGACGTGGATGTCGCCGGGTTTCGTCGCACGTCCGCCGGGCATGTTCTCCGTCGCGCCGACGAGACCGTGCACCTCGTAGGGCACGTTGAGCGTGCGCAGCGCCTGGAATACTCCGAGCACCGCCGCGCCGCCCGACATGTCGAAGCGCATCTCGTCCATCTTCGCGGCGGGCTTGATGCTGATGCCGCCCGAGTCGAAAGTCAGGCCCTTGCCGACGAGCGCGACCTTCGCCTTCGCCTTGCCCTTGGGCTTGTAGACGAGGTGGATCAGGCGCGGCGGTTCGCTCGAACCCGCGGCGACGCCCAGCAGGAGGCCCATGCCGAGCTTGGCCATCGCCTTCTCGTCGTGGATCGCGCACGAAATGCGGCCCGGCTTCGCGAGGGCCATCGCCGCGTCGGCCAGGTCTCGCGGCGTGAGGCGGTTGGCCGGCTCGTTCTGCAGGTCGCGCGTGAACGCGCAGGCTTCGGCTGTCGCGCGACCGAGGTGAATCGCGTCCGAGAGGTCCTTTGGGCCGTGCACGATGACCGTCTCGAGCTTGGCTTCCTTGGGCTTGCTCTTGCCCTTCTGCCAGGAATACGAGCCCAGCGTCGCGCCCTCCGCGACGGCCAGACCGAGAACATTGTGTCCGACGTGCTTCGAGAGGGACGCGTCGAGGTGCAGCGTGCACGTGCTGCTTTGCGAGCCCTCCGCGCGCTGCACCGCGAGGGCGGCGACGCGGCGCAGACGTTCGGCGTCGAGGATGGCCTTCTTGCCCAGGCCGACGGCCAGGACGCGCTTCGCAGGCCCGGACACGGCGTCACAGATCCGCGTGTCGCGGAATTCGCCTTTGAATCCGTCCAAGGCGTACCGCGTGAGCGTCAGGCCCGCAGGCAGGCTCGGCTTTTCGCCTTCGAAGGCGAACAGGACGAGGAGGTCGGTCTCGGTGTGCTTGGAGGACAGTTCTTTGTGGAGGAGTTTCATGTTCTCTCGAGGGTGTCGGGCTCACATGCCGTTGTACTTGGGTCCGCCGCCGCCCTCGGGCACGACCCACTCGATGTTCTCGTACGGATCCGCGATGTCGCACGTTTTGCAGTGCACGCAGTTGCTGAAGTTGACGATCGGGCCCTGCGGCACACCCTCCTTCGGCCACTCGTACACGGCGGCGGGACAGAAGTGCTGACAGGGATTGCCGAACTCGGACGCACAGCGCTCGACGCAGATCGTCGTGTCGAGCACGAGCAGGTGCGCCGGTTGGTCTTCCTCGTGGATCGTCCCCGAGTGGAACACGTCGGTGAGCTTGTCCATCGACTTCGAATCGTCGAAGACCGGCTTCTCGAAGCGCGACTCGGAGACACGGCGCGTCGTGGTGTGGTCGGCGTGACCGCCGCGGCGCTTCACGAGACCTCGACCGCCGGTGATCATCTGGACGCCGGAGTCGATCACGCCGGCCAGGAAACCCTGGTCGAAGGCCTGGCGCCAATTGCGCACGCCGAAGAGTTCGTCGCGTGCCCACGAGGCCTCGAACAGGACCTCGTAGCGACTCAGGGCGGCTGCATCGGACTTCCCGCCCGCGACGGCCTCGGCGATCGCCTCGGCGGCGAGCATCCCCGACTTGATCGCGAGGTGGATGCCCTTGAGCGTCGACGCGTTGAGGAAGCCCGCCGTGTCGCCGACGAGCACGAAACCGTCTCCGTAGAGCTTCGGCATCGCGAAGTACCCGCCTTCGGGAACGGTCTTCGCGCCGTAGCGCAGGACCTTTCCGCCCGCGAGGACGGACGCGATCGCCGGGTGTTGCTTCCACTTCACGAACAGCGCGTGCGGATCGAGCTTCGCGTCGTGGTGGTCGAGCCCCACGACGAAGCCGATCGAGAGCCGATTGTCCGCGAGTCCATAGATCCAGCTCCCGCCGTAGCCGTCGAACCCGAGCGGGTAGCCGCCGGTGTGCACGACGCGTCCCTTCCACTTCTCGGCCGTCGCAGCGGGCACCTCCCAGATCTCCTTGATGCCCGTGCCGTAGGTCTGCGGGTTCTTGCCCTCGGCGAGCTTGAGGCGCTTGATCAGGTGCTTGGCGAGGTGGCCGCGCGGCCCCTCGCCGAAGACGGTGATCGGAGCGCGCACGTTCATGCCCGGCTGGAAGTTCGCTTTCGCCTCTCCGTGCTTGTCGATGCCGGCGTCGCGCGTCTGCACGCCGGCGACCCTCTCCGCTCCGCCGCTCGTG
Organism: Planctomycetota bacterium; assembly: GCA_044228955.1. Classification (GTDB taxonomy): domain Bacteria; phylum Planctomycetota; class UBA1135; order UBA1135; genus JAEUIA01. The sequence continues at coordinate 3,622 of JBGATY010000110.1, read as the reverse complement.
GCTTCGAACAGGATCTCGGCCGCCGCGAACCCCGGGTAGACCTGGACGCCCAGCGCTTCGGCCTGGGACTTCATCCAGCCGACGACCTGGTTCAGCGAGACGATGAAGTTGCCGTGGTTCTTGAGCTGCGGCGGGCAGAGGGCACCGTCGAAGACGCCGTGCTTGCCGTTCTTCCTGAGCCACCACATCGCGTCCGGCCCGACCTCGCTCTCGACCGGGCAACCGAGGGTGCGCCAGTCGGGAAAGAGCTCCTGGATGCCACGCGGGTTCATCACGGCGCCCGAAAGCGTGTGGTTGCCGACTTCCTCGGCTTTCTCCAGCACGAGAATCGTCTTGTCCTCGATGCCGCGCGCCTTGAGGAGCCGCGCGAGGTGAGCGGCGCACGCGAGATTCGCCGCGCCGGCGCCGACGAGCAGGACGTCGACGGGCAATTCCTCGCGCTCGATGCCCGGACGGTTGAGGGAGTACTGCTTCATGCGATTGGGGGCGCCAATCCTAGTGTCAAGGGCTCGCGAATGCTCACGAGCGGTCCCCGATCCAGTGATGACCGTCCGCGTAGACCTCTTTCTTCCAGATCGGGAGCGTGCGTTTGAGCTCGTCGATCAGGAAGCGGCAGGCCGCGAAGGCCGCGTCGCGGTGCGGACTCGCCACCGCGATCACGACGGAAGGGTCGCCGACCCGCACCGTCCCGAGCCGGTGAACGCACACCATCCGCGCGCGCTCCCCGCCGAGTTCGACCACGCAGCGCTCGAAGATCCGGCTCATCTCCGGGCCGGTCATCGCCTCGAAGGCCTCGTAATCGAGTTGCACGACGCGCTGACCGCGATTGTGGTCGCGCGTCATGCCGACGAACGAGCACACGGCTCCAAAAGCAGGATGCGCCACGCGCGCGGTGATCGCCCCCGCGTCGAGCGGTTCGTGCTGGAGCAGGAACACGCCTCGTTCGAGCTCGTCGTCGTCGTGCGCGCCGCCCGACACGGGCGGGAGCAGGCTCACTTCGTCGCCCGCGCGCACGACCTGATCGTCCTTCGCGTAGGTCGTGCCGATCACGCCGGACACGTGCGCGAGCGCGCCGAGCCGCGGCACGCGACGCTCGAGCTCACGCTTCAACTCACCGATGGTGAGCGCGTCGGGCAGATCGGCGAGCGTGATCTCGCGCGCCCCCGCCTTCTCGGCGAGCGACGCGAACAGGCGGACCTTGAGGCGCATCGCGAGGCGGACACCGGACAGCGCTAGAAAGGCGTGTCGCCGGCCTGCTGGTAGTCGGCCGGCTCGCCCTGCGACATCGAGCCGCCGCCCGCGGCGCCTGCGCCCGCGCCGCCACGCTCGTAGCCGCCCGCCGCGCCGCCGCCTTCCGCCCGGCCGCTGCCTCCGCCGACGAACTCCCACGTGTCCGCGACGACGTAGAGCTTGCTGCGCTTGCCGCCGCCGTTCTTGTCCTCCCACGTGTCCATGCGCAGCGTGCCCTCGATGAAGGCCGGCTTGCCCTTCGTGTGGTACTTGGCGAACGGCTCCGCGCGGGCGCCGAAGATCGTCACGTCGATGAACGTCGGCTCTTCCTTCCACTCGCCGCTCTGCCCGTCCTTGAACCGGCGGTTGACGGCCAGGCCGAACTTGCAGATGGCCATGTTGTTGTTCGTGAAGCGCAGTTCGGGATCTCGCGTGAGATTCCCCATCAAGATCACTTTGTTGAAGCTGGCCATCGGTGGACTCGCGTGGTGTGTGCCGCTCGGGCAGGGTGTTCCGCGGAAAACGAGAGGGTAGCAGGCCTGACGGACGCATGGAAACGCGCTCCAGGGGTCCGGATCGATTCGGCCCGGGGGCCGTCCAGGGACGCCCCTCGCGCGCGGGTTCGCGAGTGTCCTTCTCCGACGATTCCACGCGCGCCATTCGTCGCGTACGATCGGGCGGTCGTCTTTCCCCCCCCACCACGCGCCCATTCCATGGTGTCTCAACCCTCGAAACCCCGCTCCGTGAACTCCCCCTCGGGTGGCGCCGAACGCCGTCGCTGGGCGCGCGCCCAGTCCGATCTTCCGATCACCGTCGCCATCTCGGGCTCGGCTGACCCGGCCCGCGTGCGGGACGTGTCGCGAGCCGGGGTGTGCTTCTTCTTCGATCGGCCGATCCCGATGATGACCGTCCTCGAGGTCACGCTGGAGATGAAGACGCGCGCGGGCGCCCAGACGATCCGCGGCAACGGACTCGTCCGCCCCAGCCCTGACGCGCGGCGGCGCGTCCGTCAGGGCGCGAGCAGGCGCTCCAGCTTGTCGACGAGGTCCGGCCGCTCGAGCACGCTGCGCCGGCCCTCGAAATCGCACACCGCCGTGGGCCGGCCGTCGAGGGGAATGAATCCGAATTCGAGTACGCGCTCGCCTTGACTGAACACCCAGCGCACGCGGATCGGCGACTCGATGTTTGGCGCGAGCGACGCGAGGTGGCTCTTGGCGCGCAAGAACAGGAGCGGGTCGAGCAGCGGATGCAGTTCCTTCGCCTCGGCGTTCCGGCCGTGCTCGATCCACAAGCCCGCGCGATCGCGCTCGAAGGTACGTGACGCGCCCTGTCGGGAGATCACGAGGCTCACCACCGCGATCTCGGACGTTTCGAGGATCGTCCGGCTCCAGAACGATTGCGCCGCCGTGCGCACGAGATCGCGGAACGACTCGTCGACGAACCCGACGATGTCGTCGCCCTCGCGCTGAAAACGCACGCCGCCGGTCTCGTGGGCCCCCCCAATCGAACCGACGAGAGCCAGTCCCGACTTCGTCGTGACGCGGATCACGTCGCCGATCTCCCCGGGCGCGAGCGACGCGCGCTTCACCAGGAAGCCGCGGATCTCGCTCTTGCCGAGCGAGCCGACGAAATCCGCCACCAGCTTCGGGTCGGCGAGGAGCGGCGGGCCGAACACGCTCGACTTCGGGCTCGCCTCCATGACGCCCCATCCGACGACCGACTGCTGCAGCTTGACCTCGCCCCTGGCCGTCGAGAGCTGGATCGTCGCGATCTCCTCGCTCGACAGGCGCAGGAAACGGTGGTCGAGCAGGTCGTCGATGCGCGTCGAGAGCTGCATCACCACGTCCGACGGAATTCGCCACACGCTCGGATCGCCGAGCACGGTTCCGTTCCACTCGTTCGTCCGCACCGTGCTGCTCGGACCGAGGATCATCGTCGCGCTCTCCTCGCGCGAAGTCTTGAACTCGAGTGACAGTGCGGGCGGATCGAGCCCGAGGGTCGAGAGGGCCGCCCCGCCGGTCGGGAAGATGTGCTCGAAGCGCAGCGCGGCGCCGCCCTGGACGAGCAGCGCCATCTGCAGCGGATCGAGCAGCGCCTGGACGGGGGCCGTCGAGCGCCATTCGCCGCCATCGAGCAGCGCGTCGACCGCGTGATCCGTGTCGGAGAAACGCACGCTGCCGCGGCGGTGGAATTCGACCACGTCGCGCGGATCGATCGTCAGAGCGGCGTGCGATTGATACTCGTCGAGCCCGAGATCGAGCATCGTCTCGAAATCGCGCACGGCGCGGAGCAGCTTCCCAGCGACCAGCACGTGCACGCGATTGCGGTCCAGATCGACGGCGCCGACCTTGATCTCCTGTCGCGCGCCGTTCGAGTCTTTCAGTTCGAGCAC
>JBGATY010000010.1:0-44072 GCA_044228955.1 Planctomycetota bacterium | reverse complement strand
GGCCGTCTCCTGGTGCCCCCTCGGGGGCGAGGAGATGGCCGCTCATCCGCTCGATGGACTACGCCAAAGCGGAAGAGGTTTCGTTAGACCCCACAGCGTGCATGGCTGCAGCACGCGCCGTATCGGAAAAGTCTCCCTCATGCGTGCCCGCTTCCTGCGCCCCCCGAGTACACGCGAGCTTACACCGCTGTTCGACCTTTGACGCCGTGTCCCGGCACGCTCCTGTAGACCATCCAGTACACGAGCGGGATGACGAACAGAGTGAAGAGCGTCGAGGCGATGAGTCCGAAGATCAACGCCCAGGCGAGCCCGGAGAAGATGGGGTCGATTGTGATCGGAATCGCCGACAGCATCGCGGCGGCCACGACCAGGATGATCGGGCGCAGGCGCACCGCGCCGGCCTCGAGCACGGCGTCCATGAACGGACGTCCGCGTTGGAGCGAGTGGTGGATGAAATCCACGAGGATGATGGACTGCCGTGTGACGATGCCCGAGAGGGCGATCATGCCGATCATTGCCGTGGCGGTGAAGAAGACCGGATCGGCGTAGCCGCCCACGGTCTCCCCCGTGAGCAATCCGAGGAGCCAGAAGCCCGGCATGATCCCGACCATCGTGAGCGGGATGGAGAGCATCACCACGACGGGGATCACGAACGATCCCGTCTGCGCGACGAGCAGCACGTAGATCATGACCAGAGCGGCGGCGAAGGCGAGGCCGAGGTCGCGGAAGACGTCCAGCGTGATCTTCCACTCGCCTTCGCCTGACCACACGACCCGCGTGCCTTCGACGGTTCCCCACGGGATGCCGCCGCCGCGGATCAAGTGCGAGCGCCCGGAGAGCCGGCGTGGTTTCGTGTCGTCGAGCCAGCCGCCGCTCATGCGCGTGATCGTGTTCGTACGCGCCGGCGCCGCGGTCGCATGGTCGGCCATCACGTCGACGATCACGTCCGCCGGAGGACGTCCGGCGGTCTCGGCGAAGACATAGGCCAAGCGCTGCAGGTTCTTGTGGTAAATCATCTGCTCGGCGGTCCGCTCCTCGAAGCGACCCAGCTCGGCCAGCGGCACGAGCCGGCTCTCGGGGTTCGCCTGGCCTCGGACCTGAATGCGCGCGAGATCCGCAGTGCTCGAGCGGTCAGCGCGCGGCAAGCGTGCGACGATCGCGAGCAGCTGGCGCTCGTTCGGCGCGTGCGCGACTCCGACGTTCGCCCCGGAGAGCGCGGCTTGGACGGTTGCGGCGATCTCGGCGATGCTGACTCCGTTCAAGAGCGCCTTCTCCTGGTCCGGCAAGAAGACCAGCTCCCGATGAGCCGCTTCGACCGTGTCGTCGGGCTCGACGACTCCCGGCTCTACCGAGAGACGGCGCTCGACGAGATGCGCGGCGTCACAGATCTCCGCATAGGCGAGGTCGTCACGACCGTAGACCTCGGCGGCAATCGTGTCGATCACGGGCGGGCCTGGCGGGAGCTCCACGATCTTCAGCCGCATGCCCGCCTTGGAGACGATCGCGGTGAGCCCGTTTCGCTCCCGCAGAGCAAGCGCGTGGCTCGCGTCCCCACGCGACTTCTTGCCGACCAGGTTTACGCGGATCTCCGCCTGATGCGGCATCCTGCGCATGTAGTAGTGACGCACGAGCCCGTTGAAGTCGATGGGCGAAGGACTGCCGACGTAAGACGTGAAGTCGGTCACCTCGGGGATGCGCGTGACGGCGGCTTCCAGTTCGCGGACCACGGCATCGGTGCGCTCCAACGTCGTGCCTTCGTCCGCGTCGACGAGCAGAAGGATCTCGGCCTTGTTGTCGAAGGGCAGCATCTTCAGAGGAACCTGCCGGAAGGCGGCGAGCAGCGCCGCCGCGCCCGTCAAGAGCGCCACGGCGCCGAGGAACGTCCACGCTCGTGCCCGCGATTCGAGCAGCGGCCGCAGCAGCCGGAAGAGGATGCGGTACTGCAAGCTGTCGCGTGCGACCGCGAACTCGTCCTTGGCTTCGGTCCCCGTCACGGACCCGTGTCCACCTCCGCCGGCCCAGGGACGCGTCTTCAAGAGGTGGAATGCGAGCCAGGGTGTGATGGTGAAGGCCACGACCATCGACATGACCATGGTCACGGGCACGTTGAGCGCCATCGGCCGCATGTACGGGCCCATCATGCCCGTGATGAAGAACAGCGGGAGGAAGCTCGCGATGACCGCGAGTGTCGCGGCAATGAGCGGCGGACGTATCTCGCTGACCGCTTCGAGTGTGATCGCGCGCGTCGCCCTCCTGCGCAATCCGAAGTGGCGCGTGATGTTCTCGACGTCGACGATCGGGTCGTCGACGAGCAGACCCAGCGACAAGATGAGCGCGAAGAGAGTGACGCGGTTGATCGTGTAGCCGGCGAGCATGTTCACCGCGAGCGTGAGCCCGAATACGACTGGTACCGCCACAGCGACCACCAGCGCTTCACGCCATCCCAACCCGATGGTCAAGAGGGCCACGACGATCAGGATTGCGACCCACAGTCCTTCGACGAGCTCGGAGACTTTCTCGTCGGCGGTGAGCCCGCTGTTGCGGGTCACGACCAGGTCGAGCCCTTCGGGAATCAGTTCGGCTCGGAGGCGTTCGGCCTCCGCGATCACCGTCTCGGCGACGCGAACGGCGTTGGTGCCCTTCTTCTTCGCGACGGCGATGGTCACGGCCGGAACGCTTTCCTTGGGAACGGCCGTCGCGGCCTCTGCCGCGGCTCGCCGCGGCTCCCCCACCACGGTCCCGGCCGCGTGCGGATGTGCGCCGAAGCCCCGGCCCAAGCCCCAGCCGTGGCGTACGTAGGTCGAGCGTTCGGAAGGCCCATCTGCGATCCGCGCGAGGTCGCGCAGGAACACCGCGTTCCCTCGCGAGACCCCGACGACGAGGTTCTGCAGGTCGGCGCGGTCGCGCACGACCGAACCGGCGCGCACGTGGATCACCACGTCGTTGCGTTCGATGTCACCCGCGGGCAGGTTCGTGTTCGCGGCCTGCAATGCGCGCTGCACGTCGAGGAGCGCGAGCCCGTGCCCGGCGATCGCTTCGCGGTCCAAGTAGACCGTGAGCGTGCGCGGCAGGCCGCCGGAAATCGTCACTCGGGACGTGTCCTCGACGATGGCAAGGCGCGCTGCGGCCTCTTCGGCCACGCGTCGCAGCGTGTACTCGTCGGCGTCCGCTGCCGCTTCGTCCCGCCCACGCAATGTGAGCGTGACCACCGGCACGTCGTCGATTTCCACCGGCTTCATGACCCAACCGGCCACGCCGGGCGGCACGAGGTCCTTGCTCTCCTCCAGTTTTTTGAACAGGCGCACCAGCGACCGTTCGCGGTCTTCGCCGACGTAGAACCGCACGGTCACGACGGCCGAGTCCGTGCGCGACATCGAGTAGACGTACTCGACGCCGTCGATCTGGTAGAGGGCGCTCTCCAACGGCGTCGTGACCAGGCGTTCGACCTCGACCGCGGAGAGGCCGGGAGCGTTCACGTAGATGTCGGCGAGCGGCACGACGATCTGCGGATCTTCCTCGCGCGGGGTCACGAGCAGCGCGGCCGCGCCGACGGCGACCGAGATCACGAGCAGGATCAGCGAGAGGTGGGAGTGCAGGAAGGTCCTGACGATCCCGTTGATCCAGCCCTCCGTCGCTCGTTCCAGATCCGGCGCGGCGACGGTCCGGTCCAGAGACGACGGCGCGGGAACCTCGGCCATCGGTCACTTCCCTTCCGGCTGCGCCGCTGCGTCGACGACGATCTTCTCGCCGGCGACGAGACCTGACAGCACCTCGACCTGACCCTCGATCGTCCGACCGAGTCGCACGGCTCGGCGCTGTCGACGGCCGTCCAGCGCGACGTCAACGCACTCGACCTGACCGACGGTGCGTATCGCTTCGCGCGGGATGAGCACCACGGTCTCCTCCCCAACCGGGATCGACAAACGCCCGAACATGCCCGTGTACACGCCTTCGGGACAGGGTCCGGTGACCTTGACCTGGAAGGTCCGGCTCCCGGACTCGGCCTCGGGGACGATCTCGCTCACGGTCCCCAGGCAGGTGTGGTCGAGCACGTCCACCTTCACCGAAACGGATCCGCCCACGGTGAGGTAGCGCGACAACGATTCGCGCACGCTCGCCACCATCTGCATCTTCTTCGGGTCGAGCACGGTGGCCACGACCTGTCCCGGTGACACCGTGTCGCCGGTGTTGACACGCTTGTCGACGACAGTGCCGTCGATCGGGCTCTTGAGCGTGGCGTATTCCGCGACGGTTTCGGCCTCGGTCAACGACTGCAGTGCGCGTGCGAGACTGGCTTCGGCGCCTTTGTGCGCGTTGACGGCCCGTTCCATCTCGATCTGTGCGACGGCGTTCTTCTCGAACGCGCTGCGCAAGCGGGACTCCTCGCTGCGCGCCTGATCCAGAGCCGCTCGTGCCTGGGCCACCGCTGCTTCGGCTTGCGCGCGGCGCGCGTTCAAGTCGGACTGTTCCAGACGCACGAGGACTTCACCCGCGCGAACGTGTTGGCCGGCGCTGACGTTCACCTCCAGGACGCGAGCGAGCAGTCGCGACGCGAGTTCGATCCGGTGCACGGGTTGAATCTCGCCGACGGCGGTCTCTTCGAGCGGCAAGGTGCGAGCGACGACATCCACGATTCGCCCCGAGCCGATGAGCCGACCCGGCTGTGCAGCGCTCGCCAGAGAGGCGATCTTGGGCTCGAACACGCCGGCCAACCACAGCATGAGCAGCACGACGCCAGCGACGAACGTCGCGAGTACCGTCGAAATGACGAGCCAACGCGGAATTCCTTGGCGTTTTCGTTGCGCGTTCACGAATCGGTACTCCAGTGGTCGGCCGTCGAGGCGGCCGGATGCCAGCAGGGTAGCGACTCACCCTCCTGCGATCCCTTCGCCCTCTGTCGTAGAGCGCCATTGTGCGCAGTGCTCGCAGTTCATACTGCAAGGGCAAACGCACGTTGACCGCCTTCCTCACCGAGGGGTCCGTCGTGCGCACGGTCCTCGATCACCTTGGGGTTCGACCGCGTGGCGTGCAACGAAACCGCTTCCGCTTTGGCCTAGTCACTCGAGCGGATGACCGAGCAGTTCGTCGATCACGACCAGCACGACCCCCTCGACTAGAGGCGGCGGGTGCGCCGCCTCAACGCGCGTACTTGTCCGTCGTCGCGACCAGCGCGCGCGAAATGCCCGGCTCGAAAGCGCTGTGGCCCGCGTCGGGCACGATGATGAGCTCGCTCTCGGGCCACGCGGCGTGAAGGTCGTGCGCGCTCATGATCGGACACACGACGTCGTAGCGGCCCTGCACGATGGTTCCGGGGATCTTCCTGATGTGCGCCACGTCGCGCAGCAACTGGTCGTCGGTCTCGAAGAAGCCCTTGTGATGGAAGTAGTGCGCTTCGATGCGCGCGAACGCGAGCGTCGTCGCGTCGGCGCCGAACGAGGCCGCGAAGGCCTCGTCGGGCAGGAGCTTCGAGGTCGAGCCTTCCCAGATGCTCCACGCCCGCGCGGCCGGCATGTGCACGGCCGGATCAGCCGACATCAGGCGCGCGTAGTACGCCTTCAGGAAGTCCTTGCGCTCCGCGGCCGGGATCGCGGCCGCGTACGGCGCCCAGGCGTCGGGGAAGATCGCGTTCGCGCCCTCCTGATAGAACCAGTCGATCTCCTTCTTGCGCAGGAGGAAGATGCCGCGCAGCACGAGCTCGGTGACGCGCTTGGCGTGTTTCTCGGCGTACGCGAGCGCGAGCGTGCTGCCCCACGAGCCGCCGAAGACCTGCCAGCGCTCGATCTCGAGCTCGGTGCGCAAGCGCTCCATGTCCGCGACGAGATCCCACGTCGAATTCTCCTCGACGGAGGCGTACGGCGTGCTCTGTCCACAACCGCGCTGGTCGAAGAGCACGATGCGGTAGAGGCGCGGGTCGAAGAAGCGCCGGTGCGCGGGGACCGTTCCCCCACCCGGGCCGCCGTGCAGGAACACGACCGGCTTGCCTTTCGGATTGCCCGACTCCTCGAAGTAAATCTCGTGCCGCTTCGAAACCGCGAGGCGGCCCGTCCGGTAGGGAGTCGGGATCGGGTAGAGCCAGGTCAGGGGGTCGCGTTGGACGTGCAGCATGACGCGCAGCATACGGTCTCGTGACGCCGGCGCACCGCACCATGGGAACGCCACGATTTCCGCACGAATGCGCGAGGTTTCGCGACCGCGTGCACTGTCCTGGAACGTGCCTGGCAGGCGCTTCACATCGAGTAAGAGTTGCGGGCTTCCCCTTCTAGAAACCCATTCCCAAGTCATCCTTCGAGCAAGGGCTCGCGACCCTGCTTCTCGCACCAAAGATGTCCGCCATGCTGCAACCCACCCCCCGTCCCACGTCTTCGTTCTCCGCCCTCCCCCCGTCGACATCTCCGCCGACGACACGGGACGCGATCCTCGACGCCGCGGGCACCCTGCTCGGTCGATTCGGCTACCACAAGACGACGATGGACGACCTCGCGCGCGAAGCCGGCGTCGCGCGGAGGACGCTATACCTGCACTTCAAGAGCAAGGACGAGATCTTCCTCGAGCGCATCGATCGCGTCGTGGCGCGCCTGCTCGACGAACTGCGTGGCATCGCACGCACGAGCGTGCCGGTCGAGGAGCGCTTGAAGCGCATGCTGCTCACGCGGGTGATGTTCCGTTTCGACACGGTGCGTGGCTACGCGCAGAGCCTCGACGAGATCTTCCAGGCGCTGCGCCAGCCCTATCTGCAGCGTCGCGAGGGCTATTTCACCGCCGAGGCCGCCCTCTTCGCGGCGGTCCTCGAGGAGGGCGTCGCGAACGGCGAACTGTCCGCCATGGACGCGCACGAGACGGCCCGGTCCCTGATCGCAGCCACCAGTTCGCTGATGCCCTATGCGCTCTCGCCGCGTGAGCTGGGATCGCGGCGCGAAGTGGAGCGCATCACGGCCCGCATTGCCGACATCGTTGTCGCCGGCCTGCGCACGCCGGGCACCCGCTCGGGAATCTGAGCGCAAGGCAACGGCTCGGTCCGCGATTGTGAACCGAATGGTCCACATCCAGGGCGATCGGGGGCGGGATCGTGACGGGGCCGAGAGTGCAGCAAACTCGATCGATCGTCGGAAGAATATGCGTGCGGTGGCTTCGATGATGTCGCTGTAGAGCACGAAGCGCTCGGACCCGCCTCTTGGGGTGGATCCGGGTCGAGTGACAAGGCGAGAGAGAAGCGCGCCCGGTTTGTGAGAGGACCTGGGCGATGCGCGACGGCTGGAACCCGTCGCGGATCATGATTCGATCCAAGTGAGAGAACTCTCGGACTCCTTGACTCTTGCTTCGCTGGAACCGGGCGTCGCCGAAGTGGGTCCCCTGCTCGTGGAGGAGTGGGAGACCGATCCTTCGCGCTACGCCCGGGGCCTTTTCTGGGCCTTATTGGGCTTCTCTATGGGGCTCGAAGGCCCCTCAACTGCCGTTTCGGCGCCCAACAGCCGCCGCGCTTCCGCCCGCGCCGTCTCGTGGGCCGAACCGCCGGCGATCATGTCGGCCACCTCCTTGATCCGGGCGGCTTTGGAGAGCGGCTCGACGCTGGTCAGGGTCCGGCCACCCGCCACGCTCTTCTTGACCCGGAAGTGATCGTGGGCCGCCGCCGCCACGGCGGGCAGGTGGGTGACGCACAGGACCTGGTGGCGGGCGGCGAGGGCCCGCAGGTGCTCGCCGATCCTGGGGCCGAGCCTCCCACCGACGCCGGAATCGACCTCGTCGAAGACCAAGGTCGGGATGGTCTGCTTCACCGCCAGAGCCGTGCGCAGGGCCAACATGATGCGCGCCGTCTCCCCCCCCGACGCGACCTGGCGCAGCGGCTCGAGGCCCTCGCCTGGATTGGCTGCGAGCAGGAACTCGACGCGGTCGGCCCCGTCGACCGCGAATCGCTGCCCGAGGGCGGCCGCCTCGGCCTTCGACGGATCGGCATTCGGTGATTCCGCTCGCGGGGCGGAGCGGGGTTCGACCTGCACCTGAAAGCGCGCGCGCTCGAGCCCGAGGTCGGCGAGGCTTTGATGCACGGCCTTCTCGAGCTTCGCCTTGCACGCGCGTCGCTTCGCGCCGAGCTCGGCCGCGGCCTTCTCCACGGCGACGAGCGCGCTCGCTCGGGCCGCGAGGCGCCGCTCGAGCTCCTCGTCGTGCGTGTCGAGCGACGCGAGTTCCGCTTCGATCACGCGCGCCCGCTCGGCGAGACCGTCGCAGTCCGTGCGGTACTTCTTCTCGAGCAGTTCGATCTCGTACAGGCGGCGCTCGACCTCTTCCAGGCGCTCGGGCGACGCCTCGACGCGCGCGAGGAAGCGCTCGATGCCGCTCGCGGCCTCCTCGAGGTGCGCGATGGCCTCGCGCAATTCCTCGGCGTGCGGTGCGACCTCGGGCACCTTGCGTTGCCACGAGTCGAGCGCGCGCTCGGCGTGGCGCGCGAGGTCGAGCGCGGAAGCGTCCTCGCCGGCGATCTCGGTCAACGCGCCGCCGAGATCGCGCGAGAGATCGGAGGCGTAGCGGAGGCGATCGCGGTCCTGCTCCAACTCGTGCCGCTCCCCGCTCTTCACCTTCGCCGCCGCCAGTTCGCGGGCCTGAAACCGCAGCAAATCGGCTCTCTCTCCGGCTTCGCGTGCGCCGCGTTCGAACTCGACGAGCTCGTTCGAGAGCGTGCTCCACTTCGCCCGGGCGAGTTGATAGCGCGCGAGCTCCGCGTCGAGCCCGCCGAACGCGTCGAGCAGGCGCGTCTGTTCGCCCGCATCGAGCAGGCGCTGGTGCTCGTTCTGTCCGTGCACTTCGACGAGCAGACCGGCGAGTTCACGGAGAAGGCGCTGCGTGACGGGACGGTGATCGACCCACGCGCGCGTCTTCCCCGCGGCGGTGAGCGTGCGCGAGAGGATCAGCTCACGCTCGTCCGAGGCAGGGAGCCTGCCCCACTCCTCCATCGTCGCCGGCAAGTGCTCGACGAGGAAGGCGCGCACGTTCGGCGCGTCGATCGCGGCCTGGGTCAGGGTGAATCGTCCCTCGACGCGCGCCTCGTTCGAACCCTGGCGGACGAGGGATGCACGTGGACGCTCACCGAGCAGGAGTTCGAGCGCGCCGATCAGCAGGCTCTTGCCGGCACCGGTTTCGCCCGTGATGACGTTCAGCCCCGGACCGAATCCCAGGCTCGCGCGCTGCAGGAGCGCCAGATTCTCGACGACCAGTTCGGAGAGCATGCGAACGGGGAGGATCGCATGGGGTCGATCGCGACTGCAAGGTGAGGACGCGGACTGCGCGCGCGGCGAGACACCGCGCGCGGGGGACGGGAGTGGTCCGAAGTCCCTGGCTGATCCTGTACGGCGGAAGGCGGCGGATCCGCCGCCTCTAGAACCCCGGGAAGGCCGCCTGGATGAACGTGAACAGGCGTTGCTCGACCAGGGCGTACGGACCCTGACCGCCGACCCAACTGAACGTATGGCTCGGACTGTCGGTCGTGCCGCGCAAGACCGTCAGTGTCGACGTGGGCGTGTCGGTGAACATGCTGTCCAGATCGCACAGGGTTCCCGCGCCGAGGATCGACAGGTCACGGGCCAGATTCGTCGCTTCGAGCGGCGTGACGTAGGCGAGGCGCGCGTCGACGGCTCCTGTCAGGGAAGCGCTCTGGCACACGCGCGCGATGCCGTCGTTGTAGACGGTGAGTTGGAGGTCGACCAACCCCGCGAGCGTGCCGCCGGAGACGTCGAACACGACGAGCGGCTCGTGGCGGATCGTGTTGGGACAGGTGGGTGCGAGCGCCGGCTGGACGAACAGGAACGGCAGGGCGGCGATGGTCGAGAAGGTGAAGGTACGGAACATGACGGACTCCAGGAGATTTGGTGCCAGGCCGGGAGGCATATTCGCATCGGACCACAAAGGTCACAATCCGTCCGTCGAATCGGCGCTATTTCGGCGCCGGCTCGTGCGCGTTTTCACAGATGTCACGCAGTCGTTTCAAGGCGAGCAGCGCAGCGTCGGGCAGCGGCGCCTCGAGCGCGACGTCGAGCTCGAGCAGAGCCAGCCGAAAGGCACGTTCGTCCATCAGCTTGATGGCGCGCGCGGCGTGGATGACCGTCGCCTCGTCGATCTGCTCGGACATCGGGCGCACCTCGAGGATCTCGGCCCACGGCGTGTCGAGGAACACCTCGCGCACCTGGATCGTGAACTCGTAGCGCGAGTACTTCTTCGCACCTTCGAGCGCATGTTGCGCGGCGCTGCCCTTGCGCGCGAAGACGAGGCCCTCGGGGGAGTCGTACTCCGCCTCGATCCACGGCAACTGCTCGTCCGACCAGGCGCGCAGCGCGTCGAACTGTCCCTTGCCGAAGCGCGTCATGTACGCATTCCAATCGGCAAGCTCGGATTCGTACTGCATGCGCACGCGCACCTTGCGGCCGAGCCAGCGGCACGGACGGTCGCAAAGGTCGCGCCACGACACGAGCGCCGGCGCCTCGGCCCCGCGCACCTCGACGGCACGCGCTCCGGCTGTGCTCGTGCTCGACGTGAACGCCGCGCTCGACGCTGCGACGACGAGGCAGGAGAGTGCGGTGAGGAGGCGCATGCCGCCCGGGGAATGAGTCCCGAACACTTTTCCCTATCGACGCGAACGGCGCGCGGCTGGAGCGTGTCCTTCCCGCGGCCGCCGGCCCGACAGGAGGCCGTTTTCGGGACCCGGCGGGCTCGAAGGTGGGCCGAATTCCGCGGGCGCTCCGTCCAAGGGGCCCTTGCGCAGTGGCCGGGATTCAGGAGACCAGTTCCACGCGGAATGCACGGATTCCGCGCGGGGCAACGAAATCTCGGCCTGCTTGACGTCCTGGGGAGGGGGGGGGTAGCGTGCGGTTGTTACCCATGTGCCAGGTTGCACACATCTGTGGCCCATGTCCCAGGTTGCACAAACTCTCCAGGAGATCCGAGATGAATGGAAAGCTACCGCGCGGCGCCATGCTCGCACTCGCGCTACTACTCGGGACGGACGTTGCGAGTCCGTTGGATGATTGCATTGGGCAAGTGTGCCACGCGGGCTACTTCGAGAGCGTCTTGCCCGGCACCGGCTGGAGTGTCCTGTCTCTCGGGATCTACGTCGACGGCAAGGCCAAGGTCGTCGATCCCCCATGCATCGCGTGCCGGAAGTGTCAAACTGCGATCATCTGGGCCTTCGATGGCTGGCCATGGGACAAGTACAGGATCCTCACCAGTTCGGGAGCCACCACTGGTTCGGGCGACGCCGCGGGAGTTCATCGACTCGAAGCGGAGTGCGATGCCCTCGACACGTGGATCGGGCAGTACGAAGACGATGACGAATGGGCAACGGGCGCGGGCGTGACCCTCGAGTGCGGGTGCCCCTAGTGGAGATCGATATGCTCGTTCGCGAGATGGCGGTCATGCGGTCAGCGGGTCAACCTCGAATGGGATACGCCACGCAGAGTTGGCGCCGGACGCCACGCTGAGTTGCACGCACTCGCGACATGACGAAGCACGACAACACTTCAGGCGCGGGAGCCGCGCTGGTTGCAGGCCTCGCCCTGCTCGGCATCACGTTCCTCTGGTACGCGAATACGCGCGACGCGGGGACTGAAACTCCATCGACGTCAGAGATTGCGTGTCCAAAGGGTCAATCTGCTGCTTCTGACCGGGACATCGAACTGACCGAAGCGGATCACGGCCAAAGCCCTCGCGCGTCGTTGTCGATGCCCGTGAAAGTCGATGCACCGGAGTCGAACCAACCGCCAGCGGACAAGGCCGGGCAGTTCGATCTTCGTAGAGACCGACTTGCCCGGATCGAGCGACTGAGGAAGAAGTTCGAAGACTGCAGGCGGGGCACGGAGGATGAGTGGGATGCCGGATTTGCGCTCATGCAACTGTGCGTTGCCGTGCACAAGGATTTCGTGAACGATTACACTGAGGCGAACGGCGAGCAGGTACGCCGATCGACCGCGACAGAATTCGAGTTCAGACTCGCGAGGGATGGTCGGCACTATTCTTGGAAACCATCGGAGTATCCGCTGTTGTCGGAAATCGCGGCGTTCAAGTTCAAGACCGTGGGCATGGGCCCAGCGAGTGAACGACACGAGGGCGTGGCCAATCAGCAAGTCGTTCGCGAAAAACCCAGCCTCTCTGCTGATGACCGTGGAACAGTCCTAGGCTTGTGGGCCCAGGCTGTTGCGGAACTCGGCGGATAGCGCCTGCGCCCGCGCGGCCCCGAGCACGGACCAGGACGAGCCCGCGCAACGTGGTTTGGCCTAGGAGGAACTGGCCTGAGACCAGCTGCGAGTAGCGCTTCCGGGTGCGGTATGGATTCAGGAGACGGGTTCGCCCGCGACGTGCACTGCTTCTATGGCGAGCTCGCGACCGCGCAAGACGACGAAATCGGCCGCCAGTCCGGGTTTCAAGGCTCCGATCTCGCGTTCGAGACCGAGCGCGCGGGCCGGAGTCTCGGAGGCCATCGTCAGAGCCTCGGGGAGTCCGAGCACGCCCACGCCCGTGAGCCGGCGCACCATCTCCAGCTGGCTCATCGCGGAACCAGCCAGGCGCTCCGCCTCTCCCGCTGCCTTCGGCGGATAGAAAGCCGCTCCGTCGTGCACCGTGTGATCGCGTCCGTGCCAGTGGAACACGTCGCAGCCGGTTCCCGCTCCGCGCAGGGCGTCGCTGACGAGGCACAATCCGCGCGCCGTGCGCGCCCGCAGCGCGAGCTCCATGGCGTCCGATCCGACGTGCACGAGATCGCCGATGATCTCCGCGTACAGCGCCGCGTCCGTGAGCGCGAACCCCGCGAGCCCGACCTCGCGGTGGTGGACGGGCTGCATCGCGTTGAAGAGGTGCGTCGCTCCGCACGCCCCGCCACGAGCTGCGGCTCGAGCTTCCGCGGCGCTCGCACGACTGTGGCCGAGCGAGACGCGGATGCCGCAGCGCGTCAATTCCTTGATCAAGTCCGCCGCCCCGATGAGTTCGGGCGCGATCGTCATCGTGCCGATGTTGCGCCGCCCGCCCATGGCCGGCCCCAGGATGGCGCGCAGGGCGGCTTTCGATGGCGCGTGGATGTGCTCTTTCGGCAGAGCACCCGCTGCGTCGGGGTTCACGAAGGGACCCTCGAGGTGCAGTCCGGTGACCCGCGCTCCCAGGCCGCGCTCGAGCGCCTTCATGCGGACTTCGAGCGTCGCACACTGCCGTCCGAGTTCGTCGGGCGCGTCCGGGAACAGCGTCGGCTGGAACGCGGTCGTCCCCGAGAGCGCCAACGCTCGCGCCATGCCCGGAAGATCCTCGAGCGGGTCGAACCCGCCGAAGCCATGGACGTGCAGGTCGACGAAACCGGGCGCCACGACGGGCAAGTCCGCGCCGCCGATCTCGCCTTCGACGTCGACGCGCACGATGCGCCCCGCGTCCCACGAGAGCGTGCCCGTGACGAGCTTCCCGTCGACGAGCAACCGTCCGCGCAACGAGCGCATCGCGCCGCCCTCTGCAGATCGATCGCGACTCACGGAGCGCTTTCCCTTCTCACGTACACGATCGCCGAGGAACCGTAGAGGCGCACGTCGCGCTCGAGACCAGGACCGAAACGCAAGGTTTCGCTGGCGCGCGCGGCGACGTGCAGGACCAGGGTCGCGTCGGCGCCGAGGGCGCGGTCGAACAACGCGCGGATGGCCGCGAGCACGGCCGCGCGCTCGGTCGGATCCTCGATCATCGGATAGGGCGGATCCATGAACGCGAGGGAATAGCGCACGTCGGGGGCATCCGCCTCGTGCCAGGCCTTCGGCGAGAGCGCGTCGCCGCGGATCACACGTACGGTATCGGCGAGTCCGAGCTCGGCGACGTTGGTCTTGAGCGCGTCCAGCGCCTTCACGGCGCGCTCGACGCTCCTCACCGACCGGGCGCCGCGGCTCGCGCACTCGAGGCCCAGGGCGCCGCTGCCCGCGAAGAGGTCCAGGACGAGCGCGTCCTCCACCAGCGGGCCCAGCGTCGAGAACACGGCTTCGCGCACCCGATCGAGCATCGGACGCGTGGCCTCGCCCGCGGGTGCTTCGATTCTCCGTCCGCGGAGGTCTCCGGCGATGATGCGCATGCGACCCAAGAGGCTACGAAAACGCGTCCGTGGAGCGAGAGTGCGCGCGGTTCGATCGCTAGAATCCGCGCCCTCCGCCGATGCCCAAGCTCCACGTCAACATCGATCACGTCGCCACGCTGCGCCAGGCGCGCCGCGAGGCTTTTCCCGATCCCGTCGAATGGGCACTGCGCGCCGAAAAAGCGGGCGCCGTGGGCATCACGGCCCACCTGCGCACCGATCGCCGGCACATCCAGGACGCGGACATCCGCGCGCTGAAGCGGCGCATCGCGACGCGCCTCAACTTCGAGATGAGCCTCGAGCCGGAAATCGTGGCGATCGCACTGAGGACGAGGCCGGACGCGGTGTGCCTCGTCCCCGAGAATCGGGCCGAGGTGACGACCGAGGGCGGGCTCGACGTCGTCAAGGAACACGCCCGGCTCCTGGCCGTCGTGCCGCGGCTCCTCAAGACCGGCGCCGAAGTGAGCCTCTTCGTGGATCCCATCCCGGCCCAGGTCGAAGCGGCGGCGGAAGTCGGAGCGGAATTCGTCGAGCTCCACACCGGTTCGTACGCGCGCGCCACCGGAGCGGCGAAGAAGCGCGAACTAAAGCGGCTCGAGAAGGCGGCGCTGCTCGCGCACGATCTCGGACTGCGCGTGAACATGGGGCACGGACTCGACTACGACAACGTGCGCCCGATCGCCGCCCTGCCTCACGTCGAGGAACTCAACATCGGCTTCGCGATCGTGGCGCGATCGGTGTTCACGGGCGTCGACGAAGCCGTTTCCAGGATGGCGCGCCTCGTGCGGGGCCGCGGGAGAGCGCAGTGATCGTCCCCCACCCTCGCTGTCGCTTTCAGGGCAGCTACGCCGCGATTCCGACGCCTTTTTCGAACGGCGCGATCGATTGGTCCGCACTGCGCACCCACCTCGAATTCCTGATCGAGCGCAGGACGGACGGCATCGTCGTGTGCGGCACGACCGGCGAGAGCGCGACGCTCTCCGACGAGGAACGCCGCCGCGCGATCACGACGACGCTCGAGATCGTCGATCGTCGCGTCCCGGTCATCGCCGGCGTCGGCACGAACGACACGCGCACCACGATCGAGCACGCGCGCTTCGCGGCGACGGCCGGCGTCGACGGTCTGCTCGTCGTGACGCCGTACTACAACAAGCCCAGCCCGCGCGGCCTCGTGTTGCACTACGCGGCGGTCGCGGAGGCCGTGACGACGCCGATCGTGCTCTACAACGTGCCCTCGCGCACCGGCGTCGATCTCGTGCCCGAAGTCGTGGCGGAAGTGGGCAAGAAATACGCGCACGTCGTCGCCGTCAAGGAAGCGCTGCCGTCGCTCGAGCGCGTGAAGCGACTGATCGCGCACACTCCGCTGGCCGTCCTGTGCGGCGACGATGCTTCGACGGCGGATTTCATGGGCCTCGGTGCCGTCGGCGTGATCAGCGTGCTCGCGAACGTGATGCCGGCCGAGGTCGCCGAACTCGTGCGCGCCTCGACTCCGCGTGGCGATTCCAATCGCGGCGCCGCCCTCGTGGAGCGCACGGCACCGCTGACGCGCGCCCTGTTCGTCGAATCGAATCCGGTGCCGGTGAAGGCTGTCCTGGCCGAAATCCTGGACGGGTATCCCGACGAGGTGCGCCTGCCCCTCGCTCCGCTCACCGACGCGAGCCGAGCGGAATTGCTGCGCGCGATGCAGGCCTGCGCCTTGACCCGATGAACTTCGCGGCCATCTGCGCGCTCGGTCTGCTCGCTTCGTGCGCGGGGACGGCGGCGCGGCACGAGGCGACAGGCGACACGGGGCTGGAGGAGGCGATTCGTGAGCGCGTCGCGAGCTTCGAGGGCGACGTCGGCGTCTACGCTCGCAACCTGCGCGACGGCCGCACGGTCGAGTTGCGGGCGGACGAGGTCTTTCCGACCGCGAGCATGGTCAAGGTACCGATCCTGATCGGCGTGTTCGACGCGCTCGAACGGCACGAGTTCGAGTACAAGAAGCCGCTCAAGTGGGAGGCGCGCCGCAAGTACGACGACCACGACGTTCTCGCGCGCTTCCAGGACGGCGCGAACGTCGAACCGGCCGAGTTGGTGACGTTCATGTGCACGTTCAGCGACAACACGGCCAGTCTTTGGCTGCAAGAGCTCGCGGGCGGCGGCGCGACGATCAACGCCTGGCTGGCGAGAAACGGTTTCGCGAATACACGCGTCAATTCACGCACGGAGGGCCGCGAGGAGGCGCGCAAGGAGTTCGGCTGGGGCCAGACGACGCCGCGTGAAATGGCCGATCTGTTCGTCGCGATCCGCGAACGCCGCGCGATCAGCCCGCAGGCGTCGGAAGAGATGGAGCGCGCGCTGTCGCGCAGCTACTGGACGGAGGAGGCGCTCGCGCCGATTCCGCCAGAGGTGCACGCCATGTCGAAACAGGGTGCGGTCAATCGCTCGCGCTCCGAAGTGCTCCTCGTCGACGCGCCGAACGGTCCCTACGTCTTGTGCGTGATCACGAAGAACCAGAAGGACGAGAGCTGGGAGCACGACAACGCCGGCTTCCAGCTCCTGCGCGACGTCTCCCGCCTCGTCTACGAGCGCTTCGAGCGCTGACTCACGAGCACAAGAGCAGCGACAGCTCGCGTCGATAGCGCGTCACGAGCGGGTTGGACTCGCCGAGCACGCCGAACGCCTCGATCAGAGCCTTGCGCGGCGCGCCTCCGTCGAACGTGAGATCGATCTTCGCCGCCTGGAGCAAGTGATCGAGCGCAGGCTCGGCCCGATTGTCCGCCAAGAGCCCGCGACCGAGCGCGATCCGCGCGGCCACGTCGGCGGGTCTGGCCTTCACGGCGGCCTCCAACGGAGCGACGTCGACGCGGCTCTCGGCCAGTTCGATCAGGGCCTTCGCCGCGAGCGCCGGCTCCAACTCGAGTGCTTCAAGCGAAAGCGTCCCATACACCTTCTTGCCCTCGTCGGTCGATCCGCTCGCGAGGAGCACCCGCGCGAGCTGTGCACGCGCTTCGTGCCGCGCCGGATCCTCGCGAACTGCGGAGCGCAGAGCGGCGATCGCACCCGTCGTGTCCCCTGCTTTCTCGAGCGCGAGCGCCTCGACGATCAGGTCCTTCTTCGCGATGCCCGTGTGCTTGGCCACGAGTTCGCGGATCTTCGATTCGGGTTGCGCGCCCACGAATCCATCGACGATCTTCCCGCCGACGAGCAGCGCGACCGTCGGCACGCTCTGGATGCCGAACGCGTCCGCCAGCTCGGGGTTCTGATCGATGTCGACCTTGGCGAGCAGGAGTGCTCCGTTCGATTCCCTGGCGACCTTCTCGAGCGTCGGCGAGAGCGTCTTGCACGGCCCACACCACGGGGCCCAGAAGTCGAGCAGCACCGGCGTGGTGCGCGAACGCTCGACGACCTCCTTCTGGAAGGTCTCGGTCGTGACGTCGAGGACGGCGGGAGCGGCGGGAGCGGCTGTCGTGGGGAGGATGGAGTCGAATTGCATGCGGCCATCCTAGGCCGCGCTGCAAGCCCAGCCGACAGTTCCCCGCCAAGTGGCGTGCGACACTGGAGTTGGATCGCCGTGCACGGGCCGGACGAGACTTCCGCCATCCGAGCGCGACGCCCGGGCGATCGGCGGGGACAATGCCGGCTACGGCTCCCCATGGCACTCCCTGCTGCGTTCGTCTCGATCCCGCTGGCACTGGCTCTAGCCGCCGCGCCCGCGCTCGGCCTCGATCGCGTGACACTGAAGAACGGCCCGCCGCTCGAAGGACGGGTCGTATTCGAAGGACCGGATCGCGTCGTGATCCGCGTCGGAACGAAGGATCGGGAGATTCCGATCGGAGACGTCCTCGAGGTCCGCTCGAGAGCCCGCGACGCTCGGGAAGTGGCGTTGAGCTGGGAGAAGCTCGCGCCGGACGACGTGAGCAGGCGGCTCGAGCTCGCGCAGTTCGCCCGCGATCATGATCTCGAAGGCGAGGCGCGGCTCCTGGCGCTGAGCATCCTGTCGAAGGACCCGCAGCACGAAGCCGCGCACGTCTTCCTCAGCCACGAGAAGAAGCTCGGCGCCTGGCAGACGAAGGTCGGCTCGCGCACGATGCCCTACGAGCGCTGGCTCGAAGTACGGCGCGACTTCGACGACAGCGACTCGATGCCGACCGCGCATTTCGCGCTGCGCACGAACGTCGCGCTCGACGCGGCTTGCAGCTACGCGCTCGAGCTGGAGCTCTTCTACGTCGCGCTCATGGAGTGGTTTCGGCCCGAGCTCGACCTCTTCGAGGTGACCGAACCGGTCGCGGTGCAACTGCACGCCCAGAACAAGTCGTATCCGGGCGGGAGCGGCCGCAAGGGGTACTTCGATGCGGCCGCGAACACGCTGTACGTCGACGTCTCGGACGCGCACGCGCTCGAGATCATGATCCACGAGGCGACCCACGCGTTGCTGAACGCGACGTCCGCCCGGACCAAGGAAGCGCTCGGGAGCATTCCGTCCTGGGTCGACGAGGGACTCGCGGACTACATGAGCCTGTCGCGTGGCGGCGCGTTCGGACATCCCCACTACACCCGCGCGGGCAGCGGTCGTTACTATTTCGCCCTCCACGTCGACGCTAAGAAACCACTCGATTTGCCGCGTGTTTTGGCCCTTTCCACGCCGGACTTCACGATGTCGCCGATCAGCGGACTCGCCTACGCGGAGTCGTTCACGCTGGTGCACTTCTGTCTACACGGCGGCGAAGGGGTGTACCGCGCGAAGTTCTTCGAGTTCCTGCGGCGCTGCTACAAGGGCAAGTCCTCGTCGACGGACTTCAAGTCGGCGCTGGGAATCGAAGTGAAGCCGTTCGAAGCCGAGTGGATGGCGTGGGCCAGGAAGAATCGTTGAACCGCGGGTGGGTGTACATCGACCGTGTCGCCGCTCGAGAGCATGGCGCGAACGTGCTCGAGTACCACGCACGCCGATTCGCCCATTCGACGAGCGACGAATGGCGCCTCGCGATCGAGAACGGTCGCGTGCTCGTCAACGGGCGCGTGGCGCGGCCGGACGACACGCTGCGTGGCGGCGACGCGCTCGAGTTCCATCGCCCGCCGTGGGTCGAACCGAACGCGCCCGCGCACTTCACGGTCGTGTTCGAGGACGAGGACGTGCTCGTCGTCGAGAAGCCGGCGGGCCTGCAGGTGCTCCCCGCCGGACCGTTCTGCGAGCGCACGCTGTTCGCTCTCGTGCGTTCGAGCGACGCTTCGCGAGCGGAGTGCGCTCCCGTCCATCGACTCGGACGCGGAACGTCGGGCCTCGTGCTCTTCGGCCGCACGAATGCGGCGCGCGCGGAATTGTCGCGGCAGTTCCGCGAGCGCACGCCGACCAAGACCTACTTCGCGCTCGTCGAAGGTACGCGGCTCGCGACCTCGGTCATCGCGCGTCACTCGATCGGCGCCGTCGCGCACGGACCGATGCGGATCCACGTCGCGAAGCGGGACGGCAAGCCGTCGACGACGCGCGTGCGGGTCCTGTCGCGCGACGTCGCGAACGATCGCGCGCTCGTCGCCGCTCAACCGATCACGGGCCGACCGGATCAGATCCGCATCCATCTGGCCGCGCTCGGCGCGCCGATCGTCGGTGATCCGCTGTTTGGCGTCGGCGGCACGGCGAAGAGCGACTCGACACCGGGGACGGGCGGCTACTTCCTGCACGCGACGGCCTTGCGCTTCGTGCACCCTCGAACGGGACGCTCGGTGAAGCTGCGTTCGCGCCCGGACTGGGCCTAGGAGCGGCCGCGCCGCATTGGCACCCCAGGCGCCAAAACGGCGGCTGGACTGGAAAAAGCCGCTCCTGAGAGGCCGGCAAGGCCCTTTTTCGGCGGCACATCGCTTGCCCTGTCGCGGGCATGAACGACCAATACACGCGCAAGTCCCAGGAAGCTCTCGCGGCTGCCCAGGCCGCCGCGCAGAGCGCGGGTCACCCGGAATTGCTGCCCACGCACGTCGCGATCGCGCTCCTCGCGGAGCCCGAAGGCGTGATGTCGGCGCTGCTCGAGAAGCTCGACGTCGATCCGCGCGTCCTGTCGGCGGAATTGTCGCGCTCCCTCGAGAAGCTGCCCAAGTCCACCGGGCAGGTCTCGATGTCGCGCGTTCTCGCCGAGACGCTGCAGGACGCCGCGGCCACCGCGAAGAAGATGGGCGACGCGTTCGTGTCGACCGAGCACCTCTTCCTCGCGCTGGCGCGCAAGGGCGGTCCGGAGGTCCAAGGTCTGCTCGCCGCGCGCAACGTGCGGCCCGAGCGCGTCGAAGCCGCGATGAACGAAGTGCGCAAGGGCAAGAAAGTCACGTCGCCCGACCCCGAGGTCGCCTACGACGCCCTGAAGAAGTACGCCCGCGACCTGACCGCCGACGCCGCCGCCGGAAAGCTCGATCCGGTCATCGGCCGCGACACGGAAATCCGGCGCGTGATGCAGGTGCTCACGCGGCGCCGCAAGAACAACCCGGTGCTGATCGGCGATCCGGGCGTGGGCAAGACGGCGATCGCCGAGGGCTTGGCCAATCGCATCGTCGCCGGCGACGTGCCCGAGGGTTTGAAGGGCAAGAAGGTCATGGCGCTCGACCTCGGCGCGTTGCTCGCCGGTGCGAAATACCGCGGCGAGTTCGAGGAGCGCCTGAAGGCGGTCCTGGGCGAAATCGCCGAGGCGCAGGGCCAGGTCGTGCTCTTCATCGACGAACTGCACACGCTCGTCGGGGCCGGCGGCGCGGAGGGCGCGGTCGATGCGGCGAACATGCTGAAGCCGGCGCTCGCGCGCGGTGAATTGCACTGCATCGGCGCCACGACGCTGGACGAGTACCGCAAGTACATCGAGAAGGACGCGGCGCTCGAGCGGCGCTTCCTCCCGGTCCTGGTGGACGAGCCGAGCGTCGAGGACACGATCGCGATCCTGCGCGGCCTGAAGGAACGCTACGAAGTGCACCACGGCGTGCGCATCCTCGACGACGCGCTGATCGCGGCCGCGCGGCTCGCGGATCGCCACATCACCGACCGCTTCATGCCCGACAAGGCGATCGACTGCGTCGACGAGGCGGCTTCGCAATTGCGCTCGGCCATCGATTCGTTGCCGCCCGAGCTCGACACGATCGAGCGCAAGGTGCGTCAGCTCGAGATCGAGCGTACGGCGCTGGCGCGCGAGGAAGGCCGGGACACCACGCGGCGCATCGATGCGATCAAGCGCGAGCTCGCCGACCTGAAGGAGCAGGGCGACGCGCTGCGCGTGCGTTGGAAGAACGAGAAGGAGCTGATCACCTCTCTCCGCGCCGGGAAGATGCTGATCGAGAGCCTGCGCGAAGAAGCGACGAAGAAGGAGCGCGAGGGCGACTACGAACGCGTCGCGAAGATCCGCTACGGCGAAATGCCCGCGGCGCAGAAGGCGCTGGAGGACAACTCCAAGAAGCTCGACAAGCTCCAGGAAAGCGGCGCGCTCCTGCCGGAAGCCGTGGACGCGGAGCTCATCGCGCAAGTCGTGAGCCGTTGGACGGGCATTCCGGCCGCGCGCCTGCTCGAAGCCGAGCGCGAGAAGCTCCTGCACATGGAAGACCGCATCGGCGAACGCGTGATCGGTCAACGCCACGCGATCGAAGCCATCAGCCAGGCCGTGCGCCGCGCGCGCGCCGGGCTGCAGGAGACCACGCGACCGCTGGGTTCGTTCCTCCTGCTCGGCCCGACGGGCGTGGGCAAGACGGAAATGGCCAAGGCGCTCGCGGAGTTCCTGTTCGACGACGAACAGAACCTCGTGCGCATCGACATGAGCGAGTTCATGGAGAAGCACGCGGTCAGTCGCCTGCTCGGCGCTCCGCCCGGCTACGTCGGCTACGACGAGGGCGGCACGTTGACGGAAGCGGTGCGCCGCAAGCCGCATTCGGTCGTCTTGTTCGACGAGGTCGAGAAGGCGCACCCGGACGTGTTCAACGTGCTCCTGCAGCTGCTCGACGACGGCCGCTTGACCGATGGCCAAGGCCGCACGGTCGACTTCACGCAGACGCTCGTGCTCATGACCAGCAACCTGCGCCGCGAGGATCAGGTGCGGAACTTCTTCCGCCCCGAGTTCATCAACCGGCTCGACGAAATCCTGGTCTTCGACGCGCTGCAACCGGACCAGATCCGGCGCATCGTCGACGTGCAGCTGGCGCGCATCTCGAAGCACCTCGCCGAACAGGAAATCACGCTCGAGGTCACGGAAAACGCGAAGGACGCGCTCGCCGCGGAGGGCTTCGACACCGAGTTCGGCGCCCGCCCGCTCAAGCGCGCCATCCAACGCAACGTCCAGAACCTGCTCGCCGACGCGATCCTCTCTGGTCGGGTGACGCCCGGAGACACGGCCGTGGTCGACGTCTCCGGCGGCAAGTACTGGATCAGCTCGCGCCGGCCGTCGTCGAAGCCCGAGCGCGAGACGGCTCCGGCCTGAAATCGGCGCGCGGGACGGGACGACCCGTTTCGCGCGCGCCTTCCTTGGGGCCGTCCGGGCCGCCCGACTCTAGACTGCGCGCTCCAACGCGCAACACGA
This sequence comes from Planctomycetota bacterium, assembly GCA_044228955.1. GTDB lineage: Bacteria > Planctomycetota > UBA1135 > UBA1135 > JAEUIA01. The sequence continues at coordinate 21,491 of JBGATY010000010.1, read as the reverse complement.
GCCGCAAGAGCCCCCCCTTGAAGCAGCCCACTCCCGACGAGAACAAGTCGCCCCGTTCGATCCTCGCCATTCTCGGCGAGCGGACGGGGCTCGCGCCGAAGGTCCTGCTCTCGGACCTGGACTCCGAACACGGCGGCTCGCCGCTCGTCGATCCGGGTTCGGCGACCGCGAAGCTCGTCCCGCAGGGGCGCGGCAACTACCAACTGCTCGGCGAGATCGCGCGCGGCGGCATGGGCGTGATCCTGAAGGGGCACGACACCGACCTCGGCCGCGACGTCGCGGTCAAGGTCCTCGATTCCGAACTGGCGAAGCGGCCGGAGGTCGTGCAGCGCTTCGTGGAGGAAGCGCAGATCGGCGGACAGCTCCAGCACCCGGGGATCGTTCCCGTGTACGAGCTCGGCCTGATGGCCGACGACCGTCCGTACTTCACGATGAAGCTGATCAAGGGGCGCACGCTCGCGGCGCTCTTCCAGCAGCGCAAGACTCCGGCCGACAATCGCGGGCGACTGCTCGCGATCTTCGAATCGGTCTGCCAGACGGTCGCGTACGCGCACTCGAAGGGTGTGCTGCACCGCGACTTGAAGCCGGCCAACGTGATGGTCGGCGCGTTCGGGGAAGTGCAGGTCGTCGACTGGGGTCTCGCCAAAGTGCTGCGCCGCGGCGGAGTTGCCGACGAGAAGCGCGCGAAGGAGAGCCTGCACTCGGTGATCGAGACGGTGCGCAGCGCTCCGGGATCGTCGGGATCCGATTCGCTCGCCGGCTCCGTGCTGGGCACGCCGGCGTACATGGCGCCCGAGCAGGCGCAGGGCGAGATCGACAAGCTCGACGAACGCGCGGACGTGTTCTCGCTCGGAGCGATCTTGTGCGAACTCCTCACCGGCCGGCCGCCGTACGTGGAGATCGACGGCGAGGCGCTCGTGATGCAGGCCGCGCGCGCGAAACTCGATCCGGCGCGAGCGGCCATAGAAGCGTGCGACGCGGACCAGGTCCTCAAGCAGCTGTGCCTGGACTGCCTGATGCCGGCGCGAGCGGCACGGCCCGCGAACGCGGATGAAGTCGCGAAGGCCGTGCACGCGTTCATGACGACGGTGGAAGAGCGCGCGCAGAAGGCCGAGCTCGCTGCCGTCGAAGCGCGCATCAAGGCGGCCGAGGAACGTCGCGCGCGGCGCCTGACGGTTGCCCTCGCGGGGACGATCGCCGCCGCGCTGCTCGTCGGCGGAGGCGGTTTCTGGTGGGTCAACCGGGAACGCGCCCGACGGATCGAGCAGACGCGCGTCGCGGTCGAGGCGGCCCACGGCGAGGCGATCGAGTTCGGACGGACCGGGAAACCCGAGAGCGCGCTGGCGGCCGCTCGGCGCGCACTATCGCTGGCCGAAACCGGGGGTGCCGACGCGGCCTTGCTCGAGCGCGCGCGCGGATTCGTGGCCCAGGCGGAGCTCGACCAGACCGCGGCGGAGCGCGAGCGCGCACTGCACGAGCAGGACGAACGCCTGCGCGATCGCCTCATCGACCTGCGCATCGGGCAGATCGGGACCATGAACAATCGGCCGCGCGAGATCGAACTCGACGCGGCCTTCACGCAGGCCTTCCACGACTACGGCGTCGATCTGGAGGGCGACGACCTGGTGCCGGCCTTGAAGCGCATCCGTGAGCGCGACATCGCCAAGGAAGTCGCGCTGGCGCTGGACGACTGGGGCCGTCTGCGTCGCATCGTGCACGGCGCGAAATCGGAGAAGGCCGAGAACCTCTTCGTGCTCGCGATGGATCTCGACGCGGATCCCGATCGTCAGCGACTGCGGCAAGCGATCGCGGACGACGATCCGAACGTGCTGCTGGAACTGGGCGCGCCCGCGAACCTGCCGAAGCTCGAGCCGAGTTCGATCTGGGTGTTGAGCGCGGCTTTGTGGGGCACCTACCCCGAGCATCGGCCGGACGTCTTCAGGATCTACGACCAGGCGCTGTACCTCTACCCCAACGACTTCGTCCTGCAGTCGGTGGCCGGGATGATCTACGGAACGGCCGGGCGCATGCAGGCCGCGCTGATGTGCCGAGCGGCAGCGTTGAGTTTGCGTCCGCGCGACGCCGGGGCGCTCTTCGGCATGGGCGAATCCTTGAGCTTCGTGGGGCGGCTGACCGACGCCGAGGGTGCCTTCCGCGCCTGCATCGTCGCGGATCCGCGTCGACAAGATGCCCACTGGTCTCTCGGCGTGTGCCTCGTCCAACTGGGAGACTATGCAGGTGCCGTCGCGAGTCTCTCACGAGCGCTCGAGCTCGGAGACGTGTTCGAGCTGCGTGCCGACCTGATGGGAGCGCGCTACCTGCAGGGGGTGGCGCCCCGGAAGGACCTGGAGGCAATGGCCTCGGATGCGACCTCTCCGCTGGGCCTCTTGAACGTCCTCTTCCCGCTGCTCGATCATCCCGATCCCGCACAGCGCGACCCGCAGTTCGTGTTGCGCATGATCGACGAGCGTGGAGACCTGCTGCGTCAGGTGGAGTGGTTCTTCGTGCTCGAATCGATCGCCCGGGCCCGCGCCGAGGACTGGGCCGGGGCGCTCAAGGCCCTCCAAGGGCGCTACTTTCAATCGCAACTCCAGTTGGTGACACCCAACACGTTCGACTTCCTGCGCTCGCTGATCTACAGCAAGCTCGGCAACGAGGAGGCCGCGCGCGAATGCCACGCTCGCGGCATGGCCGAGTGGAACACGTTCACCGCCGGCAATCCGTCCGCGTGGGAACACGCCGATTCGACGCGTTGGCGGCGCGAGGCGGAAGCGGCGCTCGGAAAATAGCGGGCGCGCTCGCGTCGCCGCGGCGCCGTCACAGTCCGGCGAACTTCTTGATGTCGCGCTCGTGCTTCGCGAGCGCCTTCTGCAGCGCGGTCACTGCGGCACTGACGGCTGCTTTCTCGCCCGACTTGAACGCGACCTGGAAGTCCTTCAGGTCCTTGGCCAGTTCCTTGTCGTTCGGAGCGCCATCGAGGAGGAACGAAACGAGCAGTCCCGCCTCCTCGTACAGTTTCGTCGAGCGCTGGACGTCATTCAGGTCCAGCTTGAACTCGATGATGTCGTCGAGCTTGCTCAGCTTGCCGGCCTTCTTGAGCTCGTCGAACGCGAACGCGCGCAGCGTCCAGGGATCGGTGCCCTCCGCGGCGAGCGGATCCTTCATGTAGCGCTCGACGTACGACGCCGCCCCGTAGCGCAGCCAGCGTGGGAGCTTCTTCTCGGCCCAGAACGACGCGGCGAACTTGGCCCCGTCGAGCTTGCCAGCGTTCGCAACCCACTCGCCGACCGCCGCCCACGACGGATCGACGGCGTCGATGAAGCTCTGCGCGGCCGCGAAGCGCGCCCACAGCGGCCCCCAGCGCGCGAGTTTCTCGTCCTTGCGGTCCCAGTAGCTGACCCCACAACCCAGGAAGCGCGGTGGCTTCGCCGTCGTGTCGAACAGGGCGTCGGAGAAGTAGGCGCCGTGCAGCGAGGAGAATCCCTCGCTCTCGGGAAAGATCGGCTGGTTGCCGGAGGCCTGGTTGTATTGCTCGAGGTTCTTCAAGACCACGAACGAGAGCTTGGATCGAGGCTCGACGCCGAGGAGCCGCACCAACTCGGCGTAGGCCTTCTCGGCATGCCAGCGTGCCAGGTTGCCCGCTTCCCAATCGCACGTCGTCGAGACGATGAAATGATCGCCCGCGAGTTCCCACGTGTGCTCCAGGCTGGAGTGGTAGGCGTTCGCCTTCTCGAGGTCGACCCATTCGTCGCCGCATTTCCAAAGGAGCGCCGCCCATTTGGCGTCGTCCGCGGGCGCGATCCAACTGTTGTCGTCGGCGCGGAAACGGAAACCGTCCGCCTTCTTCTTCTCCTCGTCCTGCAGCGCCGCGATTTCGGCCGGGTGAGCCCAGGCGCCCTTCGTGTCTCGGACCCAGCCCATGTTCAGGAACGGCAGATCGGCCTCGGCGACCCAATCCTCCTTGAAACGTACGAGGCCCTTCAGCTTCATCCGCGCGGCTTCCTCGCGCTTGTACTTGGCCAGCTCGGCGAAGCTCTCGAACCACTTGCCGTCGTAACGCTGATGTCGCAGGCCGGTCCGCGCGGTTTCGTTGTTGGCGTCGAGTTCGACGACCTTCTTGTAGATCCGCTTGGCGGCATCTTCCTGTCCGGAACTCGCGCACGCAGCAGCCAGTTCGAGCAGCTTCGCGACGTCCTTGCCTGCGGCGGCGATCTTCGCGTCGAGTTCGGTGTTGTCGATCGCGGTCGGGACCGGGAACACGGCCACGGTCGCGTCAACGGATTGCCCCAGGATCAAGGTGAAGGTCAGCGCGAGGATCATGCGGAGAAGGGTTGGGATGCGTTTGCGAGAGGCCACTCGGCTCGACTGGAGGGTGCGTGAGACTAACAGTCGCGAAAGCCTGCGTCTGCAAATTCGGCCTGCGCCGACCGTGCGCCCCGGAGGCGCGATCCACGCTGGAAACGGCCGACCACGGCTCGCCGGCGCGCGGCTTCAGATCTTCGACTTCGGGTCGCGCAGGGACTGCTTGCAGCGCTCGATCTCGGCGCGACGCGCGGCGTCGACGGGCGGGAACTCGAGCCCCATCGAATCCAGCGCGTCGTTGATCGCCGCGGACACGGCGAGGCGCGTGAACCACTTGTTGTCGGCCGGCACGACGAACCACGGCGCGTGCGGGGACGCGGTCTCGCGGATCATGTCCTCGTAGGCGGCCATGTACTCGTCCCAGTGCTCGCGCTCGGCCACGTCCTGCGCGCTGAATTTCCAGTTCTTCTCGGGGACTTCGAGGCGCTCGAGGAAGCGCTTCTTCTGCTCCTTCTTCGAGACGTACAGGAAGAACTTGAGGACCGTCGTGCCGTTGCGTGCCAGGTGTTCCTCGTGCGCGACGATCGATTGGAAGCGGTGCTTCCACAGCTTCTTGCCCGTGCATTCCGCCGGGAGCCGTTGCTTCGCGAGGAACTCGGGGTGCACGCGCACGACGAGCACCTCCTCGTAGTAGGAACGGTTGAAGATGCCGATGATTCCGCGCTCGGGCAGTTCCTTAGCCGTGCGCCACAGGAAGTCGTGGTCGAGTTCCGCGGCCGACGGCACCTTGAACGACGTGACGCGGCATCCCGTCGGGTTCACGCCCGACATGACGTGCTTGATCGTGCCGTCCTTCCCCGCGGCGTCCATCGCCTGGAAGATGAGCAGGAGCGCGCGTTGGTCCTGCGCGTAGAGCCTCTCCTGCAGGTCGCCCAGGCGCTCGATGCCCCCCCGCAACAGCTCCGCGGCCCGTGATTCGTCGATCCTCGCGAGCGGCCGGGTATCACCAGGGTCGAAGTCCTTCAGCTTGAACTTCGAGCCGTCGGTGACGCGGTAGCGCTCGACGAGCTCGCGGTCGATTTCACGCCGCTTCCTGCCGCTCATCGCAGCCACTCGGGCAGGTCGGAATTCGGAGCGCAGGTCTTCTCGAATTCGGCGCGGTCGGACTTCGAGCAGGCGTCGAAGTCGGCGTGCTTGTCGACCGGCTCGAGCGGACTCTCGGGGATGGACAGGGACCCCGAAAGGTCGAGGAGGAGAGCGAGGGCGAGCGTGCGCATGGGGAGGCTCTGAGGGTCGAGGCGGGTCCAGGGTAGGCGGACAGGGGCTTGAGAGGGCCAAGAACGCTCTTTTTCTCTGCGTATTATACTTGTGCGTATAATAATGACGAGTATACTCCCGGCATGTTCCACGGTCGAAACTCCGATCTGAAGGTCCTCCACGAGCTCGCCGAATCGGGCAAACCCGAGCTGTTCGTGCTCTACGGCCGGCGGCGCGTCGGCAAGACCGAACTGCTCCAGCAGTTTTGCCGCTCCAGGCGCGCCGTCTACTTCCTCGCCGCGCAGGTGCGCGAGAAGGACAACCTGCGTGCGTTTCGCGACGCGCTGACGGACGGCATCGACGATCCGCTCGCGGCCAACATCGAATTCCCCGACTGGGGCGCGGCGCTCAACTTCGCGGCCGAGCGCGCGAAGGACGAGCGGCTGATCGTCGTGCTCGACGAGTTCCCCTACTTGTGCGACGCGACGAAGGGCATGCCGTCCGTCATCCAGCGTTTCTGGGACACGCGCGGCAAGCACAGCCAGTTGATGCTCGTCCTGTGCGGCAGCCAGGTGTCGTTCATGGAGCGCGAAGTCCTCGCCGAGGGTTCGCCGCTCTTCGGCCGCCGCACGGCGCAGAAACGGCTCGAACCACTTGCGCCGGCGGAGACGCTGCCGTTCTTCACGAAGTGGAAGATGAAGGAACGCGTGCTCGCCTACGCGATCCTCGGCGGCATGCCGGCGTACCTGAGGCGTTTCGACGACTCGAAGTCGCTGCTCGAGAACGTGGCGCGCGAGTGCCTGCGACCCGAAGGCTATCTCTTCGACGAGGTGTCGTTCCTCCTGCGCACCGAGTTGTCGAATCCCGCGACGTACAACAGCCTCCTCGCCGCGATCGCGCGCGGAAACGAGAAGGTCGGCGACATCGCGCTCGACGTCGGCATCGATTCGACGACGGCGAACAAGTACCTGACGACGCTGCGCGAGCTGTCGCTGGTCGATCGCGACGTGCCGCTCACCGATCCCGATCCGTTGCGTTCACGGCGCGGCACGTACCGCGTCGCCGACCGCTTCGTGGCGTTCCATTTCCGGCACATCCAGCCGCATGCCGCGCTCGTGCACGCCGGCCGTGGAGCGCGCGTGCTCGAGCAGTTCATCGAGCCCGACCTAGAGCGCCTGTACGACGAAGCGCGCACCGACTTCGTGCTCTCGCACATGCGGCTCGCGGCGTCGGACATCGTCGGCTCCGAGATCGTCGAGGCCGGGCGGGTCGGCGGCACGCTGCTGCGCGCGGTGGCGCGCACTCACGACGGCATCGGGGTCGTGGCGCTCGTCGGCGGCGACGGCAAAGCCTCGGTGAAAACGCTCGAAGCCGAGATCACCGACTTGAAGCCGGCGTTCGGGGACCGCGTGATCCGGCTCGGCTACCGCATGACGAACGATCCGCACAAACCGCTCGAGGTGAAGCGTCTGGCGCTCGGAGAAATGCCGTGAGCCGCATCGACGACCGCTTCAACGAGTACTTCTCCGCGCTCGAGCGCGCCGGCAACCACGACCGCTGCTACGTCTGCCGCCGCACGCCGGCCGACGTGAAGGCCTTCTTCGGCTTCGAGGAGGACGGTGTGCCGATGAAGGCCGCCGAGTACGGCATCGAGGATGTCGTCTTCGAGGAAGGCGACGTGATGAGCTATCTCGGCCTGCGCCCCGTGTGCGCCGTGTGCCAGCTCAACTTCGACGCGCTGTTCATGCTCGGCGAGCAGGAAGTCCTGCGCGAGGTGCTGATCGAGATGGAAACGCGCCGCGACGATCTGTGGCCGAAGCGCGATCCCTGACCGGCGAGCCGGCGCGCTCGAGTGGGCCGACGGGCGTCCATGGTCAGCTCGCGGAAGGAAACCGCGCTGCTTTCCCTGTCTGCGGCACCAGATCTCAGAAGCAGTTCTCTCCAGGCAGCTTCGCCGCCTGCCGAATCCAACTCGCCACGAGCTTCTCGTCGATTCCGTCGCCCTCGTGGACATGGAAGTAGCGCGTGCCTTGTTTCTTGGACTCGACCGGAGGTAGCGGCTGCAGCGACGCGCCGCGGAAGAACGCCACTTTCACGTAGTTCGTGAGGCAGTGGATGCCGAGGAACCAGCCCTGCCCGGCGACGCCATAGAACGGCGAGTTCCAGCGCACCGCCTTGCGCACGTTGGGCACATTGCGATCGATGAGCCCGTCGAGGCGCCGTCCCACGTCGCGCTTCCATCCGGGCATCGCCGCGATGTACGCCTGGACGGGAGCATCGCCGTCGGCCTTCGCGATCCGAGGGTTGCCGCCCGAGAGCAGCGTGGGCTTCCTGGCGCCGCGAGTGGGTGCTTTCGGTTTCGCCTCGGTGGGCTGGATCGCCTTCGGGCCGCTCCGCTTGGGTTCCTTCCGGTTCATCCTGCTCACCTCTGCGTGAAATCGTATCCGCGGATTCCGGAAGCACGCGTGCGAGTTGCGAGGTGCAGTCACGCCGCCCCATTTTCGCGGCTGCTGACCCGCCGCGCGCGCTCTAGAGCAGTTTCACGACCGCGGCATGCCCCTTGTCGACGGCCAGGTCGCGTGCCGACCTACCCGCGTCGTTGCGCGCTTCCTTGTCGGCGCCGTGCGCGAGCAGCACGCGCACCATGTCCACTCGGCCCGATCCAGCCGCCGCTTGCAGCGCCGTGAAACCGCCCTGCTGTCGAGCGTTCGGATCGGCGCCCGCGAGCAAGAGGCGTTCGACGATCTCCGTGCTCCCGCCCGCGGCGGCGGAGTGGATCGCGCGCAGGCCGCTCGCGTTCTTCGACACGAGTTCGACGTCCGCGCCGCGTTGGAGCAGCAACTTCGCCGTCGCCGCCTCCGCGAAGAACGTCGCGAGTTGCAGCGGCGTGAAGCCGTCCGGTGCGTGCGCGTCGACCGACCGCGGCTCCTGCGCGAGCAGGCGCGTCAAGCGCTCCACCCTGCCGAGCGCCGCGCTCTCGAACACGTCGAGGTCGTCGCCACGGCGCTCCAGAAGTGCCTCGACCATGTCGAAGCGCAGGTGGTACCGCGCCGTCATCAGCACGGACACGCCGCGGGGATCGCGCGCGTACGCGAGGCCTGGCTCGGCGGCGAGCAGTTCGCGGAAGCGGTCGAGGGCTCGGGCCGGGATGGCGGCGAACAGATCGGTGACCGAGCTCATGGCGGTGGGCACCGGGGCCCGCGGACACTCTAACCGCCGCCCCGGAGCCGGCCCGGCCACGCGCCCTGCGGGCCTTTCGGCGCTGCGCACCCCGGATACCCTCCCGTTCACGGCAGATTTTGGCCATCGGCCGGGGATCATCCGGTAGACTCTCCGCCCGCGAACGAAGCCCCGTCCCCGAAGGAGACCCCATGTACGACCCTGATCTCGTCCAGCCCATGCGCGAGGAAGTCACCCGCCTCGGTGTGAAGGAACTGAAGACCCCGGCCGACGTCGAGGCCGCCGTGAAGCTGCCCGGGACGACCATGATCTTCGTGAACTCGGTCTGCGGTTGCGCGGCCGGCGGGGCTCGGCCCGGTCTGCGGACGGCGCTCATGAACCAGAAGAAGCCGGCGAACATGTTCACGGTCTTCGCGGGCATGGAAACGCAGGCGGTCGAGAAGGCGCGCGAGTTCTTCAAACCCTACCGCCCGAGCTCGCCGCAAATCGCGATCCTGAAGGACGGGAAGCTCGTGAAGATGATCCAGCGCCAGGACATCGAGGGCAAGCAGGCCGCGGACGTGGCCCGGTCGCTGACGGAAGCCTTCAACGAGTTCTGCTGATGCGATGAGTGAGCGGGCTGAGACCGATCGTTCGAGGTTGGAGCTCGCCGAGGATTTCCTGCGCGAAGCGGTGTATCGCTCCCGCGCCGCCCAGGCGGCGGCCGGGGCCTTCCCGACCTCCTCACCCCCCCCCGCAAGCGGACGGTGCGGGCTCGGCGAGCGCGCGGTGGTCGTGCTCGACCTCTCCGACAAGGGCCGCGAGCTGTTCGAAGGCATCTGGACCGAGGAGCCGACCGAGGGCGAGTTCGAACGCCTGCGAGATTGTCTGCGCGAGTGGATCGTCGACCAGGACGCGCTCGACCGCAGGCGAAACCACTTCCTGAAGGCCTTCCGTGCCCGGCACGGTTTCGACCGCACGCGCTACTCGACCGAACAGCTCGCCGAATACGAAGCCGGTCTCACGCGCATCAACAGCGAGGAAGACGAAGCTCGCCGGGCCGCTGCGCGAGCCATGCTCGACATGGCGCGCTGACTCTCAGGCCTTCTCCTTCTTCGCTGGCGCACTCGTCGCGTGCACGTTCCAGTGCAGCGAGACCTTCAGGCCGCAATGCACGCATACGTCGTCGCCGCGCGGCCAATCCGACACCACGCGGCAATTCGGACACGGGAAGCGCACGCTCTTCGCTTCGTTCGCGGGTTGCTCGACGCGCGCGCTCCGGTGGATTTCGTCGGCGGGCCAGTAGATGTGCAGGAACAGGCCGCAGTCCGTGCACGATGCGATGCCTTGTCCCCAATCGACGCGCGTGCCGCAGCGCGGACAGGGAAAGCGCACGCTCGGAACGTGACGAGAACCGCTCACGACGAAGCCCCGGTCGCGCGACCACGCCGGAAGCAGCAGCCACGAAGCGAGCGTGAGGAGGCCGAGCACGATCAGCGGCGCGCGTACGGAGTCGCCCGCTTCGTGCCACAGAAACCACAACGACGCGAAGGTCCCGCACCACATGCCGAGCGGGATCAGGATCATCCGCAACCACACGCGCTTCGCCGCGAGCGCCGTGATCGAGAACCACACGCCGTGCGCGGTGCCGCCTGCGATCGCCGCGAGCCCGGCCGCGAGACGGAGGCTGAAGCCGGGATCGACCGCGAAGAGCGACCAGACGAAGGCCCCGAACGCCGAGCCGGCCGGCACGAGGCCCACCATCGCCAGCTTGCGCGTCCGCGGCGCGCGCAGTCCGGCGACGAGGACGAGCGCCGCCAGCGCGACCACGACGATGCCGATCAGTGCCCTCTCCATGTGTCGATCTCGCTTGTGGTGTAGCATCCCCGCTTCATTGCGGGAGTGGCGAAATGGCAGACGCGCGAGACTTAGGATCTCGTGGGGAAACCCGTGGGGGTTCGAGTCCCCCCTTCCGCACCATCACACCTTCGGCACGCGGAAGAGATCACTCTTCGCCAGCCCGAGCCGGTGGCCATACCAGCGCGCGAACGTCCACAACGTCTTCGTCGCGTAGATCGACGAGTCGAGCAGGTTGATGCTCGACGCCTCGTCGAAGTAGCGCACGGGCACCGGCACGTCGCCGATCTTGAAGCCCGCGTTCACGCACTGGACGAGGAACTGGCTGTCGAACACGAAGCCGTCCGCGTTCTGCCGGTAGGGAATCGTGTCGAGCACGCGCCGCGAGTAGGCGCGAAAACCCGAGTGCCACTCTCCCAGGTTCTGGCCGGCGAGCATGTTCTCGATGAACGTGAGGCCGCGGTTCGCCAGGTACTTCGTCTTCGGCATGCCGCCGTCGAGGGCCTCACGGCGCGTGCGGATGCGGTTGCCGAGCACCACGTCGCAGATGCCGTGGCGAATCACCTCGATCGCGGTCGGGATCATGCGCGCGTCGTACTGGTAGTCGGCGTGGATCATCACGACGAAATCGGCCCCGTGAGCGCGAGCCGTGTCGTAGCAGGTCTTCTGATTGCCGCCGTAGCCCGTGTTCTTCTGGTGACGGATGTACGTGACCGGCAACTTCCTCGCGATCGCCTCGGTCGCGTCTTTCGAACAGTCGTCGACCACGATGATCTCGGCCACGTAGTCCTTGGCCACGTCTGCGTAGACCCGCTCGAGGGTGTTGGCCGCGTTGTAGGCGGGCATCACGACGATCGTGCGTCCAGCGGGTGCCATCGGGGCGATTCTGGAGGACATCGAGGCGATTGGACAAGCAAGGACTGCCATCTTTCCTGCGTTTTCGGGGTAGACTTCGGCGCTCCGTCATGTCGTCCCTGCCCCACATTCGGCCGGTTCTGGCCCTGTTTTTCGGGCTCTGCGCGTGCGGGCGGAGCGATGTCCGGGCGAGCGGAAAAGTCAGCCCGAAGGGCCCGGCGAAGCGCGTCGTGTTGATCACGTGCGACGACCTGCGCGTCGATCGGATGAGCGCCTACGGCTACGAGCGACCGACCACGCCCAACATCGATGCGCTCGCCAAGGACAGCGTGCTGTTCACCAATGCCTGGTCGACGGCGTCGACGACCTTGCCCGCGCTCGCGAGCCTCATGTCGGGCCGCTTGCCCAGCGAAATCGGCGTGTCCTCGAACGCCGACACGACGATGGCCTCGGAAGTCGCGACGCTCGCGGAAGTGGCCCGCGACTCGGGCTTCGCGACGGCGGCGTTCGTGTCGAACGGCGTGCTGCGCGACATGCGCGCCGGTCAGGGCGACGTCGGCTTGCAACAGGGGTTCGCGACGTACGACGCCGATCTGAAGCCGTCACCGGCCGGGCACGGGATGCTGACGAGATCGGGCGCGGACACGACGGCCGCGGCGTTGCGCTGGCTCGCGAGCGAACGCTCCGATCCCGACCGCTTCTTCCTGTGGGTCCACTACTCCGATCCGGAAGGACCTTACACGCCGTCGAGCGAGCACCTCGCGCTGTTCCAGCGCGACCACTCGAGCGACGCTGACCTGCCGATCGGACAAACGGACAGCGGCGCGGGCGCGGTTCCGCGCTATCAGGCTCTCGACGGCGTTCACAACGCGGGCGAGTACTGCGATCGCTACGACGCCGAGGTGCACGCTTTCGACGACGCCGTCGGTCGGCTGTTGAAGGACTTGAGCGCTCGCGGCTGGCTCGACGACGCACTCGTCGTCCTGACGGCGGATCACGGCGTCTCCTTCGGCGAGCACGGCTTTTGGTTCTCGCACGGCGAGACGTTGCAGCGCGAGCTCGTGCGCGTGCCGCTGATCGTGCGTCCGCCGGCTGCGCTGGCCGAGGAATTGTCGTCTCGCGGCGGACGCAAGAACGGCAAGCTGGCGATGCACATGGACGTGTTCCCGACCGTCATGTCGGCGCTCGGCATCGGTCACGGTCCGATGCGCGGCATTTCCCTCCTCCAGGATCGGCTGCCCGACGGCCGCATCGCACCCCAGGTGCTGGGACGAGGCGACCCGAGCTTGGACATGCTCGCCATCACCGACGGACGCTGGCGGCTCGTTTCGACCGGCGCCTACGTCCCGATCCTGTACGACGTGCTGACGGATCCGCTCGAAACGAAGGACTTCGCCGAGAAGCAGCCGCACACGGTCGCGAGCCTGCGTGAACGCTGGCTCGATTTCTCGCGTCGTGGCCTCCAGTCGAAGACGCTCCCGCAGTGAACACGTCGGGCGCCTGGAACCCGCGGCGCATTCCCGAATAGAATCGCGCACCCGCATGGTCGCCGAGAAACCGTCGCTATCGATCGTAGTGCCTGTCTACAACAGCGAGACGTCGCTGCGGCCATTGATCGCGCGCTTGAAGCCGGTGCTCGATTCGATCGCGATGAGCTACGAGCTCATCCTCGTCAACGACGGCAGCCGCGACGCGAGCTGGCAAGTCGTGGTCGAGCTGGCGGGCGCGCACTCCTGGATCCGCGGACTGAATCTGCTGCGCAACTACGGCCAGCACAACGCGCTCCTGTGCGGCATCCGGTTGGCGCGCCACGAAATCGTCGTGACGATGGACGACGACCTCCAGCATCCACCGGAAGAGATCTCGAAGCTCCTCGCGGCCCTCGAGCGTGGCTCGGACGTCGTGTACGGCACGCCGGAGCGCGAATCGCACGGGTTCCTGCGCGACGTCGCGTCGCAGGTCACGAAACTGGCGCTCCAGAAGGCGATGGGCGCGGAAACGGCCCGCAGCGTCAGCGCATTCCGCTCCTTCCGCACACACCTGCGCGACGGATTCGCCGACTTCCGCGGCCAGTTCGTGTCCATCGACGTGCTGCTGACCTGGTCGACGACGCGCTTCACGGCGGTGACCGTGCGTCACGACAAGCGCGCGAGCGGCGAATCGAACTACACCTATCGCAAGCTCCTGACGCACGCGCTGAACATGGTCACGGGCTTCAGCGTGCTCCCGCTCCAGGTCGCCTCGATCATGGGTTTCGTGCTCACCCTGTTCGGACTGATCGTCGCCGCGTACGTGATCTACGCGCGCATCGTTCACGGCGTCGTCGTGCAGGGCTACACGTCGCTCGCGGCCCTGATCGCGGTGTTCTCGGGCGCGCAGCTGTTCGCGCTCGGCATCCTGGGCGAGTACCTGGCGCGCGTGCACTTCCGCATGATGGACCGGCCGGCGTACGCCGTGCGCGAGTCGATCGGCTCCGAGAGACGGGACTGATCCGTGACCGCGCATCCGCAGTGCCGAATCCTGGAGTGGGACTCGGAGTTCTTCGGCTCGAGCATCGCCACGCTCGTGCCGGGACCGCTGACCGAGGAAGGCCTCGCGCGCGTCGTCGAGTGGTGTCGAGCGGAGCGGGTCGACTGCCTGTATGCGCTCTCCAACAGCGACGACGCCGGCGGCATCCACCTGCTGGAGGACGCCGGCGCGCGCGTGGTCGACGTGCGCATGACGTTCGATGTGACGTTCGATCACGCGCCACGTTTCGTCGCGCAATCGGCGCGCGTCAGCCGTGAGGAGGACATCCCGGCGCTGCGCGAACTCGCCGCGGTCAGCCACACGAACTCGCGCTTCTGGGCCGACGAGCACTTCCCGCGGGCGCGCTGCGCCGAGCTGTACGCCACGTGGATCGAGAAGAGCTGTCGCGGCTGGGCCGATCGCGTGTTCGTCGCGGACTGCGACGGTACCCCGGCCGGCTATCTCTCGTGCCATCTGCGCGCCGGACGCCGTGGAGAGATCGGCCTCGTCGCCGTCGCTCCGTTCGCCCAAGGCCGCGGATTGGGCGGTACGCTGCTCGACACGGCGCTCGCGTGGTTCGCGGAACAGGGTTGCGACCACGTCACGGTCGTCACGCAGGGACGCAACGCGGGTGCGCAGCGCCTCTACCAATCGCGCGGCTTCCTCACCGCTTCGGTCCAGGTGTGGCACCACCTCTGGTTCACGCCGGACGAGACTCGTTCATGAGCAAGTATCGAATTCCGTTCAACAAGCCTTCGTTCGCGGGCAACGAGACGCGCTACATCTCCGAAGCGATCGAACGGGGGCACATCTCCGGCGACGGACACTTCACGAAGGCCTGCCACAAGCTGCTCGAGGAGTCGGTCGGCGTGCCGCGCGCGCTCTTGACGACGAACTGCACGCACGCCCTCGAGATGTCGGCTTTCCTGGTGCGCCTCGAACCGGGCGACGAGGTCATCGTGCCTTCGTTCGCATTCGTGACGACGGTCCTCGCGTTCGTGCTCCGGGGCGCGAAGCCGATCTTCTGCGACGTGCGGGCGGACACTCTCAACCTCGACGAAACGCGGCTCGAGCGTCTGATCACGACGAAGACGAAAGCCATCGTCGCCCTCCACTACGCCGGCGTCGCGTGCGAGATGGACGCGATCCTCGCCATCGGGAGCCGGCACGGCATTCCGGTGATCGAGGACAACGCGCACGGGCTGTTCGCCAGGTACAAGGGGCGCCAGCTCGGCACCCTCGGCGTGCTGGCGACACAGAGCTTCCACGAGACGAAGAACTTCACGTGCGGCGAGGGCGGCGCGCTCCTGATCAACGACAAGAGCCTGATCGAGCGCGCGGAAATCCTGCGCGAAAAGGGCACGAATCGCAGTCGTTTCCTGCGCGGGCTCGTGCACAAGTACACGTGGGTCGACGTGGGTTCGTCGTACTTGCCGTCGGACATGCTCGCGGCGTTCCTGCTGGCACAGCTCGAGGCGCGCGAGGAGATCCAGGCGAAGCGTGGCGCGATCTGGCATCGCTATGCCCGTGAACTGGCCGGCTGGGCGAGCTCACGCGGCGTGTCGTTGCCGCACGTGCCCGCGCACTGCGAGCAGCCGTTCCACATGTTCTACCTGCTCATGAAGGACGGCGCGCAGCGCGAAGCGCTCATCGCGCGCTTGGAGGAGCGCGGGATCCTGGCCGTCTTCCACTACCTGCCGTTGCACATGTCGGACATGGGCCGGAAGTTTGGTGGACGCGAAGGTGACTGCCCCGTGACCGAGGACGTCTCGGGCCGCCTGCTGCGCCTGCCGTTCTTCAATCGCCTGACCGACGCCGAGCAAGGCGAGGTGATCGAGGCCGTGAAGAGCCTGTAGGAGAAGTCCAGGTACGGTGCCCGAGCAGTTGTTCCACAGATGATCGGGCACCGTGTTTCGGATCAGTTGGGCTCCTGCAACGTGACGTCGACTTCGAGCGTCTGCTCTGCGCGCCGTACCTTCACGCGCACGACGTCCCCGGCCTTGTGGTCGCCCATGATCTCCCAGATGTCGTCGAGGCGCGTGACCGCCTGACCCTCGATCGCCGTGATCACGTCCGCGACCAGTCGGCCGCTCACGTCGGATTCGAGCGAACGCAGCCCGGCCTTTTCCGCGCCCGAACCCGGCTGTACCGAGCCGATCGCGATGCCGGGCACGCCGATGGAGCGCGCCAATTGCTCGGGTGCCGCGACGATGCCGAGCACGGGCCGCGTGAACTTGCCCTTGCGGATCAGGCTGGGCACGACCTTGTTGATCGTGTCGACCGGCACGGCGAATCCAATGCCCGCGCTCGACTGCGTGGAACTCACGATCGCGGTGTTCATGCCGATCAGGCGGCCCGAACTGTCCAGCAGCGGACCGCCGGAGTTCCCGGGGTTGATCGCGGCGTCCGTCTGCACGACTCCGCGGATGATGCGCTGGCTCGGCGACGCGATCTCGCGATTCAGCCCGCTGATGACGCCGGTGGAGAGCGTGTGGTCGAGCCCGAACGGATTGCCGATCGCGAACACCTTCTGCCCGACCTGGAGGTCGCTCGACGAGCCGACTGGGACCGGGGGGAGCTTGGCGGACGGAGCATCGATCTTGAGGACGGCGATGTCGTAGTCCGCCTCGTATCCGACGAGACGCGCTTCGTACTGAGTGCCGTCCTCGAGCGTCACGGTCGCGCGCTCGGCCTGCAGGATCACGTGCAGGTTCGTCACGATGTACCCCGACGCGTCCCACACGAATCCGGAGCCCGCGCCGGCCGGCACTTCCAGCGGGCGCATCATGAAACGATCGCGCGCCGTGCGCGATGTCATGATGTTGACGACGGAGGGCGACGCGGCCTTGAAAAGATCGATCGTCGACTTTTCGTCCGAGGCGAGATCGCCGCGGGCAGCGACCAACCGGGTCTCCGCGCGAGGGTCGCGATCGGGACGGATCAACGGCTGCGCCAGCTTCCAGCCGATCCACAGCGCGACCAGCAGGAGCAGCCCGAACAGCGCGAACGGGCTGCACGTGACCAGAGGACTCTTCGACGAGGCGGACATGATCGGTCACTGTAGCGCACGGCCGAATTCCACCAAGGCGTGAAGACACGGAAGCCCCCCGTCCCTATCTTCGTTTTCCTCTCATGAACACACTCGCACTGCTGGCGTCCGAGGGCGGGACCCTGGGCACGCGGCTCCCCACCTGGGCGGTCGCACCGTTCGTACTCCTCCTCCTGTGCATCGCGGTGCTGCCGCTCGTCGCCGGTCACTGGTGGCATTCGAACCGCAACAAGGCGATCGTCGCGGCCGTCCTCGCGGTTCCCTTCGCATTCTGGCTGTACAGGACGGAGGGCGCGGCTTCCGTGCCTGCATTCGAGCATGCGCTGCTCGACTACGTGTCCTTCATCGTGCTGCTCGCGGCGTTGTACGTGGTGTCGGGAGGGATCTACGTGCGCGGTTCGCTCAACGGAACGCCGCTGTCGAACGCCTCGCTGCTCGCGATCGGAGCCGTGCTCGCGAACCTGATCGGTACGACGGGCGCGTCGATGGTGCTCATCCGGCCGCTCCTGCGTGCGAACGAGAAGCGCACGGACAAGGTGCACACGTTCATTTTCTTCATCTTCATCGTCTCCAACTGCGGCGGGTTGTTGACCCCTTTCGCCGATCCGCCCTTGTTCCTCGGATTCCTGAAGGGCGTGCCCTTCACTTGGACGCTCCAACTGTGGCCGGAGTGGCTGATCGTCAACGGCATCCTGCTGCTGCTCTACTTCATCGTCGATTCCTACCGCATCGACCGCGAAGAGAGGGCGCGGCCGGGATCGCAGCTCGAGGACGTGATGAAGCACGAACCGATCGGCGTGGACGGCGCCTCGAACGTCCTGCTGCTCGCGGGGATCGTCCTGATAATCATCGGGAAGGGCACGGGCTTCGCAGCCGGCGGACATGAATGGCCGTTCGGAGTCCAGGAGGGCTTGATGGGCCTCATCGCGTTCGTGTCGTACAAGGCGACGAAGAAGGCCATTCACGCGAAGAACAGCTTCTCGTTCGGCCCCATCAACGAGGTCGCGATCCTCTTCGCGGGCATCTTCGTCACGATGATCGCGCCGCTCGCAATCCTGAATGCGCGCGGCGGCGAACTCGGGTTGACGCAGCCCTGGCACTACTTCTGGGCGACGGGCGGCCTGTCCGGATTCCTCGACAACGCCCCCACCTACCTGACTTTCGCCGCCGTCGCCAGCGGACAGGCGGGCATCAGCGTCGACGGTCCACGCTATCTCGGCGAGTATCTCGCGGCCGGCGGCATGGACGACATCATCTTGAAGGCCATCGCATGCGGCGCGGTGATGATGGGAGCCTTGACCTACATCGGCAACGGACCGAACTTCATGGTCAAGGCCATCGTCGAGGAGAACGGGGTCAAGATGCCGAGCTTCTTCGGCTACATGGTCTGGTCGTTCCTGCTGCTGATCCCGTGCTTCCTCATCGTGACGTTCGTCGTGTTCCGCGGATCACCGGCCTAGGAAACGCTTGGCGGCCTGTTTCAGTCTTCCCGCGAGACCGGGGGGCGGCGGGGATTCCAAGACGAGCGCTTCGAACGCGGCGCGGATGTCCGCGAGCTCGCGCGGATCGAGCACGAGGTCCCCTGCCGCGGCGTTCTCGATCGCCTGCTCGGGAGTGCGGGCCCCCACGATCGCGGCCGTGACGCCGCGCTGCGCCACCGTCCACGCGATGACGACCTGGCCGATCGTCGAGCGATGCCGCTCCGCGATCGGACGGACCACGGAATCGAGGACGCCGTTGACGAGCGCGCGGTTCTGCGCGGTGAACGTCGGCCGCTTGCTGCGTCCGTCGTCCGCCGCGAAGGCACGCGAGGCACTGACGCGACCGGTGAGCAGGCCCTGCTCGAGCGGCGAGTAGACGATCACGCCGACGTGGTGATCCGCGCAGTACGGGAGCAACTCCTTCTCGGCGTCGCGCGAGACGAGGTTGTACTTGGGCTGATCGCTCGCGAGCGGAAGCGCGCCGAGCGCGGCCTGGGCTTCCTTCAACATGGGCACGCTGTAGTTCGAGACGCCGATCGCGCGGATCTTGCCCTCCGCGCGCAATTCGGACAGGGCGCCCATCGTCTCCGGGATCGGAGTCATCGGGTCGGGCCAGTGCACCTGTACGAGATCGATCACGTCGATGCCGAGCCGCTTCAAACTGCTCTCGACCTCGCGCTTCACCGACGCGGCGCCGGCGTGCCGGCGCACGGAACGCTTCACGCCGTCCTGATCGACCGTGTCGAAGTACGGCTCGCCGACCGCTTCGTCCCAGCGCAATCCGACCTTCGTCATCACGACGACTCGATCGCGACGGTCGCGGATCGCACGCCCCACGACTTCCTCGCTGCGACCGAAGCCGTACACGGGAGCGGTGTCGATCGCGTTCATGCCGTGATCGATCGCCGCGTGGATCGCGTGCACGGCCTGCACGTCGTCGGTGCCGCCCCAGTACCAGCCTCCGATCGCCCACGCGCCGAACACGACGACGGGTGTCTTCAACTCGCTCTGGCCCAGGGATCTGTGGCGCATGGCTCAGGCAGCCGGCTTGGGCCGGCGAAAGACGAATCGTTGGTACAGGACGGACACGAGCAGCAGTGAGACGCCGAGTCCGGCGACGGAGGCGGCCCGATGCAGTCCCTCGAGGTGCCCGAGATCGAACAGGAA
This sequence comes from Planctomycetota bacterium, assembly GCA_044228955.1. GTDB lineage: Bacteria > Planctomycetota > UBA1135 > UBA1135 > JAEUIA01. Next base: position 1,856 of record JBGATY010000010.1, on the reverse strand, counting down.
CACCTTGCCGATCGTGAGCAGCATGAGCACGAGGCTGGCCCAGCGCAATCCACTGCGGCCCTTCGACACGCCGAGGAGCAAGAGCGCTATCGCATAGACGAGCCACGCGATCGACACGAAGAGGTCGCGCGTCTGCGTGTGTTCGTAGCGCAGCGTGAACCGCTCCATGCCGGTGAACGCGTTCGCGATCTCCAGGTTGATCCAGACGAACACGAACAGGACCGCGAACATGCCCGCAACCGCCGCGGGGACGAGCGCTCCCGCTCGGCGCAGGCACGTCGCCGTCACGATGGCCGCGAATCCGGGCAGGAGATGCGTGTACGCGACCCAGTTCCAAACGCGAATCGAGGAGTGTGGCCACGAATCGAACAGCCCCGCCAGGTCGAGCAAGACCAGTGAGAGGCCCAGTGCCACAACGGCCACCCAGGCGAGCGGCCGGGCGTCCATTCGCACATGGAACAACGCCACTCCGGCGGAGAAGAGCGCCAGCGTGACGGCGAGCGGCTCGCGATCGATCTGCAGCGGCACGATCATCGCTGCGAACAGGATCGCCGCGCAGGAGAACCAGATGCGACCGATCCGCTGCGCGCGGTCCTCGCTCGCGCGCTGGGTGAAGAGCCAGATCGCCGCTGCACCGGCAACGGCCTCGAGCGCGAGCGGCACGGCAAAGATCGGAGCCTTCGTCCAGCGCTCGGTGAACAGTTCACGCACGAAGAAGAACTGCGGCAAGAGCGACGCCGCGGCGAACCGCCAGGCGCTCGCCCGATCCGTCCATGCGCTCGTTCGCAGGAGCGGCCATAGCGCGAAGACGGCTGCGGACGCGCCGATGCAGGCGAACGTGGGGCCGAACTCGCTTCCGCGAGCCAGGTCGGGAGCTCGGCCACAGACTGCGAACGAGATCAGCATCGTCGGCGCCACGGCGACCAGGTACATCGCGCTCGAGCGCGCGGCCGTTGCGGCGATGGCCGCCTGGATCCCGAGCAACGACGCCAGGGCGACGTAGATCGATGTCGACTCGCCGAGCAGGCCGTCCAGCCCGAGCAGCCCCAGAGTCGCGGGCACCGTGAATCCGATGACGCCCCAGTACGAAACTCGGCTGCCGCGACCGCGCACCATCCACGCCGCGATCGACACCGCGGCGCCGATGAAGGCGAGCGTTCCGCTCCACGACACGGCGGTCGGGAACAAGAGGCCGTCCGCGTGCCTCCCCATGTAGACGAACGCGGTGCAGCCGACGAGGCTTCCCGAGACGACTGCCGCGGGAGCGGGCAATCCGAGCCCCACCTGCCTGAACGCGAGCAGGGCGAGCAGCGCGGTCGAACCGATCCAGGGACGCGGACCGACGTCGAACGGCCGGCTCACCGCGTACAACGCGATGAGCTGGAAGCCGAGCGCGACGATGAGCGCGGCACTGCTCGCTCCGCGTGCATGCTCCGCGCTCTGGTGCTTGCGCGCGGAGAGCTCCGACAACAGCCCGTGCAGGATGGCGAGCAGCATCCCGCACACGACGAGTTCGAAGGCGCGATCCCTCGTCATGTCCGACTGGTGGTTGCCCGTCCAGGTCAGCGCGAGCGCGATGGCTCCCGACGCGCTGCCGATGGGCATCCACGCGAACTCGCTCGTGCGCGCGATCCACGCCGAGGCCAGCGCCAGTACGCCCGAGAGCGCCAGGAGCGGCCACACGTGCTCGCCCAGGTTCCGATCCTGCGCGAAGTAGACGGCGAACACGAACGGCAGCACGAGCGCACCGACCTGCGCGGCGCCGAACCGCGACTTGTCCGGGCCGCTCATCCGCGCCACGTAAGCCGCGAACAGCAGGGCGAAGACCGCGAGCACGACCAGCGCGATCGAGAGCT
>JBGATY010000109.1:0-13066 GCA_044228955.1 Planctomycetota bacterium | reverse complement strand
AGGGCCTCGCGCAGCTCGTAGAGGTCGCGCAGATCGTCGCGCTGAACGCGCGTCGCAAAGGTCCCCACGCCGGCCTCGTGGTCGACCAGACCCTCGATGGCGAGTTGGGCGATCGCCTCGCGCACGGGGATGAACGATATGCCGATCTCCCGGGCGAGCGCCCGCGAGGAAATCCGCGTCCCGGGCACGATGCGGCCCTCGAGCAGCTTGCCGCGGATGTGGGAGTACGCCAGTTCGCGGAGGTTCGTGGACATGACGAGGACACCCTACCGCCTATAGCTCTTTCGGGCAATAGGGCCCGCCGCGCCCGGCCCGCCCTTTCGTCCAATGGCGCGGCGGACGTGATTCATCCAAGCTCGGGTTCCACCTCGAACACCCGAGCCTCGAGACCGATCGCCACCGTGCACTCCCCCCCCCGACCCGTTCTCACGAGCGTTGCCGCTCTGCTGGCCATCTGCTTCGCCACCGGATGCGCCTCCATCGAGCGCGCGGTCGAGCGCTCCGTCGAGGACGCTCCGGCCACGACCGATCGCCTGGCCTGGTGGCGCGCGGCCCGCTTCGGGATGTTCGTGCACTGGGGCCTCTACGCGATTCCCGCCGGAGAGTGGAACGGTCGCACCGACTACGGCGAGTGGATCCGGGCCAACGCTCAGATCCCGATCGACGAGTACGAGTCTTTCGCTCGGCACTTCGATCCGCAGAAGTTCGACGCCGATCGCTGGGCCAGTCTCGCCTCGGAGGCGGGCATGAAATACATGGTGGTGACCACGAAGCACCACGACGGTTTCGCGCTCTTCGATTCCAAGGTGACGGACTTCGACGTCATGGCGACTCCCTTCCATCGCGACGTCATGGCGGAGGTCGCGACGGCGTGCCGAAGCCATGGCCTCGTGCCCTGCTGGTACCACTCGATCATGGACTGGCACCATCCCGACTACCTGCCCCGGCGCGAGTTCGAGACGGAACGCTCGCGCGACGGGGCGGCTTTCGACCGCTTCGAGCAATACCTCCGCGCGCAGGTCACGGAACTGCTCTCGAACTACGGACCTATCGGCGTCATGTGGTTCGATGGAGAGTGGGAGCCGACGTGGACTTCCGAGCGCGGACAACGACTCTACGACCTGTGCCGGAGCCTCCAGCCCAACGTCATCGTCAACAACCGTGTCGGCGCCGGGCGAGCCGGAATGAACGGCTTCGCGGAGGGCGCGGACACCGCCGGTGACTTCGGCACGCCCGAGCAGCAGATTCCCGCCGCGCCGCGCTCGGGCCTCGACTGGGAGTCGTGCCTGACGATGAACGACAACTGGGGCTACAACGCGCACGACTCGAACTTCAAGTCGACGCGGCAGCTGATTCGAACGCTCGTGGACGTTGCCTCGAAGGGCGGCAACCTGCTCTTGAACGTCGGACCCGATGCGAACGGCGAGATCCCGCCGAAGAGCGTCGAGCGACTCGTCGGCATCGGCCGCTGGATGAAGACCAACGGATCGGCGATCCACGGCACGCTGGCGAGCCCGATCGACGCTCCCGCCGGGACACGCATCACCTACCGACTGGAGGGCGGAGACACCCGGCTCTTCCTGCACGTGTTCGACTGGCCCGCGGACGGCCACTTCGTCGTGAACGGATTGGGAAACACGGCGGCCGGCGCGCGCCTGCTCGCCGATCCAACGCGCGCGATCGCGGTCAAGAGCCGGCCCGGCGCCACGAGTTTCACCATCGAAGGCGGAGCGAGCGATCCCGACGTCAGCGTCGTCGAACTCCGGCTGTCGGGCGAACCGATTCCCTATGCCTCGCCGACCATCGAAGCGGAATCCGATCTGTTCCTCGACTCGATGCTCGTCACGGTCGGGTTGCCCTCGCGTGCTCTCGAAGCCCACTACACGCTGGACGGCAGCGAGCCGACGCGGGCATCGGCCGTCGCCCGCGGCCCGATCGCCGTCACGGACTCGGTGGCCTTGAGCGCCCGCGCGTTCCACGGCGACCTGCACGGGCCCCGGCGTGCGCCTGGATTCCGACTGGACCGCGGACACGGGCTTCTCGATCGTCGAGACCGTATCGATCCCTTTGGCCGTGCAAGGACGCGAGCACGTGCGCCTGGATTTCGCGGGATTCGTGCGCGTCGAGCGCGACGACGTGTACACGTTTCGCCTCGAATCCGACGACGGCTCGCGTCTCGTCGTCGACGGCCGTGTCCTGTGCGAAAACGACGGCGAGCACCAGCCGAACGCCGTCCTCGGTTCGATGGCCCTCGCCGCGGGCTGGCACTCGATCGGAGTCCAGTACTTCAACGCTGCCGGTGGAGCCACGCTCGATCTCCGCATGGGACGGCCGGGGGCGGCGCTCGCCAGGCTCGGTCCCGAGCACTTTGGCCACGAGACACGACTGCGCTGACCGCGTCTCGACGTCACAGCAGCGTGCGGTGGAGTTCGATCACGTCCGGATAGTCCCGCACGAGAGTGCACACGGGCCAGTCCGAGCCGATCACCAGTCGCTCGCGACCGAACGCAGCGAGCGCGCAGTCCACGTACCAGGCGAACTCGTCCCGGGTCGTCGAGGGGCCGCCTTCGGTGACGAGTCCGGAGACCTTGGCGGTGACGTTCGGAGATCGCGCCAGTTCGCGGACGAGGCTCTGCCACGGTTCGCGAGCACCGCGCGCGATGTCGGGCTTGCCCAGGTGATCGAGCACGAAACGCTGGGTTGGCAGGCGCCGCACGAGCTCGATCGCGGCCGGCAATTGCCGCGGGCGCACCAGCAGTTCGAACACCAGATCGAGGCGTTCGAGTGCGGCGATCCCGCGCAGGACAGCGGGGCGCAGCAGGAACATCGGGTCGGGCTCGTCCTGCGCGAAATGACGCACGCCACGGAACTTCGTGTGCGCGGCGAAGCGCTCGAGCACGTCCCCGACGTCGGGCGCGCATAGGTCGACCCAGCCGATCACGCCCTCGACGAAGGGGTGAGTGTCGGCGAGACCGAGGAGGAAACGGGTTTCGTCGAGCGATTGCGCGGCCTGCACGGCGACGCAGCTCGTGATGCCGGCCGAGCGCGCGATCGGCTCGAGGTCGGACGGCAGGAAATCGCGGCGCAGGAGGGCCTTTTCGGGCCCCATCCAGCCGTGCGCGAGCGGTGAGTAGCGCCAGAAGTGCACGTGGGCGTCGATCATCGCCGCCCACGCGTCGCGCTCGAGCGATAGCACCGTTCCACGAGATCCATGGTGCGCAATGCGTCCTCCACCCCCGTGAAGAGCACGTGATCCTCGCCCGCGACGAAGCGCTGCAGGTTCGACATCGGCCCCTCGAACGCGTCCGGGAACCACGAACCGCGCAGTCGCAGGGACTTCCAGCGCGTTCCGCTCGCGACTTCGAGCTCGTCCGGAGTCGGTGAATCGTAGTCGAGGTTCACGCCGAGTCGCACACGCGCGGCGCCGCGCGATCCTTCGACCATCCAGTCGGACACGCGCCGCCGCGGATCGAAGGCGTGCGCATGATTCGTGTGGATGGTGCAGCGAACCGCGCGCGGGAACCAGAGCTCGATCGACGAACGCGTGTCGGAGAATCGGGGATACGCCGGATCGGGCCGGGCGCGCGCCACGACTTCGAGCGGCTCGCCGAACAGGGACCGCGCGAGGTCGAGGTAATGGATCGAATGGTAGAGGATCTCGAGGCGCGGGGCGGAGCGCAGGAAGGCCCAGCGCTCCCAGGGCGTGCGCGCGAGCACGCGCATCTCGACTTCGCGCACCGTTCCGAGCGCGCCGCGCTTCAGGAGTTCGCGCAAGGCGACCATCCCCGGGCTGTAGCGAAGCTGGAAATTCACCGCGACCTGCAGCTTCCGCCGCCGCGCGATCGCGGCCAGCGCGCGCGCCTCGGCGAGATCGCGCCCAAATGGCTTCTGGACCAGCAGCGCGGCGCCGATCGGAGCGCGACGCAGGATGCCTTCGATCTCCGACGGAGGAACGGCCACGTCGAACACGACATCGGGCTCGAGCAGCGCCTCGTCGAGTGTCGCGAACACTCGGCACGCACCCAGTTGTCGCGCGAGGCGCGTGCTCGCGGCGCGTTTCACGTCGAAGACGCCCGCGATCTCGAATCCGGCGCGCTCGTAGGCCGGTACGTGGGCGAGCCGCACGATGCCTCCCGCTCCGATCGAGACGATCCGTCGCGGTCGAGCCGGACGCGCGTGACGCTGAGGCAGCGGTTTGGAGCGCGGTGCGCGCATCGTCACCTCGACTCCACGACGCGCTGTCGCTGGCTCCCGAGGCCGTCGATCGAAAGGGTCACGACGTCACCGACCTTCAGGAACTGCGGCGGATCGAATCCGAGCCCGACGCCGGCCGGAGTGCCCGTGCTGATCATGTCGCCGGGAAGGAGCGTCATGAACTGCGAGATGTACGCGACGAGACGCGCGACGCCGAACACCATCTGCGCAGTGTTGCTCGACTGCTTCACCACTCCGTTCACTTCGAGCCGCAGCGCGAGCGTCTGGGGATCGGGGATCACCTCGCGTGTGGCCAGGAAGGGACCGATGGGCGCGAACGTGTCGCAGCTCTTGCCTTTCACCCACTGGCCCCCGCGCTCCTTCTGGAACGCGCGCTCCGAGTAGTCGTTGTGCAGCACGTATCCGGCCACGTGTTCGAGCGCATCGGGTTCCGAGACATAGCGCGCGGCCCTGCCGATCACGACACCGAGCTCGACTTCCCAATCGACCTTGGTCGCGTTGCGCGGCATCACGAGGTCGTCGTTCGGACCGACGATCGCGCTCGTCGCCTTGAAGAACAGGACGGGTTCCGAGGGCATCCTCGAATTCGTCTCGCGCGCGTGATCGACGTAGTTCAGGCCGACGCAGACGATCTTGCTGGGGCGTGATATCACCGGGCCGAGCCGGGTGTCGGGCGGGATCCTGCGCACCCGGTTCGCGGGTCGTTCCAGCCAGCGGGACAGTCTTTCCAGGCCGTCGCCGCCGAAAAATCGCTCGTCCCAGTCTCCGCCAAAGGCCGTGCAGTCGATTCCCTGCCCGTCGACGAGCACGCCGGGCCGTTCCGCGCCGCTTTCGCCGAACCGCACGAGCCTCATGCGTGTTCCTGGTATCCGATCCGCATGTTCGCGTCGAGCGGTTGGAGCATCGCTCGCTTCAGATTTGAGCAGTACCATCGACTTTCTGCCATGCCTCGCCTCGCTCCGCTCCTCCTCCTCGCCGTACTCGGCACGTCCTGCGATTCCTCGCACGCGGCGCCCCGGCCGCTGCGCATCGCCGTGGTTCCGAAGGGCAGCTCGCACTCGTTCTGGCGCGCGGTGCACTGCGGTGCCGCCCGCGCCGACGCCGAGTTCGAGGACGTCGAGATCGTCTGGAAGGCGCCCCAAGGCGAGAACGACACGGTCCAGCAGATCGCCTTGCTGGAGAACCTCGCCGCGGAACGCTACGACGGCGTGTGCCTCGCGCCGCTCGACACGCACGCGCTCGTCGGAGCCGTGCGCACGACCATCGAGCGCGGCGTCGCGGTGTTGATCTTCGATTCGCCCCTGGCCAAGTGCGGCCTGCCGATCGTGAGCACGGTCGCGACCGACAATCGGCGTGGCGGCGCCCTCGCCGGTGCCGAACTGGCGCGCCTGATTTGCGACGAGGGCGACGTGGTCGTGATGCGGTACATGGTCGGGTCGTGCAGCACGAACCTGCGCGAGGCGGGTTTTCTGGAGGAACTCGCCAAGCACCCGCGCGTTCGCGTGATCTCAGAGGACGTGCACGCCGGGCCGGACGAGGCGCACGCGGTCGAGGCATCCGAGCGCCTGCTCTCGACTCTCGGCGAGCGCCTGCAGGGCGTTTTCTGTCCGAACGAATCGACGCTGTCGGGTTTCCTCACCGCGCTGCAGCGCGATCCACGCGACCTGAAGGCTCGGATCAAGGTCGTCGGCTTCGACACGTCGAAGCGCATCGTCGAGGCGCTCGAAGCCGGCACGCTCTCCGCGACCGTCGTTCAGGATCCGAACAAGATGGGCTATGCGGCCGTGTCCACGATGCGCGCTCATTTGCGCGGCGAGCCCACGAGCGCGGTCGTCGAGACCGGCGAGACCCTCGTGACGCGGGAGACCATGCACGATCCGGCCGTGCGCGACCTGTTGTCCCCCCCGGAAACGCCGCGATGACGGCGAGGCTTCTCGCCCGCGGACTGTCGAAGCGCTTTGGCGCTTCCATGGCGCTCGAGGACGTCTCGCTCGTGGTCGAAGTCGGGTCCGTGCACGCGCTCGTCGGCCAAAACGGCGCCGGGAAGAGCACGCTCCTCGGCATCCTCGCGGGCGCAGGAAAACCCGACGCGGGCGTCATGGAACTCGACGGCTCGACGTTCGCGCCGCGGTCCCCCGCCGAGGCCCGGCGAGCGGGTGTCGTGATCGTTCCGCAAGACCCCGGCATCGTCCCTGAGTTGTCCGTCGAAGCCAACGTGATGCTGGGTGTCGAACGCTCGCTGCTCGGGTGCGTCCGCGGCCGGCGGAACGCGGCGCTCGCCGGCGCGGCACTCGCTCGCCTCGGTCAGGGCGCGCTCGATCTCGCGCTGCCGGGCCGTGAGTTGCGGCTCGTCCAGCGCCACGTAGTGGCGATCGCGCGAGCGCTCGTCATGGAAGCGCGCGTCGTCGTCCTCGACGAGCCGACCAGCGCGCTTGCCGCCGAGGACACCGCGCACGTTCTCGCGTGCATTCGCGAGCTCGCCGCACAAGGTGTCGCGGTCGTGTACGTGACGCATTTCCTCGAGGAGGTCTCGCGCGTCGCCGACACGTGGACGGCCCTGCGTGCCGGCCGCGCTGTCGCCTCGGGCAGCGCGCGCGGCTCGAGCGTCGACGATCTCGTCCGGCATTTCGCCGGGGGAGGAAGCCCCCCTCGCGCCGCGCCGCGCGAGATGGATGCAGGCGCCGTCGGCCTGCACGTGAGCGGCTTGTCAGGACGCGTGTCCCCCCGTGGCATCGACCTGTTCGTTCCGCGCGGAGAGGTGCTCGGACTGTTCGGCCTCGCCGGCTCGGGACGGAGCGCCTGCCTGCGCACGATCCTCGGAGCGGACGAACGCGCGAGCGGCAGCGTGCGCGTGGGAGATGGAGCCGAGCTCGCACAGGGCGCGCGCGCCGGAGTCCGCGGAGGACTCGGCCTGCTGCCCGAGGACCGCGTTGCGAGCGCCTTCCGCAACGCCTCGGTCCAGGATCACGTGACGATCGCGCGACTCGATCCTCTCTCCCGGTTCGGTGTCCTCGACACGACGCGGCTCGCGCAGGCCACGCGCGCGGCGCTCGACGCCGTCCGTGCCCCCCACGTGGACCCGCACGGCGCGCTCGACGAACTCTCGGGCGGGATGCAGCAGCGCGTGCTCCTGGCCCGCCTCGTTCACCAGGCTCCGGACGTGTTCCTGCTCGACGAACCGACGCGCGGAGTCGACGTGGCCGCCCGCCGCGACATCCACGATCTCGTGCGCGAGCTCGCCGGCCGGGGACACACGCTCCTGATCGCGAGCTCGTCCGAGGAAGAACTGCTCACCGTGTGCGACACGATCGCCGTCATGCGCAGAGGGCGCATCGTCGAATCGCGCGCGGCGTCGCACTGGACGCGTGGCGACCTCCTGCGCATCGCCTCGAGCGATGGGGAGGCCGCGTGAACTGGCGGCGGACTCTCGCGCTCGTGCGTGGACCGCTGGCCCCGTTGGCGGGCCTCGCGCTGGTCGTCGTCCTGTTCACCCTGTGGGGCGCCGTTTCGAAACCCGGTGTCGCGTTCGCGAGCGGATTCCGCCTGGCCTTGATCGCGAAACAGACGGCGATCGTGGGCATGGGCGCCGTCGGGATGACCGCCGTGATCGCGGCCGGTGGCATCGACCTGTCGATCGGATCGCTCCTCGCGCTCTCGGCCGTGGTGCTCGCGACGCTCCTTCAGTCGGGATTCGATCCAGCGCTCGCCGCGGTCGTCACCCTCGGCGTGGGCACCCTCGGCGGGATCGTGAACGGCCGACTCGTCACCTGGCTTAGGCTCGCGCCGTTCGTCGTCACCCTCGGCACGATGCTCGTCTACCGCGGGCTGGCGGAGCACGTCTCGAATCAGAATACGGTCCGCGCACAAGCGCCACGCTGGATCACGGGGCTGCTCGATCCCCCGTCCGCCTCCGGCGCTCCCCTCGTCGCGTGGGGCGTGTGGATCGTGCTCGGGGCGGCGTTCGTCCTGGCCTTCGTCCTGCGACGCGGAGTCTTCGGCCGGCACGTGATCGCGGTCGGAGGGAACGAGGAGTCCGCGCGACTCGCCGGCATCGCCGTCGGCTGGACGAAGATCCGCGTGTACGGCATCGCCGGAGCGTGCGTGGGTCTGGCGGCGTTGTTCGAATTCTCGAACCTCGGCGGGCAGGGCAGCCCCTCCAGCGGGAACGGCTACGAGCTCGAAGTGATCGCAGCGGTCGTGATCGGCGGAGGCTCGCTCCAGGGTGGACGCGCTTCCGTCTTCGGCTCGCTCGCCGGCGCGACGATGATGACCACACTGCGCTCGGGATGCGTCTACGTCGAGATCCCCGACCCCGTTCAGAAGGTCGTCATGGGCGTGATCATCTTGGCGGCGGTGGCGATCGATCGCTCGCGCGAGCGCTGAGATCCAGGACCTCGAGGGTCGAGACCTCGATCACCGATCCGTCGTGGTGATTCTCGAGCGCGATCGCGCCTCCCAGGCCTTCGGAACGCGCGAACTCGGCCGAGTTCACCAGGACACCGTTCAGGAGCACGTTCACGTGCACGAAGCGCCTGTCCGCGGAGTCGCGCACGTCGACGTCGAGGTCGAACCACGTGTCCGCGCCGACGAGACCGACGCGCCGTGGCGCGCGCGGAGCGTCGTCCATGAGAGGGTCAGCGGCGGTGGACATCGATCCGGTGCGCCACGGAGAACGATGGTCGGCGTTGAGCACGACCGCGATGCCGCTCGCCGCATCGACTCCGGATCGAGCGCGAATGCGAAGGAGCGCGGCGCTGCCGTTGCCGAGCTTGACCTTCGCGTGCACACGGAAGTTCTCCAGGTCAGCGCGCGAAGACACGATGCGCACGCGCTTGGCGGCGGAGGAGAGCACGCCATCCTCGCGCTTCCACCGCGCGCCATCGGCCGAGTCCCAGCCCGCGAGCCCATCGTCCTCGAGCAGGGACTTCCAGCCTTCCCCACGCGCGATCGCAGCCGGCTTCACGCGCACGTCGGCGAAGGCCACGTTCAGGGGACTGCCGACGAGGAGGAGCGGGCCCGCCGGCATCTCCTCCCCCCATGCACCGCGACTCGGGCCGTCGAGTTCGACGTTCTCCTGCACCAACACGCCGTCGATGCGCACTTCCACGAGACGCGCGCGCTCGCGCCGAACTCCGTGCTCGTCGAAGCGCGGCGCGCGGAAGTCGACGAGCACTTGGTGCCAGTTCCCGGGAACGACCTTGAATTCCGCCAGGGGAGCGCGATCCGGCGCCCCTTCCGGGCCGACGAGCGCGCCGCTCTTTGCGGACGGTGAATCGGAAATCCGGATGCCGTAGCGCCCCGCGACGTAGATGGTCGCGTTCGCGCCGCTCGCGAGCATGACGCCGACGCGAATCGTTCCATCGCCGAACTCGGGAGCCGAGACGAAGGGCCGGGCTTCGCTCGCGGTGTTCACGAGGGCGGTGTTGCCCTCGCGCACTTCGAACCGCGTCGTGTCCCTCGGATCGAGACCGGCGTCGACGAGCTTCCAGCCGTCCTTCACGCTCCACACGTCGAGCGCGTCGCCGTAGGTGAGGCGCAGCCAACCCTCGTCCTTCGTCGCCCTGGCCGGAGGCGGCGGCACGACCCGCGCGATCGGCGTCGCGCACACGTCTCCGGCGGGCAGTTGATTGATCGCGTAGGCGAACTCCGGATGCGCCAGCGCGCGGCCGGACGCGGACACGACGTCCTTCAGCACGACGCGCGCCATGTGACCGGGCTCGATGGGCGCGTGGAGGACGAGCGAGCGCCGGTTGCTCGCGACCTCGACCGCGCTCACGACCCTCTTCCCGTCGTCGCGCTCGGGAGAGCCGTACTCCCACCACCAGTCGTAGTGGTAGAGCGAGACGTCCAGGCTCGCGGGTGTGACCGCCGCCTCGCCGAGAGCCTCGGTGAACTCCAGTTCGAAACCGTCTTGCCGCAGCCGCACGTGGCGCACCTCGAACGGCGTTTCCTTGTTCCAGCGCACGCGCGCGAGTCCGTGACCCGGCGGGCGCCCGCCCCAGCCGCGATTCGTGAGTCCGAGGAAGAGCGCGCCGTCGCGAGCGAAGAGCGACCGCACCGCCGAGCCGACGTCCTCGCGGAGCGGCCACACGGCACCCTGGTATTCGCCGCGGACCTTCTCGAGATCGGCGCGCAGGATCATGCCGTTCGTCAGTTCCGCGAGCAGCAGTTGATCCTCGAACGGTCCGAACGAACCGTCGCCCGGAATCGGACGCATGTCGCCGGTCGAGCGGGACCATTTGTACGGGATCCAGCAGGCGGGCGGCGTGCGGGCCGTGTCGACGGGATTCGTCAGGCTCGGCTCGGTGTTCGTCGCCCGGAACGATTCGGTCCACACGAGCGACGCCGGCGCGCCGTAGAAACCGCCCTCTTTCACGTGCTCGAGCGGGCAGACGGGCATCCAGTCACCCTGGTTGTCCGTGACGAACAGGTCGCCCGCCGCGTTCGTCCCGATGCCGCAGGGGGAGCGGAATCCGCAGGCGAACGGCGTCGTCGTGCCGTCGGGCGCGATCTTCAACACGAAACCGCGCCATGGAGCGAGCGAGCGGCCATGCCACCACTTGGGCTCGGTGAAGCCGAGGTTGAGCGCGATGTAGAAGTTGCCGGCGGCATCGATCGGCAGACCGAAGGCGAACTCGTGGTAGTTGCCCGAGACGCCGAAGCGGTTGGAAATCGTCTCGATCCGATCGCACGTGCCGTCCTGATCGACGTCGACGAGGCGCGACAACTCGGCGCGCTGGATCACGTAGATCGACCCGTCGACGACCTTCAAGCCCAGGCCTTCTTGCAAGCCCTCGCAGAACAGGTGGAAGCGCGCCGCGTCCGGATCCGCGTCGAGAACGTGGTCGACGATCCACACCTGTCCGCGTCGCGTGCTCACGACCAGTCGATCGCCGTCGAGCCAGTCCATGCCGCCGACCTCGAGGATCTGGCCCGCGGGCGATTTCAGGTGCTCGACGGTGTAGGACTCGTCCGCGGTCTTGAAAGACACGGCGCAGAGAACCGCGTGGAGGATCAACGCAACCCCCGCGCGCACTCCGCGATCGCTCGGATCCGGGCCGGCACGTCCTCCGGCAGCGCCGCTCCGGGGACCTCGTAGAGCGTCCACGCCGGATCCCCGGATTCGAGCAGCAGGGAGAGCACGTCCTCGAGGACCGTGGTCGATTCGGACACCGCGCCGCCACGAGTTCCGCGCGCGATCGTGACGTCGAAACCGAGCTTCGGTCCGACCGATCGGCAGGCGAACGCCGTGCGCGCATCGAGGCGGCGCAGGATCGCATCCGAGGACGAGCCGCGGAAGGCGATCACGGATTCGCGGCGCTTTTCCAGCTCGAACGAACGCTTCCAGCCCGGGCCGAGCGGCGTCACGATCGACTCGAGCGTCTCACGCACGCGCGCGAGAAGGGCGCCGTCGATGACCACGAGATCGTAGGCGAGCTCGACGCGCGCACCGTGGACGGCCGTGTAGACCAGATGCGCTTCGAGCGGCCGGAGCGTGCGCGAGCCGTGCTCGTCGTTCGATTCGACGAGGAACGACGCTTCGTCCGGCGCCATCGACCGCACGAGCCTGCCGAGCGGTCGCAGGTAGTCCCCCCCGCGACCAACCCAATCGCGCCGGTCGACGAACTCGCCGCTGCGCACGCCGAGCAGGCGCACGTCGTCGACGCGGTATTCGAACGACAGTCCGGAAGGCAGGCCCACCAGCAATCCGCGCGGACGATCCGGCGCGCCTTCCACGATCGGCGGGAGCTTGCCGCGCGCGACGACTGCGCGGTCGCGTACCACGATCACCGTGTCCCGCGCGTCGACTTCCACGACGGGCGGACCGAGTCCGATCACGTAGCTCGCGAGCGCCCGGCGTTGCTCTTCGCCGAGCACGTCCTTGAAACTCGGCATCAAGGAGCCGGGGATGCCGTGAGTGATCGTGCGCAGCAGCGCTTCGGGCGTGTTGCCGTACGAAAAGCCGCCGTCCTTGAAGCTGCGCGCCGGCCGCTCGAGCACGGTGATGCCCTTGCCGTCGCCGGTCTCCCCGTGACAGGTGGCGCAGTTGGCGAGGTAGAGCTCGCTCGAGGTCTTGTCCGCGGATTCCGGGCGAGGAGCGGAGAGCAGGAGGCCCGTAACTCCCAGTGCGGCGCAAGCGCTCGTCCAGAGGAACGCGACCGAAAGTGCTGCGGCCATCGTCCGCACGTTAACAAGCTCGCCGCGATGCGAACAGGAACGGGCGGCCGGCGCGGAGGCTATCCTGCCCGCCATGCAGATTGCAGCCGCGTTCCTCGCCCTTTCCCTGGCCTGCGCGACCCCCACGAGCCCGATGAGCGAGCCGCACACGCGGACGGCAGTGCCCGATCTGTGCGTGCGCTACGCCGCGGACCGCGAGACGCTCGGGCACTTCCATGACCTCTCCGGAACGCCGGAGCGCGCCATCGCGTTCGCTAGCCTCGAGGCCGAGTACGACAGTGCACTCGACGCGCTCGATTTCGACGCTCTCGACGTGGAAGCGCGCGTCGATTGGATCTGCCTGCGCCGGCGCATCGAGTCCGATCGGCGCCGGCTCGCATTCGAGGAGTCGCGGCTGCGCGAGATCGACGGACTCGTCCCCTTCGGGAGCCGGATCCGCGCGCTGCACGCAGCCATGCGCGCCCAGTCTCCGAGCGAGCCCGAAGCCGATGCCAGCACTCTCGAAGTCCTGCGTCAGGACGTCGAGGCCACTCGCGCGGCCACCGAGAAACACTCCGATGCCTGGACGGCGATCCAGGCCCGTCGTGCCGCGCGCCGCGTCGACGAGCTCGGGGAGAAGCTCGCGGCCTGGTACGACTTCCGAGCCGGCTACGATCCCGTGTTCACGTGGTGG
>JBGATY010000108.1:0-13074 GCA_044228955.1 Planctomycetota bacterium | reverse complement strand
ATCTCCGTGGGAATTCCGTCCAATCAAACGGAGCCGGCTCTCGGTACATGGCGGTGGCGGATGTTTTCTACCTGCCGAGTTACCGTGAAGGATTCAGGCTGATGCTGATCGAAGCCGAAGCCGTCGGCCTGCTGAACGTCGCGAAGGGCCAGGACCTCGCCCTCGAGGCGATCGCGCGCGGTGGACTCGACGAACTGCAAGTCGCGATCGTCGGCCATGGCGCGATGGAACCGCAGTTGCGCGCGCTCGCGGCTCGATTGCGGATCGAGGACCGCGTCCGCTTCCTCGGTTTCCGGACCGACGTGCCGCGTCTCGTGGCGGCCTGCGACTTCGTGCTCCTGCCGTCGCGCTGGGAAGGCATGCCGTACGTCGTCCTCGAGGCCATGGCCGGGGGCAAGCCCGTCGTCGCCACGCCGGTCGACGGCGCGATCGACCTCGTGGACGACGGGCGAACGGGGTTCGTCGCGCGTGCGATCGAGGTCGGCGCGATCGCCGAGTCCTTGCGCGCGATGGCGGCCCTGACGCAGCGCGAACGCGCGCGCATGGGCGAGTCTGGTCGGGAGCGGATGCTCGCGCGCCACAGCGCGGATGCGATGGTGAAGGGCCTGGTCGAGGTCTACGAGGAAGTGCGTTGAAGATCCTGCACGTCATCACGACGCTCGACGTCGGCGGCGCGGAGATGCACCTTTTGGCGCAAGTGACCGGCCAGAGCGCGCGTGGGCACACCGTGCACGTCGCCTATCTGAAGGGGCACGGGACGCTCGTCGCGGACTTCGAGCGCGCGGGCGCGGAACGGGTGTTCGCGCTCGGGTCGGCGCTCCGCGCGCCGTTCGCCCTCTCGCGCGCGATGGGCGCAGTCGATCTCGTGCACACTCACCTCCTCAAGGCCGACATGCTCGGTGCCCTGGTCGCGCGCGCGACGTTTCGTGCCGGGAAGCTGGTGGCGAGCAAGCACAACGACGAGCAGGTGCTGAAACGGCCGCTCGTTTCATTCGTCCACGGACTCCTCGGCAGCGCGCCGCGGCGCACGATCGTCTTGTCCGACCACGTCGGGCGCTTCATCGAGCGATTCGGCCGCGTAGACCCGGCGCGGATCACGCGCATCTACTACGGCCTCGATCCGCGGCCGTTCGAGCACGCGGCGCGGATGAGCGCGGAGGAACGCACGGCGATACGAGCCTCGTTCGGGTTCGCGAAGGACGACGTGGTCTTCACGTGCGTTGCGCGTTTCGCGCCTCAGAAGGCGCACGACGTGCTGTTGAAGGCGCTGGACTCCGCGCGCTCGCAACCGCTCGGAGCGCGCATCCGGTTGCTCCTCGTCGGCGACGATCCGTTCGGCGACGGACGCAGGAAGGCCGAGTCCTTGGCGCGGGACCTCGCTCTCGGCCCGTCGTGCGTGTTCGCCGGGATCAGGCGCGACGTCCCGGCGCTGCTCGCGGCTTCCGACGTGTTCGTCATGTGCTCGCTCTGGGAAGGGCTCGGGCTCGTGTTCCTCGAATCGATGGCCACCGGGATCCCGGTGCTTGCGACGCGCGTGTCGGCGGTGCCCGAGGTCGTCGTAGACGGCGAGACGGGCGTGCTCGTTCCGCCCTCCGACGTCAAGGCGCTCGCCGAAGGCATGCTGCGACTCGCCGGCGACCCCGCCACGCGCGCTCGGCTGGGAACGAACGGACGAGCTCGCGTCGCGGCCGCGTTCGGGCTGGACCGCATGATCGACGAGACGATCGGCGTCTATCGGGAAGTTCTTTCCCGCTGAGTTTCAGTTTATGCCCGTCCGCGTCCGATGAGCTTCGCTTCGGCGGGTGCATGAGCGCGACGGACGACACAGACGAAATGCCGCTGGCCGCGGCGGGGAACTTCGAGGGTCGGGCACGCTCGGATCGTCGCGGACGCCCGACGCCGCGCCTGTCGCCCTGGTCGTTCCTCGGCGGACGACGCACCGAGCCGCGGCGAGTCCACGAACTCGAAGGGAGCTTCGTCGACATCTATCGGTCGGGCCTGCTCTTCGCGATCCTGTGGGTCGCCCTGATGAACGCGGCCGACAGCTTCTTCACGATCATCCACTTGCAAAACGGCGGGCAGGAAGCGAATCCGCTGGCCGGCTGGCTGCTGCTCACCGGACGAATCAGCTTCGTCCTGATCAAATCGACGATCATCTCGCTGGCGCTGCTCGTGCTCTGCGTGCACAAGAACTTCCACCTGGCCCGGCTCGGACTGTGGACCGCGGCCGTCGCCTACACGTGCCTGCTCTGCTACCACCTGGCGCTCTTCTTCGTCTGACACCGTCGACCGCTCGCGAGAGCGGCGGACATCGACCGCGCGAATCCGATCGCCTCGTCGCCGGTGTTCCCGGCGCGCGAAATCGACGACCCGACTTCAAGATCCGGTGCCCCGGGCATATTCTCTCTGGCACAGGAGTCCGGCGATCGTCGTCTCCCGCGTGCCACCCGATGTCGGACCAACCGCCCCTCTCGCTTCGATCGTCCCCGGACTTCGTCCAGGGGATTTGGGACGCCGGACCCCTCGGGCGGGCAGTATCCGCCGCATTCCAGCGAGACGACCGGCATTCGGCGAGGAGACGCTCTTGCGCATCGCGCGCATCCTGACGCGGTTGAACCTGGGCGGGCCCGCCCGCCAGGCGCTCGCGTCCGACCCGATCCTCGCGGGGCGGGGACACGTCGTGCACGTGTTCACGGGAACGCCCGCGGTCGGCGAGGGCGATCTGTTCGACACCTTCGTCGAGCGCGGCATCCACGTCGAACGCGTCCCGGGACTCGCGCGTGGCTTGAGCGTCGCCGGCGACCTCCGGGCCCTGCATGCGCTGCGGCGTTCCCTCGCGGCCTTCGCACCGGACATCGTGCACACGCATGCGTCCAAGGCCGGTGCGATCGGCAGGCGGGCTGCTCGCGCCGTGAGCGGAGCGAAGCGGGTGCACACTTTCCACGGGCACGTGCTCGAAGGCTACTTCGGAGAGACCGTGTCGCGCGCGATCACGGCGTTCGAACGCAAGTGGGCGCGCGAGACGCACCGTGTCGTCGCGGTCAGCCACGCGACGGCCGACGATCTCCTGCGCCTGAAGGTGGTCGAGGACGATCGCAAGCTCGTGGTCGTGCAGCCGGGCATCGAACTGGACGGGCTCCTCTCGATCTCCGGTCGCGTCGGGTCGCTGCGGCGCGAGATCGGCGCGTCCGATGCCGATTTCGTCGTGGGAGTGATCGGCCGGCTCGCCGAAGTGAAGCGTCCCGAGTGGGCGCTCGACGTGTTCGATCTCCTGGCGACGCGCTACCCGCGGCTGCACCTCGTCTTCGTCGGCGACGGCGATCAGCGCGGACTCGTCGAGCGCCGCATCACGCGCCTCGCGCCGGAGCGGCGGAATCGCACGCACCTGCTCGGCGCGCGCGAGGACATGCGGTCCGTCCTCGCCGATCTCGACCTCGTGCTCTCGACGTCCCGGTCCGAGGGACTGCCCGTGGCCCTGATCGAAGCCGCCGCCGCGGGCAAGCCCGTAGTCGCGACGAACGTCGGCGGCGTGGCGGAAATCGTGATGCACGAGCGCACCGGCTGGCTCGGCGGCAGCGTCGACGAACTCGCCTACGGTCTCGCGCAATACCTGGACGCGCCGCCAGCCGCGCTCCCCGCGCTGGCGATCAGGGCGCGGATGCGCGTCGAGAAGAACCACTCCGCTTCCGCCCTCGCCGATCGGCTCGACGCCCTCTACAAGAGCATGCTCGAGGAATCATCGTGCGCCTCCTCATGATCTCGGGCGACCGCCAGGTCGCGGTTGGCGAGACGGGGCCTTTTCACGCGTTGCAACGCGAATTCTCGCGCCATTTCGAGCGCATCGACGTGATCTGTCCGAAGCCGGCGAAGACGCCGACGGTCACGACGATTTTCGGGAACGTGCACCTGCACCCCGCGTCCGTCAAGCGCACGGGCATGGTGCGCTTCGTCTTCGAGAAGGGGCGCGAGCTCCTCGGCGAGCACGGCGCGACGCTGATCACGAGCCACGACTACGGCTGGTTCTACAACGGCATCGGAGCGGCGAAGCTGTCGAAAGCTACGGGGGTGCCCTACGTGTCCGAGTTGCACCACGTCCCCGGTCATCCTGTCGCAGCCGACATGCGCGAGCGCTTCGACAAGCGGGTCGCGAAGGCCTACGTGCGCTTCGCCACACCGCGCGTAAAAGCCTTCCGCGTCGTCAACCAGATCGAAATGCCCGAGCTCCTGCGTGCCTGGGGCGTGCCCGACGAGAAGATCCTCGTCCTGCCCTCGCTGTACATCGATCTGGCCACCTTCCGCTTGCACGAGCCTCGCCCGCCAATCGAATTCGACGTGTGCTTCGTGGGCCGCATGGTGAACAACAAGGGACTCGACCGCATCGTCGACGCGCTCGCCCTGGTGGGCCGCGGGAGCGAACCTCCCTCGGCGCTCTTCGTGGGCAAGGGACCGCTGCTCGCCGCGACGCGCGAGCGCGTCAGGAAGCGCGGTCTCGAAAGCCGCGTGCGTTTCGTCGAGTGGGTAGCGAACCCAGCTGACCTCGCCGACATCTACCGCCGAAGTCGCGTCGTCGTGTGCGCCTCCACCTGCGAGGGTGGGCCACGTTTCACGGTCGAGGCAATGGCCTGCGGCACTCCCGTCGTCAGCACGCGAGTCGGCGTGATGGGGGAGATACTGCGCTCGGGCGAGAACGGTGAATGTGTCGGCTTCGACACCGCGAGCCTCGCCGCGGGACTCAAATCCGTGCTCGGCGACGAGACGCGGCGCCAGCGCCTGGGACTGCGCGCAGCGCGCGACGTGCAGCGTTTCGAGTACACGCGTTCCGTGCAGAACTACGCGAACGGGCTGAAGGCGCTCGTCGAGAAGGCACGCGCGTGAAGCTCCTGTTCCTCACGCAGGTGATCGACGAGGGCGACGCGGTCCTCGGATTCGTGCCCCGCTGGATCGAGGGCCTGGCGCGCCACTGCGAGCGCGTGCGCGTCGTCGCGCTCGAGGCCGGCGAGACGCGG
Source organism: Planctomycetota bacterium (assembly GCA_044228955.1). Classification (GTDB taxonomy): domain Bacteria; phylum Planctomycetota; class UBA1135; order UBA1135; genus JAEUIA01. The sequence goes on along the minus strand of JBGATY010000108.1, from coordinate 8,068 downwards.
AACCTGCCCGCGAACGTCGACGTGCGGGTCGTCGGACGCCACGGAACGATCGGTCGCTGGCTGCGCTACCGCCGTTTCCTCGGCGAAGCGCTCGCAAAAGATGGGTTTGACGCTGTGCTCGCCCACATGGTTCCGCGCTACGCGACGCTCGCGGCAGGCCCCGCGAAGCGCTCCAAAGCCCGACTTTACCTGTGGTACACGCACGCCGCCGTCGATGCGCGCCTGCGCCGAGCCGATCGCGTCGTGTCCAAGATCTTCACCGCAAGTCCGGAGTCCCTGCGACTCGATACTCCTCGCAAGGTGGTCACGGGTCACGGCATCGACCTGGACCACTTCGGAGATCGAGGAGAGAGATCGGCATCGCCACCGCGACTACTCGCGGTGGGGCGCTTGACGGCTGCGAAGGATCCGCTCGTGGTGATGGAGGCAGTTTCCATCCTCGCGGCGGAGGGTCGTGATCTGCATCTCGATCTCGTGGGAGGAGGACTCACGGTGATCGACAAGAGTTATGGCGAATCGGTGAAGGCGCGTGCGGCGCGGGCGGACATCGCCGCGCGCGTGCATCTTCTGGGCAGCGTTCCGTATCGAGACATCCCGCGGCTGTACGCGCGCGCGACGGTCGTGGTCAACGCGAGCAAGACGGGCAGCGTGGACAAGGTCGTGCTCGAGGCGATGGCGTCGCGGCGCCCGGTCCTCTCGTGCAACGAGGCCATCCCTCCCATCCTGCGCGAGTTCGGGGCGGAGGCGGAGCGCTTCGCGTTCGTCCCCGGCGACGCGCCGGACCTGGCGCGCAAGATCGCCTGGTGGCTCGATCGCACTCCGACCGAGCGCGACGCCCTGGGCGAGAGGCTGCGCGCGATCGTGGCGCGCGATCACGAGGTCGACACGCTCATGCGCCGCCTCTTCCTCGAGATGGGAGGTGACGCATGACCACACTCACGGTCGTGATCCCGTCCTTCAACTCGCGCGAGGCGCTGCGCTCGTGCATCGAGTCCTTGAAGACGACTCTGCCCATGTCTTCCGAAGTCCTCGTCGTCGACAACGCGAGCAGCGACGGATCGGCGCGAATGATCCAGGACCAGTACCAGCACGTCCGGATGATCAAGAACACGGCGAATCAGGGGTTCGCCTGCGCGGTCAATCAGGGGATCGAAGCCGCGCGGGGAGCCTACGTGCTGCTGCTCGACGCCCGCACCCAGGTCATCGGCAGCGCGATCCGCTCCATGCTCGCGTTCCTCGAGCAGAACCTGCGCTTCGGCGCGTGCACGGCGCGGTTGATCGAGCGCGACGGAACGACGCAGCGTTCGATCCGCCGTTTTCCGACCCTCTGGACGCCGCTCTTCGTCGGCACGCCGCTTCAGCGCGCATTCAGTGACAGTCGCGAGCTGCGACGCTACCAGGCTCTGGACTTCGACTACGAACAGGACGGCGACGTCGAGCACGCCTCGCTCACGTGCCTCATGATGCGGCGCAAGGCCCTGAAGCGCTCGAAGCCGGTCGACGAGACGCTCGGACATCATTTCGACGGCGTCGATCTGTGTCGTCGCCTGTGGGAGGCCTCGTGGCGTATCCGCTACCTGGCCTCCGCGCACGTCGTGCACGACGGCGACGTGGACACGCTCGCTTCCGAAACCGCCGACACCCGCGCGAATCGGGATCGACTCGCCTATTTTCGCAAGCACCACGGCCGTGCCGCCGGCGCGTGGGTGAAAGCCTGCGTGGTGTGGACGGTCCTCGACGCGTGCGCTCGGGAACTGTGGCGCCGCGCCGAAGGCCTTCCCGAAGAGTCCATGGCGCCCCTGTGGAACTCCTTTCAGGTGTTCATGAAGCATTGATGCACTCGCGCGTTGATCGAACGCGCGCGAGAGTCGATATTCGCGGTCGTGACGACGACGAACCCGGTCCGTGAAGAGTTCCTCGAGCCGGTGCGCAGGACGCTGCGCTGGCTCGCCTCGTTGCGGGGCGCGGACGGCCGGATCGTGTGTCCGGAACACAAAGTCGAGCACACGGGCAAGAACGCGGGCGTCGTGGTGATGGCGTGCGAGCTGCTGCGCCTCGATCCCAAACGCGATCGCGAGTTCCTGTTCGAACTCGCCGTCACCGAGGCGCGCCGGCTGTGCGCGAACCTCGTGTGCGAGGAGAACAGCGTGTGTCACACGTTCCGCCCCGGACGCCACGATCCGTTCAACTGCTCGAACAGCGTGATCGACGGCGGTGCGTGCAGCGATGCGCTGGCGCACATCGTCCAGGCCCTGGGCGACCGGCTCGATCCACGGGACAAAGCCCGTTTCGCCGCAGCGTCCCTGCTGCACGCGCGCTCGTATCTGCGCTACGCGGTGCTCGACAAGGGCATTCCAGCGCAGCGCGCGTGGGGGCTCACGGGCCTCGCTTCGGCCTGGGCTCTCGAGCACGACGACATCTTGTCGAGCGCGGCCATAGAGGCGATCGGCGTGCTCGAGGGGATCCAGCACGAGGACGGCAGCTTCCCGTACCATCCGATCGAATGGGGCGCGCTCCATCCCGGTTCCGCGGATGTCTCGGCCTTCTACCAGTCGCGTGTCACCGGGTTCACGCTGTTCGCCCTCGAGCGTCTCGGCCGCGATCCTCGCGATCCGTTGTTCGCGGCGCCGCTCGTGCGCGGACTCGAGTTCCTCACGGCGCTGCAGGCACCGGACGGCGTGAAGTGCGGACTCGTCGAGGCCAAGCCTTGGTACTGGGGCGCGGAATACGAAGTCGCCTCGCATCCGTTCGACGTGTTCACGCTCGCATCCGGTTGGCGCCTGTTCCGCCGTGAGGCGTACGCGCGCGCCGCCGTGCGGGCGTTTCGAGCCTGGAGCGCCCATCTCGAGCCGAGCGGATCGCCGCGCAGTCACTTGCCCCTCGGCAAGCGCTCGAAGAGCTACCAGTGTCCCGTGTTCTGGGCCGGCCACGCGATGTGGATGGCGCGCGCGCTCGAGGACCTCGAGAGCGCTGCTGTGGTCCCGCCCGAGCCCGCGACCAGGTCGAACGCGATCGACCTGCGCACGACCTGGTTCCCGAACGCGCAGTTGGGTCGCATCGAGGACGGCGCCGTGATCGCGTGGGTGCGCGGCGCTCGACCCGCCGTGAACATGCATCACGGTGGCCCGAGCGGCGCCGGCCTGTTGCGCGTGTGGAGCAAGACCAAGGAGGCGGACCTGCTCGACAAGGGGCACCTCCGTGGCGTCGGCGAAGCGGAGTGGGTCGCCGAGTGCGGGCACTTCTCGCCGTCCCGCGGTTGGCGCGCGAACCACGCCGAACTGCGCTTCGCCTTCTGGCTGTCCCGCGTCGCCTGGCGCGGCGGCAGGCCGGTCGACGCGCTCCGTGGTCCCTTCCAGATCGCGAAGCGCGGCTTGCTGGACTTCGCCACCGCTCGCGCGTCCACCGCCTACGATCTCGCGCCGACCGTCGAGCCCACGAGCGACGGGTTGCTCGTGCGTGCCGCGTTCGCGCACCGCGACGGGACCCGTGTCGAGGGCACCGCGATCGAACGGCGCTTCACCATCGACGGCTCCGGGCTGTCCGTCGCGGAGACCATCGAGGAGTCCGGCCGCTGCCGCGGGATCGGCTATCGCGTCCCGAAACTCGCGACGGACGTCGTGCGCACGCCGTCCACGGCGTCGTATCGACTGTCCTGAGGCGGAGCGGTCGAAAAGACCGAGTAGAGTTGTAGGATCGCTCCACGGCCATGACCGCAATCCACGACGATCCGAGCCGATCCCTCTCGAACTCCCTGCGCGCAGCGCTCGCCGCCGGAATCGTCTGTGGAGCGGCGTTCGGTCTCCTCGACGCGCTGATCGCGTCCCGGATCGGCACCGCGCAACTGGACATCGCCTCGTTCCTCGGCTGCACGGCCGCCGCCGTGTTCGAGTACGTCGCCGCGTGGGTCGTGGCCCTGTTCGCAGCTGCCGTGGTCCTGCGTCCATTCCGCGGGCGGCGCGAAGCCGCGACGCAGGCGCTGGATTTCGTCCACATCGCGCTCCTGATCGGCATCTTCGTCGAACTGTACTGGTGGTCGCGTCCGTACCTGTTCCCCGGCTGGAATTCGCTCAGCCCGGCACGCCTCGCGACGACGCTTGGCATCGCGCTGGTTTCGATCCTGATCGCCTTCGTGCTGGCGCGGCCGGTCGACCGGCTGATCCAGGGCTCGAAGCGCTGGCTCGTCGCGAGCGTGCTCGTCGTGGCCGCGGTCGGCGGGATCTACATGGTGCTCCAAGGCGGTTCGATAGGTTCGCGGGGCGACAAGAACGAGCGCAATGCACGCGTCCCCAACGTGCTGCTCGTCGTGGTCGACGCGCTGAGGCAGGACACGCTCGGCTGCTACGGTCATCCGCGCGTGAAGTCACCCAACATCGACAGGCTCGCGGCCGAGGGCGTCGTGTTCGAGAACGCGTTCACGCAGGCGCCGTTCACGCTGACGAGTTTCGGGTCGTTCCTGACCGGCAAGTACCCGCGCCGTCACGGGCTCGTGTCGATGGCGCCCAACAAGCGCATGCGGCGCGACAACGTCACGCTGCCGAAGCACCTCAAGCAGGCCTGCTTCCTCGATGCGGGGCATGCGTGTTTCGAATCGAGTGACTGGCTCAACGCGTCCTTCCACACGGGAGCGATCTCGAATGGCTCGGGACTGCTGCGTGGCTTCGACATCTACTACGAGCAGATGCTCGGCCACGGCATCGTCATCGCCGATTCCGTGTGGAGCGTGTTCCGCTCCGACCTCTTGTTGCACGTGATCGCCGACAAGGCGCGGACCAAGGTCAAGAGCGGTGTGCCTGGCGTCTCGCGGGCCTGGCTGGAGGAAGTCGGAGATCACAGGTTCATGGCGATGGTGCACCTATACTCAACACACACGCCATACGATCCTCCGCGCGAGTTTCGCGACGCGTACGTGGATCCGCGTTACGCGGGTCCCTTCAAGAGCTTCTACGCGGCCGATCGGCTGTCGATCGAGGACGGGGTTCGAGTGCCGGACGATGCGGACTTCGCGCAGATCCGAAACCTCTACTACGGCGGCGTCAGCCAGGCCGACGCCGACATCGGCAAGCTGGTCGAGACGTTGCGGGCACGCGGCGTGCTCGACGACACGCTCGTGATCGTGCTCTCGGATCACGGCGAGTCTCTCGGTGAATCGGGCCTCGGATTCGAGGCGTTGCTCGAGCACGATCACATGGTCCAGTCCAACCTGCGCATCCCCCTCGTGATGCGCTGGCCGAGGAACATCGCGGCGGGCACGCGCGTCCGGGCTCTCGTCGACGAGATCGACTTGTTGCCGACGATCTGCGAACTCCTCGGTCTGAATACGCCGCCACAGCGCGACGAGGACTCGAAGGTCGACGGTCGAAGCCTGGTCCCGCTGCTCACGCGGACGAAGGACTCCGTGCGGGAATACAGTTTCGCGGAGAATGGCCCGTTCATGTCCGTGCAGGACTTGCGCTGGAAGCTCGTCGTGCCGGCGGCATTCGTGGAGAAGGAAACGTGGACGCCCATCTCGTCGGGGAGTCCCTACGAAGTGCCGTGGCTCGTCGATCTCGCAGCGGATCCGGCGGAATCGCGCAACGTGCTGGCGGACCATCCAGACGTGTTCGAGCGCCTGTCGAAAGCCCTGCGGGAGTACGACAAGTCGATGCCGATCCCCAAGTCCGACGAGATCACGTCCGATCGAGAGATCGCACGGCAGGCGCAGAGGATCAAGGAGTTGGGCTACGCCGGCACCGAAGGCACGGAACGGCACGGGATCCCCCCGAAGAAGAACCCGTGAGCGGCGCCGCCCCGATCTGCATCGTCGCCAACACGCGCATGCCCTCCCAGCGCGCGCAGGCGCTGCAAGTGGCGCAGATGTCGGCTGCGTTCGCGCGGCAGGGCGCCGCAACGAGCGTGCTCTTCGCCAAGCGCCGTCCCTCCGTGGCGCTCCCGCCCGGAGTCGACGTCTTCGATTGGTACGGAGTGCCGAAAGGCGCGCGTCCGACGCTCGTTCCCATCGCGTGCGTGGATTGGATCGAACGCGTGCCGCGCATGCTGCAGTACGTGCCGGCGCGCCTGCAGGAGCAGTCGTTCGCGCGCCATGCCGCCCGGCACGTTCGCAAGCACCACGGGGGCGAGAGGATCCTCTCGCGCGAGATCGAAGTGGCCGAGCGTCTCGTGCGCGCCGGCGAGCCGCGCGTCTACCTCGAGATCCACCGGGTTCCCGGCGGACGCTTGCGTCGCCGTTCGCTGATCGCCGCGGCGGACGGGGTCCTCGGCATCGTCGCCATCTCGGGCGGCGTGCGCGACGATCTGGTCGCGCTCGGGGTCGATCGCTCGCTCGTGCTCGTGGAGCACGACGCGTTCGAGTTCGAGCGCTTCCAGAGGAAGATCCCGAAGGCGGAGGCTCGTGCCGCGCTCGACCTGCCGCGCGAGGTACCGCTCGTCGTGTACACCGGCGGATTGCTCGATTGGAAGGGCGTCGACGTGCTCGTCGAGGCGGCCAAGACCCTCCCGGAGATCTACTTCGTCGTGGCCGGCGGGATGGAGAGCGACGTGCAGCGCCTGCGGCAGAAGGCCGGCGGCCTGTCGAACGTGCGCATCGACGGATTCCAGGCGCCCGAGCGCGTCGCCCTGTACCTCGCGGCAGGGGACGTCGGTGCCGTTCCCAATCGCTCGAAACCGGAGATCAGCGCGCGCTACACGTCTCCGCTCAAGGTGTTCGAATCCATGGCTGCGGGACTGCCGCTCGTCGTGAGCGACGTGCCGGCGTTGCGCGAGATCCTGGCCGCGGACGAGGAAGCCGTGTTCGTCGCAGCCGACGACGCGGCTCTGTTGGCGCGTGGGATCATCGGACTGATGGCAGATGCGTCGCGGCGAGAGGCCATGTCCGCTAGGCTGCGTTCGCGCGCGCCCCTGCACACCTGGGATGCACGCGCCGAGCGGATCCTCCGCTGGATGAGCGAGCGCGAGAAGAGGGTCAGGCTGGCCCTGGACGGAACGAAAGGCTGAATGACGCGGAAGGGTCCACGACCGGACGTCGCGCTCGCGCGCGGTCAGAACGACATCCCGAGCGACACGTGCGCGACGAAGCGTGATTCGAAGTCGCCGGGACGCGGATTCACCGCGACGTCGAAGCGCACGGGACCGACGGGCAACCGGTAACGCAGGCCCAGGCCGATGCCCTGCTCGAAGCCCTGGAACTTCAGCACATCCTCGCTGCGCGGTGTCACGTTGCCGACGTCGTAGAACAACGCGCCCTCGAGGCGTCCGCGCAGACGCCGGCGCAGTTCGAGCGAGAAGGTCGAGGAAGCTTCGCCTCCGAGCGGGGCCCCGTCGTCGTCCTTCGGCCCGAGTTCGCCCTCGCGGAACGAACGAACGGAGTTCTCGCCGCCGTTGAAGAAGCGCTCCTGCAACGGAATCGAAGACGTGCCTCCCAGCGGGCGCACCATTCCGACTTCGGCGGATGCTCCGAGGACGGTGGCCGAGTCTAGTGGCCAGAAGCGCGCATGCTGGGCCTTCAAGCGCGCGAAATCGATCTCCGAGCCGAATATCGAAGACGCATACTCAAGGCCGAGCTTGGTGAACGCGCCCTCGGTGGGCTGGAAGACGCTGTCACGCGAGTCGTACGCGAACGAGCCCTGGACGAGGCTGATGTCCACCTGATCGATGGCGGCCCGCGCTTCGGCGTCGAGGATCTCGACGTTCGTCGCCTTCGAGCGGCGGAAGCGATACCCGACGGAGGCTTCGATGGCTCGTCCAAAGCGTCGCGTGAGCGTAGTGCCCACGCCCTGCTCGAGCCTCAGGAACGAGGGTTCATGGCGGCGGTTCCCGACGAAGGACAACTCGGCCACCACGTCGCCTTCGAACAACCACGGATCGATGAGGGACAACTCGCCTCGTTGCGCTCGATCCGCGAGCACACCGCGGAAGTCCAGGATGCGCCCCGTGCCGAAGAGGTTCTTGTGGCGCGCTCCGGCGGCGAGGCGCAACCGCTCGTACGAACCGTATCCGGGCTCGATGAACGTCTCGATCGCCGGGCTCTCCGAGACGGTCACGCTCACGTCGCGCGTCACCGAACCCGACGAGG
>JBGATY010000107.1:0-13116 GCA_044228955.1 Planctomycetota bacterium | reverse complement strand
ACGATGTTGCGCTTCGCGAGCTTGCCGATCGCGAGAGGAATGTTCTCGATCGCGATGTGCTTCTTGATGCGCTCCTGCATCTCCGCGGTGCCGGCTTCCGCTCCGAGCCAGAGCAGGTGGCACTGCGACTGCTCGAGGAGATCGAGCGTCTCCTCCTTGTAGCGCATGATCGTTTCGATCTCGATCGTGCCGTTCCAGTGGATGGGCACCTTCAGATCGATGAGCCCCTCGCAGAACTCCTTCGTGCGCTTCTCGTGCACGCCGAAGTTCGCGTCCTGGAAGCGCAGCACGTCGAACTTGAAGCGCTGCTGCAGCTCGGCGATCTCCTCGGCCAGCTTGCGACCGGGGATCGCCTTCCAGCGGCGGCCGGTCAGGAGCGGCGAGCAGCAGAACGTGCACGGCTCGGGGCAGCCGAAGCTCGAGAAGTGGCTGAAGCCGCGCGGCGGGTTCTCGGGAGTCCACTTGCCCGGCAGCGGGAAGCGGTGGCGCACCTTGAGGCGCGTCGGCTTCGTCTGCAACTCGGCGTACCGTTCGTACTCGAGCAGGTGCCAGGGCACCGGTTCGAACTGGTCGAAGCCCACGACGGCGCGGTGCGCGGTGTAGTGGATGCGGCCGTCGCGCCACAGGGCGAGCCCGGCGACGTCCTCGAGGTTCGTGCCGTGGTCGATCGCCTTCACGACCTCGCGGAACGTGATCTCGCCCTGGCCGAGGCCGACCGCGTCGGCGACGCCGGCTTCGAGCCACATCTGCGGCGTGACGCTCGGGAACCAGCCGCCCCACATGATCGGGAGGTTCGGGAACTTCTCGCGGACGGCCTTCGCCACCACGTAGCCGTCGTAGACCTGGTAGCCGAGGATGCACGAGCTCGCGAAGCACAGCGCGCCCTCGCAGGCTTCGAGGACCTTCTCGATGTAATTCGGCTCGATCATCGCGTCGATCATCACGACTTCGTATCCGTCGGCGATCGGGCCCGACGCGATCTGCAAGAGCTCCAGCGGCAGCAAATCGGCGCTGAACATCTCGCCCCGCGTCGGATCGGCGCGGTGCGGCAGGAACAGGACGAGCTTTTTCTTGTGTGCGATCACGGTGTCACGTCGTTGGGGCGCTCGGCGTCACGCCGGATGTGTGGTCGCGCTTGATCATCTCGTCCTGCGTCTTCTGACCGGTCATCTTGACGAAGACGTGGAAGAGTTTCTGTTCGAGCGGGAACGTGTAGTTCTGATTCTTGAGCCGCCAACCGGAAACCTTGCGCATCAGGTTGCGCACCGAACCCGAGCCTTCGCGCGCCAAGTTGTCGTAGAAGGTCGAGGCGACGCCGTAGCGCTTCCATTCCTTCAACACGTCGAACGGCAGACCGATGTCGTCGAACGCGTACTTGTATTCGAGGCAGGCACCCCATTCTTCGAGCGTGCGCGGCGGCTGATAGCCGAGCTTCACCGCCGAGTCGAAGTCCTCGGTGCCCGGGATCGGACGGAAGGGGAAGATGTCGCTCGGCGAATTCGGGAACAGGTACTTGATGCGCGCGGCCCACTCGAGCGTGGCGCGCATCGATTCGCGGGACTCGTTCGGGTAGCCGATGATCCACGAGACTCCGGTCTGGATGCCGCGAGCGTTCAGCCGGCGCAACGAGTTCTCGAGGTCACCCTCGATGTCGATCTTCTTCTTGATCTTCTCCTGCTGCTCCTTCGAACCGGCTTCGGCGCCGAGTGCCGCCATGTGGAAGCGCGAGGCGCGCATCAGGTCGAGCGACGGGTCCTTGTAGCGCGCGATCGTCTCGATCTCGTACGTGCCGTTCCACCAGAACGGCGACCCGGCGTCGACCAGCGCCTGGCAGAACTCGTTGCTGCGCTTCTCGTGCACGCCGAAGTTGGCGTCCTGGAAGCGCAGGATGTTGATCTTGAATCGATCGTGGCACTCGAGCACGCGCTCCGCGAGCTGCTTCCCCGGGATCGCCTTCCAGCGGCGATTCGTCACCATCGGCGAGCAGCAGAACGTGCACGGTTCCGGGCAGCCGAAGCTCGAGTAGTAGCTGAAGCCGCGCAGGGGCGTACCAGGCTTCATGTCCCACGGGTCGGCGTACTTGTGGCGCACCTTCCAGTTCGAACTCGAGTCGTTCTGGAGCGCGACGTACTTCTCGAAGTCGAGCAGGTGCCAGGGCACGTCGGGGATCGTCTCGAACCCGATCACGGCGCGGTGCGGCGTGTAGACGATGTGGTTGTCGCGCCAGACAGCGAGTCCGGGAACGGTCGCGAGGTCGACGCCGGAGTCGATCGCCTGCACGCACTCCCAGAACGTGATCTCGCCCTGACCCAGCGCGACCGCGTCGGCGATGCCTTCCTTGAAGTACAGCTCGGGTGCGACGCTCGGGAACCAGCCGCCCCACAGGATCGGGAGAGAGGGGAATTTCTGCCGCACCATCTTCGCGACGCGCGCGCCGTGGGCGACCTGGAAGCCGAGGATGCACGAGCTCGCGAAGAGCAGCGCGCCCTCGCACGCTTCGAGCACCTTCTTCTCGTAGTCGGGCTCGACCATCGCGTCGATGAGCACGCATTCGTACCCGTTCTGATCGGGCAGGCCGGCGATCTGCAGCAGCTCGAGCGGGGTCAAGTCCGCGCTGACCCGCACACCCTGATCAGGGTCCGCGCGGTGCGGCAGGAACAGGACCAGGCGTTTCTTGCGTTGGATCATCGGTGTCGGAGTCTCGAGTGCCCGAGGAGCAGCACTCGATCCTCACGTGAGCGTGCGGTTCGTGGAGTATGTACCGGGAAGGCTGTGTGTGGGGCGCATCTTCCGGATCTCCACCTATCGACGAGTTCGGCGGTCGACTCTCGACGCCGGATTCCGTCCGGAAACCCTTTCCACGAGCGGGCGTAGCGGGCTTCGCCTCGACCGTGTGGCGCGGGAAGTATATCCGAAACCGCCCCTCGCCGGGTCCGGCTCAGCCGCCCGGCTGCCCGGCCTTCTCAGGCGGCTTGGCCGGGACAGGGGCCTCCTTGGGCTTGTCCTTGTCCTTGTCCTTTTCCTTCCCCGGCGGGCGCGTGTACTCGACCAGCACCCAGGCCCTCCAGGCCTCGTCGAACTCGGCGTAGGACCAGCCCAACTGCTCCTTGAAGATCTTGCGGTGCCAGTCGTGGAGGTTCGCGCCGGTGGGCAGTCCCTGTCCGTCGTAGTTGCGCTTCAGGGCCCACAGGAACTTCCCGAACTCGGTCGGCTTCGTCTTCAGGAGGAAGTCGATCATCGACCAGGTCACGAAGTGGTGGACGAGCTTCAGGTCGGAGAAGTTCTTGAGCTGCAGCAACTCGGCCATGCGCGTGGCCTCGCCCGAGTTGATCAGCTTCACGACCTCGGGCTTCCAGTTGCCCTTGCTCGTCATGTCCGCGACCGCGCCCTCGCCCGAGTCGAACGAGTTGTGCTCGGGATCGATCTCCCGCTCCATGTAATGCGCGAGACCCTCGTGCAGCCACACGGGCGTGTCGTAGCTGTAGTGGTTGAGCCCGTCGTAGAGATTGTGCGCGAGGTTGAACGCGATGTGTCCGTGGAGCGCGGCGTCGTTGCGCAGTTGTCCTTGTTGCGCGTGCATGACGACCGAGATCGCGCCACGGTCGATGAAGTGCCAGCGCTGCGTGTTGCGAATGCGCAAGCCCGCATTCTCGAGCAGCCACGACACCTGCGACGCCTCCGTCGGCATGATCAGGATCTCGAACTTCTCCTTCATGCCGAGGTAGGGACCCTCGCCGCGGTAGCCGCCCGAGTACACGCTCGATCCGTCGGGGAACTGGTCCGCCTCGGCGAAGCTGATCTCGCAGAAGCGCTTGTAGATGTCCTCGCAGCGTTGCGCGGTGAGGTGCAGGCGCAGCCACGGGTCGAGAACCCCGGTTTCCGGCTGGATCTTGGGCAGGACGAGCTTCAAGCGCGTGAGCTCGGCGATGATCTTCTTCTTCTCCTCGAGCTTCGGCTTGTACGAGCCGAGGCCGAAGCCGATCTTGAAGTGCGCCGTTTCGATCCAGCGCAATTCGTTCGCGACCATGAACTCGTCGCACTTGGTCGTGGTCCAGCCCGTCTTGCCGAAATCGAAGCCGCCGAGCGAGACGATGCCGGCACCCTTCAAGACCACCGGATCGTTCTGCGTGTAGGGATCGTTGACCGGGTCCTGCGGACGCTTCTTGTCGCCGTCGCCGAGCGGGGCGAGCAGCGCGAGAGCCAGCGCGGCCGTGAGAGTGCAGCTCATCGCTTGTTCTTCCATTCCTTGGCCATCTCGATCGCTTCGAAGGCCGAGAGGTCGTCGATCGGATCGGCGCCGTCCACGATGCCGCGCAGCGCGTTGATCGCCGCGACGCGGATCTGATTGTCCTCGTCGTCCAGGAACGGTCGCACCCGCGCGGCGGACTCCTTGTCGCCGCAGCCGGCCAGCATCCGCAGCACGGCCACTTTCACCTTGCGATCGGCCTTGTCGTCGAGCTTCGCGAGCACGAAGGCCGTGGCTTCCTTGCCGCGCGCCCCGGCGAGCGCCGCGCGCAGTTCGCGCTTCTTCTTGTCCCACTCCTTCGACGTGAGCGTCGCGTCCCACAGGCCCTCGAGGCCGACGATCGATCCGGTCGAAGCGCAGCACAGCGCGGCGGCGTAGCGCTCGTCGACGTCGGCTTTGTCGCCCGACTTCTGCACGCGGATCCACGCGGCGTCCGCGTCCTTTCGGATCTCGGGATCGGGGAACTGAGCGGCGCGCCACAGCGCGAACGTGCGCGAGGCCAGCTGCTTGCCGGCGAACTCCTTGGCGAGCAGACGCGTGTGCTCGGCGCCCGTCGTGGCGACGAGGATCTCGAACAGGCGCTTCTTGACCGCCTCGTCGCGCTCGCGTCCGTAGCGTTCGAGCACGAACGGCGTGCACGCCGCACCGGTCGCGAGCAGACCCGCGCGGCCGCCCTCGGCCATCTCGGGGATGGTCGCCTTGACCAGGCGCTCGATGTCCGTCATGAGCTGGTCCTTGTCCGCGGGTTTCGGCCACGCGGTCAGGCGCTCCACGGTCTTCTGAGCGGCCGGCGCCGGCCCGTCCTTCTTGGGCGGGTCCTCGGCGCGAGCGGCGAGCGCGAGAGCGGCTAGCGCCGCGACGATGGGGAGGAACGTCTTCATCAGGGGACTCCCGCGCGCAGGCGGTGCTTCCAGTACTCGGGGATGAACTCGGCCCAGCTCGGGTCCACGAACACGAGCCGCGAGCGATCGAGCTGCGCGTCGATCACGGCCTTCAGGTTCGTGTCGTCGACGTAGGGCACGACGCACACACGCAATTTGTAACGCACCTGGCGCGGCGCGCTGGCGCCGGCACGCTCGTCGACGCGCACGATCTCGAAGGCGCCGATCGTCTCGAGCGGTTCCGACCAGCGCCCCGTCTCGGCCGTGGTGGCGTAACCCCACGCCTCGAAGCCGATGTCGATCGCGACGCCCTCGCGGGTCTGTATCGTCCCGCCCAGCATCGGTCCGTCCAGAGTCGCGCCGCCTTCCAGGGCCCGCTTGAACTCGAGGGCCCGCTCACGAGCCTCGAGGCGCTTCGCGCCGGCGACGAGGATCCCGGCCGCCCGCGGCAGGACCACGTTGGTGAGCGCGATCCGGCGCGCCTGCGCTGGCACGCTCTCGGGCTCGAGCTGCGCGATGATGTCCGCGGACGCGTCGACTTCCTCGGCGCCGATGGGATGGTCGTCGAGCGCGTAGACCGTCCCCTGCGGCCACGCTGCCGGCGCGGCCGGCGGCTCGCACGCCGCCAGGGAGCAGCACCCGAGGAAGGCGAGCACGTGCAGGAGTGAAACCGAACGGTGGAGGGCCATCGACAACGCACTAGTCCCCGACGTCGGGCCTGTTTCGTCCGCCCACGGCCTCTGGCTCACTCTTCTTCGGGCTCGACGCCCGCCGTGTCGAAACCGCCGATGAAGCGCATCGTCTGTTCGGTGACGAAACGGTAGCTCGTGAGGATGTTCGCTTCGACCTCCGCGAGCCCGTTGTGCGGCACGATCGGGCCGAAGCTCGACACGATCTCGATGAACAGGGAGCGCGAGTCGCTGCTGAACGATTCGATGCGCAGCGCATGACTGTCGGAGCGGCCCTCGACGGCCGGGAAAACGAGGCGAATTCCGAGCAATGCGGGCTCGCGACCGAACGCTTCCATCTCGTCGTCGAAACCGAACATGCCGTGCTTCAAGTACTCGCGGCTGTCGCGGTACGAGCGCGGATTGACGAGCGTGCGCAGCGTCACGTGCTGCGACGTGAAGAGCGGCACCCCGCGCGCAGCGCCGACCTGTGCCGCGACCTTGCGCACGCGCGATGCGAAGTCGTCGTGGGTCAGGCTCGACAACTCCTCGCGGAACTGGAAGCGATCGGGCAAGAAGGCCGCGAGCGAGGTCGCGCCGGGCGTCTGCACGGGGTTGGAGAGGACCGCGCCGCCGTTCGTGACCTGGAAGCTCGAGTAGGGCGGGTCGCCGGCCTGGTAGAGCTGATTGTGGACGCGCTGAATCGGCGCCGGATCCGGGACCATCGGCGGATGGAAGATCTCGGTCAGCAGCGCGATCGTGCGCGGGGTGTAGAGCATCAACCTGGCCATGGGTGTCGTTTCCGGCGGCCGGCCTCGTTGGAAGGCCCGGCTCGAAGCTGGGGCGTGCCGAGCGGCCGGCCTCCATAGACTATCAGGAACGGCCCCTCGACCCCGCCCGGCCTCGCGGTCGAGAAACCGCCCCAAAAAACAGTTCACCGTTCGCGCCCGAGGCTCGTAGGCTAGTCGACCCATTTTGGCCCCCGGCCCCCGATCCGCCCCGTTTTCAAGGTCCTCTCATGCAATTCCGCACCCTCCTCCCAGGCCTCGGCGCAACTGCTGTGCTCGCTCTCGGGGCTTTCGCGAACACCCCCGCGTCCACCTCCAAGACCCCCTCGGCGGGCTCCGAATTCGGCGAGCCCCTGGTCGTGAACGGAAAGCGCGTCAGCGACAACGAGATCAAGCGCCATCTGATCTACGGCCCGTGCCGCTGGCGGATGGAGATGTACAAGTTCAACCTGATCATCGACGACGAACTCCAGCGCCGCGCTTCCCTGGCCGGGAACGCCGCCGTCGAGCCGCAGGTCAGCGTGATCGCGCAGAAGGCCGCCGAAGCCGCCGTGGAGGGGAAGACGTTCGCCACCCCGGAAGAGAAGCAGAAGGCCTACGACCAGGCCTACGCCAAGGCGCACGGTGAAGCGCTGGCCCGGCCGGAGTTCCAGAAGGCACGTTCGGAAGCCGCGTCCGCGGAACGCCGCCGTCTCGACGAGACGCTGCAGCCGACCGACGCCGAGCTGCAAGCCGAGGTCAAGCGCCAGTACGACGAGTTCCGCAAGCGCTACCCGGTGCTCGACCTCGAGACCGAAGTGACGCGCAAGCACCGTTCGATCGAGTGGTTCAAGGAAGACACGCGCCTGACCCTGCTGTTCGACCACGTCTTCTATCCCGAGGATCCGGCCGACTGGCCCGAGACGACCATCGAAGCCATCCGCGCCGACTCCGGTCCGACGCTGCTCGACGACGCCGTCAACAGCTACAAGATGCGCCGCGAGCACGCCGACAAGACCGGCGAACCGCTCGGCAAGGAAGACACGATCTACACGACGATGATGCGCCAGATCGTGCGTGACGCGCTCTTCAACACGATCGAGTTCAAGACGTCCTTCGATGGTCTGCCCGACGACATCGTCCTGACGGCCGACAAGAACTACGACGGCGTGCCGGAGATGACACTCCAGACCGCGAAGGTCTGGGACGAGGTCAAGAGCACCGTCACGAAGAACGAGATCGAAATGGCGAAGCAGTGGTTCGTCGCTTCGATCGCGACCACGGACCGTCTGAAGGCCGAAGGCGGCCTGCTCGACGACGCCGGCCGCAAACAGGCGATCGCGGACCTGCAAAAGCAGTTCGCGGGCACGTACATCACGGTCGACATCCTCGCGATGCAGAACTACTTCTTCCCGTCGACCGAGTCCTTCAAGGAGTACTACTGCCTCACGAAGGGCTTCGAGAAGATGATGGAGCCGAAGCTCGCGCCGGGCACGAACAGCGAACTCGCCGAGCCGCTCAAGGAGCACCTCGACCGCGCGAACCGCGTGATGGGGCTGGGCCAGGTCGACGTGGACTGCATCCTCGTCTCGGCCTTCGACATCGCGAGGAACAAGTGGAAGCCGGACGGCTGGAATTGGGCCAAGAAGACCGCGAACGAGGTCAAGGCCAAGCTCGACGCGCACGCCGTCGCATACGCCGCTCAGCGCGAAGCCGCCTCGAAGGCGCAGGCGGACGGCAAGGAATTCAAGCCCGAGCACCCGGTCGTCGAGCCCCTCGAGTTCTGGACGAGCATGATCAACGACCACTCCGAGTACTGGGATCCGCCCACGCCGGAGAACGCGGGCGGCAAGGGCTCGGACATCGGCATGAAGAAGCGCGGCCGCTTCGGCCTGCGCTACCGCAACGACCTCGAGGGCTACGTCGGTGAGACGCCGTACAACCACTGGGTCACGGGCGAATCGGTCACCGACCGCGCGTTCTTCGACTGCCCCGAGGGCGCGATCCAGGGCCCCTTCAAGGGTCCCATGGGCTACTACATCGTGCGCGTGTCGCGCCGTCTGCCCCCGACGTTCCCGCTGAACGTCGCGGAGCCGAAGAAGGCTGAGCTCGTCAAGAACGACTACCTGCGCGTGGCGTTCATCGCCTACACGAAGGAAGCGGTCGCGAAGGCCGACGTGAAGGGCATGACCCGCGACGATTCCTGAGCGGATCTGCCGCTCGATCCAACAGGAGGCCGCGCCGTCGACGACGACGCGGCCTCCCGTGCTTTTGACACGCCTCGCCCACGAAACGACACTGCGAAGCCTTGGACCCCGGCATCAAGACGATCTGGAGGGTGCTCCGTCCGCACGCTCGGGCGCACAAGACCGCCTTCCTGCTCCTGATCGGCCTCGCGTGGCTGTCGGAGATGGCGCAGAAAGCGGTCATCCCGCTGCTTTCGCCGGCGTTGGAGGTTCTCGCACCGGGCAGCACGCCGGCGGCGAAGGTCGTCGAGGAGGCATCGTGGTGGCGGGGTGCTGCGCGAGCGGTGGAGCACTGGCTCGTGCGCGATGCCGTGACGACGGACGAGCGCCTCATGGCCTGCGCGCGCATCGCCGGCGCTGTCGCCGTGCTGGCACTCTTCGCCGCCCTGACGTTCTACTTCTTCATCACTTTGTCGCGGTGGGTCGCGCTGCGCATCGTCGCGGACCTGCGGGTGCAGGTCGCACGGCACGTGATGCACCTCTCGATGAGCTACCACGGTCGCCGTCACTTCGGCGACCTGCTCTCGCGGATCAACAACGACGTCACGTTGACCGCGAACCTGCTCAATCAATCGCTCAAGGAGATGATCCAGGAGCCGCTCAGCGCGCTGTCCTGCCTCGTCTTCATGGCGCTGATCGATCCGATTCCCACGGTGATCGTCGCTCTGGGCCTGTGCGTCATCGGCTTCGGCGTGGCGCGTCAGTCGAAGCGGGTCAAGAAAGGCAGTTCCAAGTCTCTGAAGGAACTCGGCTCGTCCGTCCAGGTGCTCACGCAGATGTTCCAGGGCGTGCGCACGGTCAAGGCGTTCCGCGCCGAGGAGCGCGAGCTGGGGGAGTACACGCGCAGCAACGAGAGCTACGTGCGGGCGGCGATGAAGATGGTGCGCGCGCAGGCGCTCTCGAACAGCTTCACCACGCTCGCCTCCAACCTCGGCCTGGGGATCATGATCGTCGTCGTCGCGTGGTTGATGCTCGCGAAGGGTCGTTTCGGAGGCGAGATCGCGGGCGTCGCGATGTTCTTCTTCTTCCTGTCGCAGCTCTACGGCAGCGTGAAGGGCATCGCCAGGGCTGTCACCTACGTGCAGGAAACCGTCGGCGCGGCAGAGCGCCTGCAGGCCCTGCTCGACGAGAAATCGGAGGTCGTCGACGCGCCGAATGCGCGAAAGTTGCCTGTTTTCAGCCGCGGATTGCGCTTCGAGAAGGTCACGTTCGCCTACAGGGACGGCCACGGCAACGCGCTCACCGAGTTCGATCTCGAGGTGCGTCCCGGCGAGACGCTGGCGCTCGTGGGTCCGTCCGGTTCGGGCAAGAGCACCGTCGTCGACCTCGTCGCGCGCTTCATCGATCCGACCGCGGGGCGCGTCACGGTGGACGGGCACGACCTGCGCGACGTAACGCTCGATTCGTGGACGGCGCAGTACGCCATGGTCGGCCAGACGCCGTTTCTATTCCACGCGACGATCGGCGAGAACATCCGCTACGGCAAGACAGACGCCACCGAGGCCGAGGTCGAGGCCGCGGCCCGCGCGGCCGGCATCCACGAGTTCATTGCGTCGTTGCCGGAAGCGTACGCCACGAACGTGGCCGATGCGGGATCGCGCCTGTCGGGCGGGCAACGTCAGCGCATCACGATCGCGCGCGCGTTCTTGAAGGGCGCGCCGCTGCTCCTGCTCGACGAAGCGACGAGCGCCCTCGACACGGAATCCGAGGCGATCGTGCAGGAGGCGCTCGAACGCCTGATGGCCGATCGGACGGTGATCGTCATCGCGCACCGCTTGTCGACGATCCGCAACGCCGATCGCATCGTCGTGCTCGACTCCGGCCGCATCGTCGAGATCGGAACGCACGCCGAACTGCTGGAGAAAAACGGCGCCTACGCGCGCCTGGCTGCGACGGATCGCGCGCAGCCCGCCGCGCGTTCATGAAGTCCGTTCGAGCCGGGATCACCTATTTCGCCCTTGTTTTCGTGGCCGGATTCGCACTCGGCCTCGTCCGTGTGCCGATCCTCGTGCCGCATATCGGCGAACGCGCGGCGGAGCTCGTCGAGGCCCCGTTCATGCTCGCGGCGATCGTCGTGTCGTCGCGCTGGATCGCGCTACGGTTCCTTTCTGGAGCGAGCGGGTTCGCGCACTTCGCGGCGGGTGGCCTGGCCCTCGCGTTGATGCTGACGGTCGAGCTCGCCGTCGTGATGCGATTGCGCGGCTTGACGATGCGCGAGTACGTGGACGGGCGCGATCCCGTGGCCGGCACTGTCTACGTGGCGCTGCTCATCCTCTTCGCGATCTTCCCCCTCGTTCAGGGCCTCGCGGCGAAGCGCCGCTCGTCCGCGCGGCGCAGCACGATCTCGTAGAGCGCGAGGCACACGAACCAGCACGTGAACGCGGTTGCCACGTTGTGCGACATGAAGTGCGCGCCCTGCATCATGCGCGACACGCCCATCACGCTGCCGTAGAGGATGGCCACCGCGAACCAGATCCTCGCGCGCTTCGGCGCGTGAATGCGGTGGGCGAAATACAGCGCGAACAGGGCGAAGCCGCCAGACGCGTGACCACTGGGGAAACACTGGCCCTTGCCGAAGGAGGGGGGAGGACAGCCGAGCAGTCCCGCGTAGGGGGCCGTGCCGCCATAGAAGTCGAGGTCCCACGGGCAGTGCTTGCAGGACGTGTATTTGAACGCGGCGACGACGAGGGGCGCGATCGCGAGCGCGAGCAGGACGTAGAGCATGCTCCTCCGCCACGGCCGCAGTTCGCGTTTCTTGAAGGACGCGACGAGTCCGAGCGCCATCAGGCCGCCGAAGGCGATGACGAGCGCCTTCATGCCCTTCTTGAAGACCAGCGTGAAGAACGGCGCGTCCCGCAGGGGGAACTTGTGCGTCGCTTGGTCGTAGAACGGATCGAGGAGCGCGCGGTCGAGGCGCGTGTTCTCGAACACGACCAGGAGCACCCCCGCGGCGACGAAGGGCAGCAGGGCGTGAGTGACCCAGAAGCGGGTCCTGTCGGCGGGCGGGGACGTGGGGGCGGTCACCCGCACAGGCTACCGATTCCAACCCCGAATCCCGCCCCAGGAGCCCTCGAAGCCAGGGTCGAGACGCCCCCCGGTTCCCTTGGCGCGGGTCGGCCGTCCTGCCCGGCGCCAGCCTTTCCGGAGGTTCGAGGCTATTCCTCGAATGTCCGTGGCGAACTCAAGCAGTTGTTTGATAGCCTCGATTGAATCGAACGATTGAAACGACTGATTCACATGTCCACAGAGCCCTCCACAGCCGCCGATTCCGCGACCCGCGACCGGCTCCTCGACGCCGGGGCCGAGATCTTCGCCGACGTCGGGTTCCGAGCCGCGACCGTCCGCGAAATCTGCACGCGCGCCGGCGCGAACGTCGCCGCCGTCCACTACCACTTCGGCGACAAGGAGGCGCTCTACCGCGAAGTGCTCGAGAGCACGCTCCGCGCCGCGCTCGCGGCCTTCCCGCCCGACCACGGTCTGCCGCCCGACCCGACTCCGCGGGATCGCCTTCGCGCGTTCGTGCACTCGTTCCTCTTGCGCGTGCTCACCACCGAGAAGTCCGCGCGGCTGATGAAGCTCATGACGCGCGAGATGGCCGAGCCGACCGGCGCCCTCGACCACCTCGTCGAAGCGGTCCACCGCCCGCTCTTCCGCATGCTGCACGGCATCGTCGCCGATCTGGCCGGTCCCGACGCAGCACCCGGCGTCGTGCTCGCCTGCAGCCAGGCGGTCGTCGCCCAGTGTCTCTTCTACAAGCATGCCGAGCACGTGATCGAGCGCATGGGCCATCGACTCCCGCGGGCGAGCGACGAGATCGAGAGGCTCGCGCACCAGATCACCGAGTTCACCCTGGGCGGTATCGAGCGCCGCGCGCACGCCTCGGACGGAGAGCGCATCCGATGAACTTCGTCGCGATCAAGATGCTCGTCGGCGATCGAGCCAAGTACCTCGGCATCATCTTCGGCCTCACGTTCTCCTCGCTGCTCATCACCCAGCAGATGTCGATCTTCACCGGGATCATGGCGCGCACGTTCAGCGCGATCTCGGACATGGGTCAGCCCGACGTGTGGGTGATGGACGAGAAGGTGCAGTTCATCGACGACCTGAAACCACTGCAGTCGACCGAGCTGTACCGCGTGCGAGGCGTCGAGGGAGTCGAATGGGCCGTGCCGCTCTACAAGGGCCTGCTCAAGGCTCGGCTCGATAACGGAACCTTCCAGACCTGCAACGTCCTTGGCCTGGACGATGCCAGCCTGATCGGCGGGCCACCGGAGATGGTCCACGGTTCGCTGGCCGACCTTCGCCGGG
>JBGATY010000106.1:0-13153 GCA_044228955.1 Planctomycetota bacterium | reverse complement strand
CTTCGAGTGCGCGCCGCTTCCACGTGCGGCCTTCGTCGAGCGCGAGCGTGAGCTTCGCGTCGGACGCGAGCACGCCCGACGCGGCGACCGCGCCCGGGATGCCCCACGGAACGACCGGCACGCGCGCGTCGGTCGCGAGCGCGCGCTCGACGCCGCGCGACACGAGCTGCGCGTGGTAGAGCATCTGCTCCATCGTGACGGCCACCGTCGTCTCCTTGCCCTGGAGCACCATCGCGACCGAGTCGCCCACGAGGATCACGTCGACGCCCGCGAGGTCGATGAGCTGCGCCATCGTGTAGTCGTAGGCGGTGAGCGCGGAGATCGTTTCCCCGCGCGACTTCATCACCTGCAGGCTCTTCGTGGTGATCTTGCGGCGTTCGGGAGCTTCCTTCGGCGGTTCTCGCTTCTGCGGGGCCATGGGTTCACTCTATCAGTCCGTGTTCGAGGAGCGCGAGCGCGGAATGGGCACCGTCCAGCGCCGCGCTCATGATGCCCCCCGCGAAGCCCGCTCCCTCGCCCACGGGATGGAAATTGAGGAACCCGCGCGCCCGTCGGGTGCGGGCGTCCCGCGGCATGTGGACCGGGCCGCTGCTGCGCGATTCGACGCCGACGAATAGCCCCTCCGCGCCCGCGAAGCCCGGGATGGAGCGGTCGAAGCGCACGAGAGCCGCTCCGAGCGCGCCGCGCAGGCGGTCGGGAACGAGTGCGTCGATTCGCGCCGGAACGAGGCCGAAACCGAAGCTCGAGCGCAGCTCGCCGCGGCTCTCGCGACCGGCGAGGAAGTCCGAGACGCGCTGCGCGGGGGCGTGGTAGTCCCCTCCTCCAGCGGCGAAGAACCGCGCCTCGATCGCGCGTTGGAAGGCCACGCCGTCGAAGGGTCCGGTCCCGAAGTCGCGCGGCCCGAAGGTCGTCACGAGCGCGGCGTTGGCCCAGCGCGAGCTGTGCGTCGAATTGCTCATGCCGTTCGTGCACAAAAACCCAGGCTCGTTCACGCTCGCCACGATACGTCCGCCCGGGCACATGCAGAACGAGTGCACGCTCGCCGCGTCGCCGCCGGCCTTCGAGACGAGCGCGTAGCTCGCCGGGCCGAGCGCGTCGATCAACGGACCCACTCCGAATTGTCCGCGAGTCACCAGTTCCTGGGGGTGCTCGATGCGCAGACCGAGTTGGAAAGGCTTGGCTTCGAACGCCACGCCCTGCGCGTGGAGCGCCGCCCAGGTGTCGCGAGCCGAGTGGCCCGGGGCGAACACGCACGCATCGCACGCGAGTTCGCCGCTCGTGGTGGCGAGTGCACGCACTCGGCCGTTCGCGTGCACGATTCCGTCGACGCGCGTGTTCCAGGCGAAGTGCACGCCGAACTCCGCGAGTCGAGCGCGCAGCCGCGGCAGGATCACGTGCAACCGGTCGGTGCCGATGTGTGCTCGCGAATCGTAGAGAATCGCCGGCTCCGCTCCGCAAGCGACGATCTCCTCGAGGATGGGCACTTCGAGCGGATCGTCGACGCGCGTGTAGATCTTGCCGTCGGAGTACGTGCCCGCGCCGCCTTCGCCGAAGAGCAGGTTCGACTCGGGGTTGGGCCGACGCGTGCGATGGAAAGCCACGAGTTCCCGGCCGCGATTCTCGATCGCCGAGCCGCGCTCGACGATCGTGACGCGCATTCCGGCGCGAGCGAGGACGTGCGCCGCGAACAGTCCCGCGGGCCCCGAGCCGACCACGGCGACGTGCGGAGCGGGCGTCACGCGCAGGCTGTGGTGGATCGCCCGGGCGGCGAGGGTGGCGTCGGGCGGCGCGCGGCGCACCGTGCCCGAACGCTCCGCGCGCGCGAGTCGGGCGCTCTTGAACGAGGCGTCGACGACGAGGTCGGCGCAGTAGACGTGCTTCAGGCGGCGCTGTCCGTCGCGTCTGCGCGCGTCGAGCGCCTTGCGCACGATCCGGAAACCGCGCATGCGCGCCGGATCGACGCCGAGCGACGTCGCGGCACGCTCGCGCACCAGCGCTTCAGGCTCCCCGAGCGCGAGTTCGATCCCGAACAGGCGCCAGGTCGTCGTGGGTTTCTCGTGGTTGGCGCTCAAGGGGACTCGCGTCGCGAGCCGCGCATGATACCGAGCCGCTCGCGCGCATCCGCCGCGCTCGTTAGGCTCTGCGCGCGATCCGCAAGATGAGCCGCACTCCCGCCGATCGCCCCGCCCGACTCGACCCCCTGTTCGAGTCCATCCTCGGCGCACCGGACCGCGACCGCTGTCCGCTCGCCCGCGAGGTGATCTCGTACGGACAGTCGGACGAAACCAGCTACCTGCGCGCCATCGAGACCGCCGCGATCCGGACCGTGAGCCTGGAACGGCGCGGTGCGTACCACGGGGAATGGGCCGTCCTGGAACCCGCGCTCCTCCCGCCCGCGCTGCGCGGGGAGATGGACTTCGACGACGCGCGCTACGAGGCCCTGCTCGTGAACCGCTGGCACGCGTGCCGTCCGATCGTCCTGCCTGGATTCGTGAAGCCGTTCCTCGCCGAGTTCGCAGCCGACATCGCGCTGCGCGAGGCGAACCGCGAGGAATTGTCGGAGCCGGGCGGATTGCGGCGCTTCCTGGCCGAGCGCGCCGGCGACCTCGAGCCCGCGTTCGCCGTGCTCGCGAAACGCGCGACGCTGTTCGATCCCGAACGTGACGTCGAGCGCGTGCTGCTCGAGTCGTTCGCT
The DNA here is from genome assembly GCA_044228955.1 of Planctomycetota bacterium. GTDB lineage: Bacteria > Planctomycetota > UBA1135 > UBA1135 > JAEUIA01. The sequence continues at coordinate 10,458 of JBGATY010000106.1, read as the reverse complement.
CCGAACGGACAGGGCCGGAAGATCGAGGACCTGTGGCTGAAGGCCGCCTGGCTCTCGACGCACGACTCCGACGCGAGCCTGCGGCTGCGCTTCTCGTTCGGATCCGAGCGCGCCGACGATGCCTCGCGCGACATCCTGCGCCAGCGCGTGATCGGAGACCTGGCCGCTCGACTGCTGCCCGAGACTGCCGTGATCACGGAACATCCCGCGCTCGTGCCGCTCCTCGAGAAGTGCACGGGCGAGGCGGTGCTGTTCACGCAGCACATCGCGTACTGGAACGCGAAGAGCGGCGGAGCGCTCTTCCACCACGACGCCTTCGCCGAGGATGCGCTCGAGGACGGCGCCTGGCGTCAGTTCGGCGTGTGCTACGCGCAGCTCACGGGCGCGACGGCGTGGCTCGCGCTCTCGATCGAGGATCTCGCCTCGCGCGTCCTCGAATTCGTGGAGGCGCTCGACGACGGAGACATGCCGTGGGTGAGAGCGCAGTTGTGCGAGGGCGCGCGCCCACCGATCAGCGGCGGCTGGGAGCGCCTGCTCGAGCTGGCGCGCGACCCGCGGGCCTGCGCCAACGAGATCGCGCTCCCGGGGCAGGGCGCTCTCGGACCGCTCCTGAATCGCGGCCCCGAATTCACTTCCTTCCTGGCCGACGCCGGGCACGCGCACGTCCTCGAAGCAGGCGACGTCATCCTGCTCCCCAATCGCGGACTCCACGCGACTTGCATGCACTCCGTGTTCTGCGCGTCGGAGGAAACCGGCTACAGTCTCTCGCTCGCGATCCGGCCGAATCGTGAGGCGCCCGAGGAACTGGAGGCGCGGACGGCGCGTGGACGCCGCTCGGGCCGCTCGCGCGATCGCGACTAGAATCATGAGCACGACCAACCAACCCGCCGTCCGAGCGGACGGCTCGATCGCCGACAAGGCGAGGATGCTCGAGCCGGTGTTCGCGGACCTCGGCATCGATCCCAAGCACGTGCGCACGCTGGAGACGGCCGAAACGACCGCCCCTGCGCCCGGGACGAGCGCGCTCTTCGGCATCGCGGCGGAGACGACGACTGGCGACGCGCTGGCGCCCTCGATCCTCGAGTTCGGTCGCCGGCACGTCGCTCTGGACGGCGCGCTGGTGGTGTTCTTGCACGGCGATCGGCACGACACGGTCCTGGCCGGGCTGCGCAACCGGCTCTGGCCCGCGTGGCACGTGGTCGCGCTCTACAAGACCTCCGACGCGCAGATCACGCGCATCTCGCTCGAGGGAACGCGAAACCTCGGACGGAGCTGCGGCCAGCGCGGAGTGGCCGTGATCGCGCGGCCGTTCGCGGCGGTGTTCGCGCCCGAAGCGACCGTGGTGAAGTTCGACAAGAACGCCAGTGGCTGGAACGGCAACCCCGGCGGCCCGGGCTACCGCCATTTCCGCTGGATGCGCCGCTACGTCGCGCTGTTCGCGAAAAAGCTCGATGCCGAGCGCGTGCTCGATTTCGGCTGCGGCGCGGGTTGGGTCGGCATCGAGGCGGCCCTCCTGGCTCCGCGCGACCGGCGGCCCCTGCTGTGCGCCTTCGATCCGAGCCCGGAGATGGTGCGCATCGCCGCGGAGAACGCGCGGGCGTCCGGGCTCGATCGTTTCGAGGGCCGCACGGGTTTCGGCGAGGCGCCGCCGTTTCCGGCCGAGGGAGAGAGAGCTTTCGACCTCGTGCTGTCTTCGGGCGTGATCAGTTTCTCGGGCGAGCGCGAGAGATGGCTCGACGGCCTGGTCTCGACGCTCGCGCCGGGCGGAACGCTCGTCATCGGCGACATCCATCGCGATTCGGAAGGCATGCGCCGGCGACGCGCCGAGCGGCCGCTCCTGCCGGTCCGCGAGATGAACGCCTGCGTGCGCGAGGACGTGCGGCGGTCCCTGGAGTCGCGCGGATTGAAGTTCGAGGCCTGGTGCGGCTACCAGCGTTCGCGTCCGCTGCCTCAACTCCTGCACCTCAGCGAGAGACGCCTCGGCGGCATGCTCGATCCGCTGCTCGTGTGGTGGAACGATCGCGCCAGCGCGCGGGAATTCGACAGCGGATCACGTGCTCAGGACCGCTTCGACAGCTGGGTCATGCGCTTCACCTGTACGCGCTGAACCGAGTCCTACTTCACGCGCGGCGCGAGCAGTCCGAGTCCGGTGTCCTGTTCGGCGGGCGAGTGCTGCAGGATCAATTCGCCGCACAAAGGGTCGAGATCGTCGCGGCTTCCGAGGTGCATGAGTTCACCTGTGCTCGGCACCGACAGTGGCGTGACGCCCAGCGCATGTGCCTTCGCCGCCGCGGCCTGGACCATCGCGAAGTCGACGCGTTCGGGCAGTTCGGGCGGGCCGAACCAGATCGACGTCTGGGCGAGATCCAGCGCCACCGTCCCCGCGGGAGTGCGCTTCGAGGGCAGGATCGCGATCACGCGCCCGGATTCGAAGCCGTGGTTCACGCGCTCGACGGTCTCTCCGTCCGCGTACAGGACAGGTTCCATCATCTGCGTCGGCTTCACGAGCGTCGGATCCACGTCGAGGACGAGCAGCCAGCCGGCGTCGTAGCTCGGCTGCTCCTTGCGCCACGTGTGCTTCCAGGCCTTCTCGAGCGTGAACGGCGTGGCCGACACGATCGCCTGCACGCCTCCGACGCGCGGCTTCTCGATCAGGAGTCTGCGCCGTTCACCGACGGCCCGTGAAGTCGAGAACGTGCTGTAGACGGCGAGAGCGAGCACCGAGCACGCGAGGAGGAGGACGAGTTTTTTCATGGGGATTCCTCCTAGCGCGCGCAGAGCGTGAGGTCGTCGAAGGCGAGCCGTCCGGCGGGACTGCCGTACGGTTGGCCGAAGAGGAAGTCGATGCGGGTGATGTGCGAGAGATCGAGCGGCACGCTGCCGCGCCGGAAGTCGCGGATCGGCAGGCGCACGGTTTCGAACTCGGCGCCCCAGCCGCTGCCCACGCCGCACCCAGTCCGCAGGTAGGGCTCCTCGATCCCGCCGCCGTAGGTCCCCATGTGGATGGTGCTTTCGGTGCCCCAGTTGTCGGCGAGCCGCACGGAGAAGGACAAATCCCGCAGTTCCGAGAGCGTGCCCGGCGCGCGCGGAATCTGCGCCGCGCGGAAACTGATGAACGTGTAAGGGGTCACGTCCTGCGCGGACTCGATCAGGTCGAACGACAGGTAGCCGCCATTCGTGCCCCAGTCGAAGACGATCCCGCGCGTCGTGTCGCCGTTGCCGCCGAGGGTGATGCCGTTCATCGGATCCGCGGGGTTCGTCGTGAAGTCGGCGTTGGCGTCGTCGAACCGTCCCTCGACGAGGCTCGGCATGTTCCACACCATCGCCCCGCCGGAACTCGAGATGCCCGGCCCGTTCGCGACCTGAAAGTCGTCGATGATGAAGTCGGCGCTCGAGGGAGCCTGGCGGTACATGAGGTCGACGCTCACGCACACGGACTCCGACGTGCCGGGCGAGTGGAAGGTCTCCCACTGCCGGTAGAAGCACTCGCGCGCGATCTGAACGCCCTCGAGGTAGTACTTCGCGAGAGGCAGCAGGTACGCCTTCATCAGCGTGTTCACGTCGGCGCGAGAGAGCAGACACGGTCCGGTGGCCCACAGGTCGGCGTTGCCGGAATGGAAGGCCCCGTGGCCGGCGCCGTGTATGGAGATCGACTGGCGCGTGGCGGTCGCGCGGTCGTGCAGGTGAAAGGTCTGGCACTGCTCGCAGTCCGTGCAGCCGCTGACGTCGGCGTCCGCGCCCCCCGTCCACAGACAGAACGGCACGTCGTGCGGATTCGAGACGTTCAAGCCCAGGAAATCCGTGGGCGCGATGCTGGAAACGAAGCGCAGCGAGCTCTTGGTGAAGTTCACCGGCGTATACGTGCCGTCGAAGATGCGGTCGTAGGCGATGGCCACGCCCTCCGCGCCGCGGCTGTGCCCGATCCATCCGATGCGCGTCGCATCGACATGGCCCAGCAGCGCTCCGCCAGCAATCGTATTCAAGTGCGACAGCAGGTATTCCGTGTTCGTGAGCGTCGTCGTCGCCGCCGAATCCGGCCCGGGGACCGTGTTGTTCTGGTGGCTCATCACGACCACGCCCCACGAAGCGAGGTGCATGCCGATGTGGTCGTACCAGGTGTAGTCGTGTCCGTTCCCGTGGCTCACGACGACGAGCGGCAGCGCGCCGAGGGTGGCGACGTTCGAGGGGTAGTACAGGTCCTGGCCGAGGAACGAACCGCCGCTGTAGATGACTTCGGTGACCGCGTACGGCCCCGGCAGCGCCGTGGGTTTCAGGACCTCGAGACCAGGGCTGTCCTGCACGCCGTCGATCCAGTCGCCCGAGGAGAGCAGGGCGTCGTGATCGAAATCGACGACGACGTCGTACTTCACGCCGAGCGATGCACCCGCGTCACCCGAGAGGAGACCGGCGTCGATCTGGAAACGGTTCGGACGGATGTCGCCGGGCTGCACGACGATCGGACGCGCCGCGCCGGCCACGTCGACGAGTGTCGTGTCGCTGGCCCACTGCGCGGCGCTCTTGTGCGCGACGACGTAGACGTCACCGGACGCGCCGACGATCTGCGGGTACTGCTCGGTGTCGAAGGCGATGTGGATCGGCGAGCCTTCGAACCACGCGCCTTGGAAATCGAACCAGGGATACTCCTGCAAGGGGTTCCCGGCGAGATCGATCGAGACGATCCCCTGCGGAACCTGCGCCTGCACGGGGACCGATGCGAAGAGGACGACCGAAGCGAGCAGTCGGATCATGTTCACGCGATGAGTCTCCTTCGAGGAGGCTACCACGTAGGAAGGCAACCGTGTGGATCGAGCCTCGGGCTCAGATGCGCTTCTTCGGCCCGCCGTAGGCGCGGGCCCCGAAGTCGATCAGGCGCGCCAGCATCGAGCGCATCTCGCGGCGACGCACGATGGCGTCGACCTGGCCCTTCTCGACCAGGAATTCCGCGCGCTGGAAACCGGGCGGCAGTTCCTGTTTCAGCGTGGTCGCGATCACCCGCGGACCCGCGAATCCGATGAGCGCGCCCGGTTCGGCGAGCGTGATGTCGCACACCGACGCGAACGAAGCCGTGACGCCGCCCGTAGTCGGGTTCGTGAGCACGCAAATCGAGAATCCGCCCGCTTCGTTCAGCGACGCCAGAGCCGCGCTGGTCTTCGCCATCTGCATCAGGGACAGCATGCCCTCGTGCATGCGCGCACCACCGGAACTGGTGAAGATCACGAGCGGCTCACGGCGCGTGCGCGCGAGGTCGCAGGCCAACGCGACCTTTTCGCCGACGACCTCGCCCATCGAGCCGCCCATGAACGAGAAATCGAGCACGGCGATCACCACGGGGCGCTCCTCGATCGTGCCCGTGCCGAGGATCAGCGCTTCGTTCTGCTTCGTCCGCTCGACCGTGCGCTTGACCTTCTCGGAGTACGGCACCGAGTCCTTGAAATGCAGGCGATCGAGCGCGGTGAGCTCCGCGTACTTCTCCTTGAACGAGCCCTCGTCCATCACCATCTTCACGCGCGCGCGACCGGGCAGCGTGAAGTGGAACTCGCACGCCGGGCAGACCATGCCCTTCTCCTCGAGTTCCTTGCGGTAGATCATCTGGCCGCAGCTCTCGCACTTGAGCCACAGCCCGCCGGGCATCTCCTTCTTCTTCCAGCGCAGGCGCGAGCGCTTCTCTCCCGCGAGCGGCGCTTCGATGTCCTCCTTCGTGACGTCCGCTTCGCCGTACGCGCCCTCGTCGGGCTGCAGTTCCGGCTCGTTCTTCGCGCGCGACTCCTCCACCGGGGTCTCGCCGCGCTTTTGGGACGACTTCTTCTTGCCGCGGGGTTCGGGTTCGGTGGGACGTGTGCTCATGAATTCAGGGGGCATGCGTCAATCTCGCGGTTGCTGACTCGGCGAGGGCCCGGAAGCGGGTCGTCGTCGCTTGCATGTCGGGCGCACCAAACAACGCCGAACCCGAGACGAGCACGTCGGCGCCGGCGGCGGCGCAGAGCGGGATCGTCTCGGCGTTCAAGCCTCCGTCCATCTCGACGTAGCCCGTGAAGCCGCTCTCGCGCAGAGCGCGGGTCTTCGACAGGACGTCGGGGATGAACTTCTGGCCGCCGAAGCCGGCGAACACGCTCATGACGAGCACGAGGTCGACGGCGTCGGTGATGGGCAGCACGCGCTCGATGGCCGCGTCGGGGTTGAGCGAAACGCCCACCTTCTGGATGCCGAGTCGCCTGAATTCGGCGATCACGGCCCGGGCTTCGCGCTCGCCGGTGGTGGTCTCGATGTGGAAGGTGAGGACGTGCGCGCCGGCGGAGGCGAACGCGGCGGCGTAGCGCAGCGGGTCGCTGATCATCAGGTGTACGTCGAGCGGGACCCCTGCGACGCGGTTCAGGGCGGCGACGACCGGGGGGCCGATGGTCAGGTTGGGCACGAAATGGCCGTCCATCACGTCGACGTGCAGCCAATCGGCTCCGGCCGCCTCGGCCCGGTGGACTTCGGACTCGAGGTTGGCGAAGTCCGCCGAGAGGATCGACGGGGAGATCAGGATCGGGCGCTTCATCGCGAGGGGTCCAGCATAGTCAATTGGGCCGGAGGGGCGCAGGGAGGAGCGGTGGGAGCGCACAGGAGAGCCGCCCGAGAGGCGGGCGCCGCGGGGAAAAGGGGCCGCAACGGCATGCGGCGCGTGCTCCGAGGGCGCAGCCTGGGCACGCTCGACGGCAAGGGCCGCCTCGAGCGCGCCCGCCCGGGGACGGCAGGCGTGGCGGATCAGCGCGATTTTTGGAGGACCGCAATACCGGGAAGGAGAGTGCCTTCGAGCAGTTCGAGGCTGGCGCCGCCGCCGGTCGAGATGTGCTTGATCTTTGGAGCGAGACCGAGGAGCTCGATGGCCGCCACGGAATCGCCGCCCCCGATCACGGTGTAGCCGGGACAGGCGGCGACAGCCTTCCCGACGGCCTCCGTGCCGGCGCGGAAGGACTTCCATTCGAAGACGCCCATCGGACCGTTCCACACGACCGTCTTGGCCGCGGCGATCCTCGCCGCGAAGAGTTCGCGGGTCTTCGGTCCGATGTCGAGGCCCATCAGGCCGTCGGGGATGTCGAGACCGTCGACGCCGACGGCCTTCTCGGTTTCGGCGAAAGCCGCTGCGCACACGTGATCGAGCGGCAGGAGCACTTCGACCTTGCGCTGCGCGGCCTTCTCGAGCGCGAGCTTCACGCTCTCGATCTGGTCTTGTTGGACCAGCGATTTGCCGACCTTGTGTCCGCGGGCGGCGAGGAGCGTGTACGCCATGCCGCCACCGACGAGAATCGTCGACACGCGCTCGAGCAGGTTGTCGATGACGGCGAGTTTGTCGCTGATCTTGGCGCCGCCGAGGATCGCGACGTAGGGCAACGCCGGCTTCTCGAGCACGCGCTGGAAGGCCGCGATCTCCTTCTCGAGGAGGCGCCCCGCGCAGGAGGGCAGGATGCGGGCCACTCCGCACACGGAGGCGTGATCGCGGTGCGAACTGCCGAACGCGTCGTTGACGAAGACGTCGCCGTTCTGCGCCAACTCCGCCGAGAACTGCGGGTCGCACGTTTCGTCGCCGGCGTGGAAGCGCACGTTCTCAAGCAACACGACGCTCCTTTGGCCCGCTTTCGCAATGGCCGCGCGCACGGCCGGACCGACGCAGTCGTCGAGCTTGACGACGTCGAGGCCGGACAACTCCTTCAAACGCCCGGCCATCGGCGTCAAGCGCATCGACTCGACGACCTTGCCCTTGGGGCGGCCGAGGTGGCTCATCAGCACCGGGCGGCCGCCGCGCTGCAGGATCTCCTGGATCGTCGGGATCGCGGCGCGAATGCGCGTGTCGTCGGTGATCGCGCCGCCCGCGTCCTGCGGCACGTTGAAGTCGACGCGCACGAGGACGCGCTTCCCTTTCAGGTCCAGGTCGTCGAGACGCGGTGCGGCGAGGTTCATCGCTGTCACTTCGTGGCGCCGGACTTGGCGGGTTGCTTGTCCTTCAGCTTGTGCGCGAAGAGCATCAGGTCGACGACGCGCATGCTGTAGCCCCACTCGTTGTCGTACCAGGACACGACCTTGACCATGTTGTCCCCCATGACCATCGTCGACTTCGCGTCGAAGATCGAGCTCGACGGGTTGCCGATGATGTCGCAGGACACGATCGGATCGGTGCAGTACTCGAGCACGCCCTTCATGGGTTTCCTGGCCGCGTCGGCGAAGGCCTTGTTGACCTCGTCGATCGTGACCTTCTTCTTCAGGATGCACACGAGATCGATCATCGAGCCGTCCGGCACGGGGACGCGCATCGCGACGCCGTCGAGCTTGCCCTTGAGGCCGGGAAGCACTTCGCCGACCGCCTTCGCGGCGCCCGTCGTCGTCGGGATGATCGACAAGGCGGCGGCTCGCGCCCGGCGCAGGTCCTTGTGCGGCAGATCGAGGATGTTCTGGTCGTTCGTGTAGGCGTGCACGGTCGTCATCAAGCCGCGTTCGATGCCGAAGGCCTCGTCGAGCACCTTCGCCACGGGAGCGAGACAGTTGGTCGTGCACGAAGCGTTGCTGATGATCTTGTGCTCGGGCCTGAGGTCGCCTTCGTTGACCCCCATGACGATGGTCGCGTCGATCGCGTCCTTCGCCGGCACCGTGAGGATCACCTTCGCGGCACCCGCGTCGATGTGCTTCTGGCAGCCTTCCTTGCTCGCAAAGACGCCCGTGGCTTCGACGGCGAAGTCGATCTTGTTCGCCTTGTGCGGCAGTTGCGCCGGATCCTTGATCGCCGTGATGGCGATCGTCTTGCCGTTGACGACGATCGCGTTGTCCTTGGCCTCGACCTCGCCTTCGAACCGGCCGTGGATCGAGTCGTACTTGAGCAGGTGAGCCAGCGTCTTCGCATCCGTGAGGTCGTTGATGTGGACGACCTCGACGTCGTCGCGCTTGGCACAGATGCGGAACACGTTGCGGCCGATCCGGCCGAATCCGTTGATGGCGATGCGCATGCCCATGAGAGTCTCGCTTGGCGAAGGTTGGGGGTGAAGGCTGTGTTGGGTCCGTGCGCCACCCGCCCGCCCCTGCCACGGGGGAAGGAGCGCGGCATCGCGCACATGTACGAAATTGGATTTGCGGTGCTGGAGCGAACGGCGCGGAGACCGCTCGCGCGCTCCGGGTTTCCCAGTGAATTCGGGTGGCGAGAGTACAGAGACCCGCCGAAGGGATCAACGCGGGGGCAGCGCGGCGGAAACGGCGGATCGGGTGCTCCCCCGTTCGAGGGGAGCGGCTACCCTCGGACGTACGTCGAATCGCGGCGCCGGTCGCCTACGCACCATGTCGAACACAGGAAAGCCCAAATCGAAGCGCGCGTCCGCGGGTCCGTTCGCGGCGGTTCGCTGGAGGGCGCTGGCTCGCTCGGTGGGCGTGGCCGCGGACGAGCCGATCGTGATCGCGCTTTCGGGCGGCGCGGACAGCGTCTACCTGCTGCACGTCGTCGCCGCCGCCGAGCCCCGTCCGCGCGTTCTCGCCGTGCACGTCGACCACGGCCTGCGCGGCGAGGAGAGCGAGCGCGACGCGCGCTTCGCCGGGCGCCTGTGCGACGAGCTCTCGATCCCCTTTCGCCGCATCGCGGCGCGCGTCGAGGACGGCCCGGACCTGGAGGCGCGTGCTCGCGAAGCACGCTACGCCGCGCTGTGCCGCGTCGCCCGCGAGGCGGAAATCGGCGTGATCGCGACCGGACACCACGCCGACGACGCGCTCGAGACGCTGCTCCTGCGCATGGTGCGTGGCACCTCGATCGCCGGACTCGCGGGGCTCGAAAAGCGCGTCGTCGTCAGTCGATCGATGACGAGCCGTCCCTCGGAGCGCGTCGCGAGCGGCGGCGAGATCGTCGTCGTGCGTCCGTTGATCACGCTCCGGCGCGAGGAGGTGCGTCGCACGCTCGAGCTCGAGGAGATCGCCTGGGTCGAGGACGGCTCGAACGCGAGCGAGCGCTTCACGCGCAACCGGGTTCGACACGAACTGCTGCCGCGAATCGCGGAGATCGGCGGAGAAGCGGCCTTTTCGAACCTGCGCGCATTCGGCGCGGCCATCGAGGAACTCGAGCAGAGCTGCGCCGCGTTGACCGCCGACCTCAACTGGGACCCGCCCGTCCACGCCGCCGCGCGGCGCGGGACCGCGGACCTTTCCGCCGGCGGGACGCTGCCTCGATCGAGCCTCATGAAACTCTCCCGTCCGCTGCTCGCTCGCGCCCTGTGGCGTCTGCTCACCGAGGGCATCGGCGCCGCGCCGTCGCGCGGAGAGCTCGAGCGCATCGTCGACGACATCGCGCTCGGTCGCACCGGTTTTCACGGCCTGCCCCTCGGCTTCAGCCTGCAGCTGCGTTCCGACTCGATCCTCCTCGAGCCGCCCCCCCCCGCACGAGAAAAGCCGAGCGCTCGACACAGGCCCGCCCCTCCCGCGCTCTTCGACGCGAACGCCGAGGACGCC
>JBGATY010000105.1:0-13317 GCA_044228955.1 Planctomycetota bacterium | reverse complement strand
CACGACCTTCACTTCAGCGAAGTGGTCGCCATGCACGTGCACCTTCACCGGGTGCGTGCCGGTCGCCTTGATGGGAGAGTCGAGACGAATCGCCTTCTCTTCGTAGCGGTGACCCGCGCGTTCGAGGAGCCCGACGATCGTCGCGGCGCTGACCGATCCGTACAGGTGTCCGGCTTCGTCGGCGCGCATCTTGGTCGCGACCATGATGCCGTTCAGCGAGGCCACGCGGGCTTCGATCTCGGCGGTGCGCTTCGATTCCTCGACGTCGAGGATCGCGCGGCGGCGCAACATCGCCTTCTTGTTCTCTTCGTTCGCGGTGACCGCGAGCTTCCGAGGCAGAAGGTAGTTGCGAGCGAAGCCGGGGTTGACCTTCACGACGTCGCCGCAGCGACCGACGTGCTTGATGTTCTCCCGCAGGAGGATTTCGACTTTGTTGGCCATGTGTTCGTCCTCTCGATCAGCCCACGAAGGGCAAGAGGCCCAGGTGGCGAGCACGCTTGATGCCTTGCTTCAGCGCCTTCTGGCACTGCGCGCAGTATCCGGTGCGCTTGCGGGACAGGATCTGACCGTGAGCAGTCAGGAACTTGCGCAGGTGATCGAGGTCCTTGTAGTTCGGGATGTGATCCTCGCACGAGGCCTTGTTGATCGGCGGAAGAGCGGGTCTGCGTGAGCCGGCCATGATCAAACCTCCGTCGAGGGCTTGCCCTCGGACTTCTTGGTGCGCGGGCGGTCGTCGTCCAGGCCCTCTTCATCGAGGTCGGGGACCATGATTTCCTGCTGGGGTTCCATGTCGCCTTGACCGATCGGGCCGTCGTCGGGCTCGACCATGTCGTCGGGAGGCGGCGGCGGAACCACGAAATCGGCCGAGTGCTCGAGCGAAGCGAGTTCGGTCTCCGTCGCCGGAACTTCGTCCGCGCGGAGGATCAGGTAGCGCAGCACGCGCTCGTTCAGGTCGAACTCGCGCCTCATGGCCGCGATGTGTTCGTTGCCCATCGAGTAATAGCAGAGCGCGTACGTGCCGCGGTTCTTGCCGCGCATCGTGTAGGCGAGCTTGCGCTCGTCCCAGCGGCGGATGGTGTGCACCTTCGCACCGTGCTTTTCGAGCGCGTCGGTGACGACGGCTTTGGCTTGGTTCCAACCCTCGCGCACGACGGCGTTGTCGAGGAGGAACATGGATTCATACAGGGCGGTCAAGAGAGACTCCTATCGTCGGTCGTTGCGCGGGCCGAATGCCCGTCAGGTCCAGCGGCTGTGGAACCGCGTCATGACGCTCTCGAGGTCCAGGTCGGCGAGCCAACAGGAGATCGCTTCCGCGGCCTCCACGACCGAGATCTCGATCTCGGGTTGCTCGTCGTCCGTGAACCGCTCGAGCACATGGCGCGCCGCGTCGGTCCGGGCCGGGCCGATCCCCACGCGCAAGCGTGGAAAACGGTCGGTCCCGAGGGATTGCACGATGCTCCGCATGCCGTTGTGCGTGCCCGGACCCCCGTGCGGCCGGATGCGCAGCTTCGTGAGCGGGAGGTCGAGGTCGTCGTAGACGACGAAGAGCGACGTGCTCGGGAGCGCGCTCCACTGACACAGGAGCGAGACGGCGTCGCCCGAGCGGTTCATGTAGGTCGAGGGCTTCACGTAGAGCGCGTCGAAACGCGTCGAGTGCGCGAACGTGAAGCACTTCGAACCACTGAACGATTCGAGCTTGGCGGCGGAGTGAAAGATCAGGCCCTCGTTCTTCGCCAGGCGATCGAGCACGTGGAATCCCACGTTGTGTCGCGTCCAGTCGTACTCAGGGCCTGGATTACCCAGTCCAACGACGAGCGCGCGCACGGTGCTTGGATCGATTCAGCGGGGAACGAAGACGCCCCCAAGGCGATTGGGGGCGAGTAGGATACCGGCCGGACGCGCATTCGCAACCGCGAGGGCGCGCCGGCCGGAGATTTCAGCCCTTGGGCTTCGCCGGAGCGGCTGCCGGCTTGGCGGCAGCGGCGCCCGCGGCGGGCTTGGCGGCGACGGTGCCACCCGCGGCGGGAGTGGCGGCGGCTTCGGCGCCTTCGGCGGGCGCGGCGGCGGCCTCGAGTCTCGCGGCCATCACGACGACCGCGATCTTCTGGTCCTTGTTGCCGATGACCTCGACGCCTTCCGGCATCTTCAGGTCCTTCAGGTAGACCGAGTTGCCGAGTTCGAGGTGGCCGACCGGGATTTCGATCGCGTCGGGGATCAGGGTCGGGACGCAGCGCACCGTCACGTGCGTGACGAGGTGGTTCAGGATTCCGCCCTTCGGAACGCCAATGAACTCGAGTTCGACTTCCGAGTTCGTCTTGACGTCGCGCTGCACGCGCTTGAAGTCGATGTGGACGATCTGCTCGCCGAACGTGTCCCATTGCAGTTCGCGCACGACCGCCATCTGCAGGCCCTTCTGGCCCTCGACTTCGATCTCGTAGAGGTGCGTGTGGCGGCGACGCGTCGCGAGGAAGCCGTGCTCCTCGATGTGGATGTCGCAGTGATCGTGCTTGTCGTCCTTGTCGAGGCTCGCGGGGATGCGGCCCTCGGCGCGGAGCGCACGGGCGTTGCGGGAACCGACCTGCTTGCGCAGACCGGCCTTCAGGACTTCACTCTTCTTGCTCATGACTTGTCTTTCTCCCTGGCTGGTTCACTGCCTGTCCCTTGAATGCAGGCCTAACAGGGGCTTCGAAAAGGGAACTCACCGACTGATTGCGGTGAATGTTCATGATGGCGCGCGCGAGGAGCGGCGCGATCGATACGACCTCGAGCCGCTTGGGGGGCTCGCGACGCGGCGGGATCGAATCGGTGATCAACAGTCGGTCGATCGGCGCGGCGTCGAGGCGCTCCACCGCGGGACCGCACAGGACTCCGTGCGTCGCCGCGATCACGATCTGGCGCGCGCCGTTCTTGCGCACCACGCGCGCGGCTTCGCTGATCGAACCGCCGGTCGAGATCATGTCGTCGACGATCAGGACGTCGCGGCCTTCGACTTCGCCGATCATGTGCTCGACCGCGACCTGCGAACCGCTGATGCGGCGCTTGTCGACGATGGCGAGGTCGGCGTTGTCGAGCGACTTGGCGTAGGCACGCGCCATCTTGATGCCGCCGACGTCGGGGCTGACGATGACGGGCCGCTCGAGACCGAGGCGCCGCACGGCCGCGAGCAGGACGGGTTTCGCGTACATGTGGTCGACGGGGATGTCGAAGAAGCCCTGGATCTGGGCGGCGTGCAGGTCGACGCAGAGGACGCGGTCGCAGCCCGCCTCGGTGATCAGGTTGGCCACCAGCTTGGCGGTGATCGGCACGCGCCCCTCGTCCTTGCGGTCCTTGCGCGCGTAGCCGAAGTACGGCATGACCGCGGTGATGCGACCCGCGCTCGAGCGGCGCAGGCAATCGAGCAGGAGCAAGAGCTCGATCCAGTTCTCGTTCACCGGCGGACAGGTCGGCTGCACGACGAAGCAGTCGGTGCCGCGCAGGTCGTCGTTGACCTTGATGTCGATTTCGCCGTCGGGGAAGCGGGTCACGTTCGCCGAGGCGAGCGGGATCTCGATGTGCCTCGAAATCGCCTCCGCCAACGCGGGGTGAGCGTTGCCCGAGATGATCGTGATCTTGTCGCGGTAGGCGCGCACGTTCACTGACCTTTCTTGCGGATGGGCCGAGCAGGAATTCCGACCCACGTCTCGTCGGACCGGATCGAACTGTTCTTGGTCACGACCGCGCCGGCACCGGTGGTGACGCCGTCGGGAATCGTGTTCGGCGCGACGATCAGAGTTCCGCTACCGACGAACACGCGCTCGCCGACGCTCGTCTTGTGCTTCGCCTTGCCGTCGTAGTTCGCGAAGATCGTCCCCGCGCCGATGTTCGTGTGCGCGCCGATCGAGGCGTCACCGAGGTACGCCAGGTGCTTCGCCTTGGAGTGCCGGCCCATGCGCGTGTTCTTGCACTCGGTGAAATTGCCGATTTCGGCGCCGTCCTCGAGCACGGTGCCGGCGCGCAGTTGCGCGAACGGGCCGACTTCGCAGTGCGCGCCGATCACACACCCAGAGCGGATCACGGTGCAGGGGTTGATCTTCGTGCCCACGCCGATCGTCACGTCGTGGTCGATGTACGTCGTGGCCGGATCCTCGATTTGCACGCCATTTTCCAGGTGTTTTTCGAGGATGCGCATCTGCGCGATCCAGCGTGCTTCGGCGAGATCGCCGAGCGAATTGACGCCGATGGTCTCCTCGATGTCTTCCACTTCCACCGCCGCCACGCGCTTCTTCGAGCGAGCGAGCATCCCGACGACGTCCGTCAGGTAGTACTCGCCCTGGGCGTTCTTCGCCTCCAGCCTGGGGAGCGCGGCGACGAGTTCACGGCCGTCGAACGCGTACACGCCGAGATTGACCTCGCTGATCTCCTTCTCGACGGTGGTCGCGTCCCGGTCCTCGACGATGCGCTCGACCTGGTCCTGGTCGTTGCGCACGATGCGACCGAATCCGCGCGCGTCCTCGGGAGTGGCGGTGAGCAGGGCCACGCCCCCGAGTGCGGATTTCTCGTGCACGTCGAGCAAGAGCTTCAAGCTCTCGACGCGCAGGAGCGGCATGTCGCCGTACAGCACTACGACGACCCCTGGATCCGGTCCCAGCGCAGGCAGACAGCATTGCAACGCGTGACCGGTGCCCTGCTGCGGCTCCTGGCGCACGAACACGAGCTGCTGTTTCTGGCCCGTCTCGAGCAGCGCCTTCTCGACGTCCTCCGCCCCGTGGCCGACGACGACGATGATCTTCTGCGGCTTCAAGGCGAGCGCCTGATCGACCACCCAGGCGATCATCGGCCTGCCGCACAGTGCGTGCAGCACCTTGGGCCGAGCGCTCTTCATGCGCTTGCCCATGCCGGCGGCGAGGATGACGATGGAAAGCGCGGTAGCCATCTGTTTGGTTCGCGGCACCCTGGAAGCCGCGTTCGGGGCAAAGGTTGTACGCGCGGAGCGTGGATCCGTCAAACCGCGGCAGGGCCCCCCCACACGAAAGGGCCACAGCACGGAACGACGCTTTCTGCTTCAATTCGAGCCCCAATGAACCGGATCTTCCTGTGCCTCGTCGCGCTCGGCGCGTTCCTCTCCCCCGTCCGCGCGGACGAGAAATCAGACTGGGATCTCCTGGAGCGCAAGTCCGCGCCACCCGTGCAGCGCAAGAGCGCGGCGAAGAACGCCGGCACGTGCGAGAAGGCCGTGAACGGGATGATCCCGATCGCGCTCGATCCGGAAACGTACCCGGAGGTCAAGCTCGGCATCGTCGAGGCGATCGCGGCGTGCGACTGCGACGGCGTGCGCAAGTCGATCGCGAAGAAGATCGGCCAGGGCAAGGCCGACGAGCGCGCGTGGATCCTGCAGGTCGCACGAGCGATTGCGGCGCCCGAGATCGACAAGGCCGTGCTCGAGAAGGGCCTGACCGACGACAAGATCGAGAACCGCGTCGACGCGGTGGCGATCCTGACGCAGCACCGTTCTCCCGCGGCCGCGCCCGCCTTCGAGGCGCTCCTCAAGGCAAAGAAATCGCGCACGCGGCAAGCGCTCGGCGCAATCGTCGCTCAGCTCGCCAACGAGCCGAAAGGCACGCGCCTGAACGCGGAGTGCGTGTCGGCCCTGATGCGCTCGACGGGCATGAACTTCGCCGACCGCGCTGCCGACTGGGCGGCCTGGTGGCAGAAGAACGTGGCCACGTTCGAATTCCCGAAAGCCTCGACCGCGCCGACGACGGGCGCGCCCCGCACGCGCGAGTCGGAAACGAAGGTCGTCCAGTTCTACGGCATCGAGGTCGAGAGCAAACGCGTGTGCTTCGTCGTCGACATCTCCGGCAGCATGAAGGAGGAGATGAAGGAGGGCGACAACCAGGGCACCTCGCGGCTCGAAGTCGCCAAGCGCGAACTCGGTAAGATCATCGACGGTCTCGAGCCCGGCACGCTGTTCAACATCGTGACCTTCAGCTCGGACGTCGAAGCGTGGCTCGATCAGGTCGGCGACCTGCCCGTCGGTCTGGGCGGCAAGAAGCCCGAGGGCGACAAGCGCCTTCCGGCCACGGGCGGCGTGGGCACGCCGGCCGACAAGGAGAAGGACGAGAAGCAGAAGCTGAAGGACGCCGAAGCGCAGACGAAGCTCGACGAGCAACTGCGCGCCAAGGCCCACAAGTACGTCGACAAACTCGAGGCCGAGGGCGGCACGAACATCCACGACGCGCTCGAGCGCGCGTTCGAGGACAAGCAGCTCGACACGATCTTCTTCCTGACCGACGGCGAACCAAGCTTCGGCCGCGAAGTCGATCCGGTGCGGATCCGCGAGATCGTCCAGCGCTGGAACGTGTCGCGCAGGATCAAGATCTGCGCGATCTCGATCGGCACCGACATGGACCTCTTGAAGAACCTCGCCGCGGATTCGGGCGGCGAGTACCGCTTCTTCAAGTAACCCACGCTTGCGCGCGCCGACATCGAACGACCTGTCTACTGTATTCTGAAGGTGATCGAACTCACCTCTCGCTGCACGATCTGGACTCGCTGCGGTGGTATCTCCCGATACTCGGGATGGTCATTGATACGGAGGGACACCGTATGCCATCCAGGCGCCAAGCCACCGAGCCTCACCGGAAACTTGTTCGCAATGACCGAGACGTGGTTGGCGCTCCCCTGATCCGGAATGATCATTACCAGGACGGATCCATGGAATTCCACATCCTCGGGCCCTCGAAGGTGCATTTTCATCGCTCCTGTCCAGGTCAAGTCCAACTCAAGTGGACTTTGGCGCGAGTCAGAAACGCTCAATGTGATTGGAGGCTGCCCTGAATCGGGAACCCGAACCGAGCCATAGCACATCTCGAACTCTGCGCGATAGGTTCCGGATGGAAAATCGGCAAGTATCATGCCCTCAACACCCGCGGGCATCCAGTATGTGATCCCTGACTCTGTTCCGATCAGGCTGATCATGGCCTGACTGAAAGCAATTGCAGACTCATCTTGGGCAGGAAGACCAAGCCCCCTTATGCTGACCTGCACACTGCCGAATCCGTTGCCTGTTTGCTCGATTTCCGCCCGCACCGGGACAACACCCCCCGAGAGGGGCGTCAGCTGATATGACAGCGAGAGCTTCTTGTAGCCTGGAACGGAAGCATCATAGGTAATTGGACCGATCTTCGGCTTCAACCGGTCTGTCACGAAAACGAAGAACTGGTGGCCGGGGTAGTAGTCTTCTCGTGGCAGGTACAAGCCCGCAAGGATGTCCTCGATTGAGCTGGCCGCGATCATCCTGACTTCAGTATCGCTCACGCGCGTATGTTCTGTGATGCCAAACAGCTGCCTTGAGCAACGGACCGGCCGGCCAGTGAGCTTTTCCACGACCATCAATTCGGCGGCATAGGCTCGGCACACGAGCAGTCGTATGTCGTTGTCGCCGGCATGGACAGTGCGATTTCCAGCGGTAGAGCCCTTTTCTGGTCTTGCAATGTAGCCATGGCCACACGCAGCGATGCGATAAGTCGAATCTGCCAAGGCACCATCGATGTGAAATGAACCGTCCTCTGCAGTCATTGCTGCCAGCACGCCAGGATCACCGTCGAGCGCCCGCAATGCCGTAGTTGTGTCGTCTCCGATACCAACCCTCCAAGCGACAACTCGCAACTGTACCCCAGGAGGAGACCCGTCAATCAATTGAACGCGTCCGGCGAGCGCGAGTCCGGGTTGCAGTCGCAGCTCGTAGACGGGCGGCAATGGCGTTGGGACAAGAAAGACGGAGCGAGCATAAGTAGCTGCACTGACAATCAACTCGGAGGCAGAGACCGGCCAAGACTTGACCGTGTATTCTCCGCAAGGGTCCGTCTTTCCAATCGGAATCACCCTGCTGTCTGCCCTTACCCACATGTCGGCCACACCAACCGACTTGCCGTCTTGCGAGTCAATCACCCGAATCAGGGGACCTACCGCGACTTCCAGGCCACCAGTCGGCGGCGCGACTGGGTCTCTGGAGTTCACGGATGGCTGTTCCAGTTGCGAGTCAGTCGATTCACCCCTTTGAACCGAACCGGATGCAACGCCTGCTTCGCTTCTTGGCCCGTGAACGTGATGGGCACCAAAGACGATGTAGGCGACCGTGAAAACTACGGCGAATGCTACAGCGATAATGACTTTCGCACGCACTACTCTGTCACGCTTTCCTTTTGGTGTCTTCGAGAGCGATTCTTCGGCATCGCCGCTACTTGTTTTTCACCGACAGCATCGGTGGGTACGCTCCGCAGTGGCCCGTGGTGAGGATCCACCACAGTGCCCTACTACTGACACTTTGCCACCTTGTGGACCGACGGAGGATCACTCCAGATCGTGACTAGGTTGCACGTTCCAGAATCGCATCCCGTAATCCCACAGTAGCCTCGTTTGCCATCTATCGCACCACCCCCAATCGTGACGAGGACCGCGTGACAACAGTCGGGTTCGGTGCCTCCGTCACAGATGCAGTTATCGTATCCAACCCCACCCGCCAATTCGTGATGTTCAATGAAACACCCTCCGACGGGACAAGCGTTGGTGCAGAATAGCTTCCACTCTGTGCCATCATAAGCGAGCAAGCCATCGCAATCGGCGTTCGAGGTGGCTCCGAGTACAAACAGCGCAATTGCCAGGACGAGGACAGACTTCGACCAAACTCGGAATGACTGCCCAAGGGTTGAAGCGAGGATCATTGAATGTTCCCAAGTAGTCAGGTGGCAACGGGGAGCACGAGCTGCGCGAGCAAATCGCGCGTCCGTTGATGGTACACACACAAGCCGAGAGCGAGCGTGCGGAAACTCAATACTCTGATAGGAAGACTCCGCGAAGTTCCCCAGTCTGGGAACTGAGGTCAGGGGCGCGTGGAATGGTGACGGCCGCTTCCTCCATTGCTCGGCAGGCGAGTAAACAATATGGCCTTCGTGATCGCAGAAGCCACGCGCGCACCCGCCGGAACCGCGTGCTTCGAGGCCGAACACGCATGCTTCTCACGGGTCAGATCGCGCGTCGATCGCGATCCGCGCTACTCGGTCTCAGGATCCGCGCTTGATCACGTCGCGCGCGATCACGAGGCGCTGGATCTCGCTCGTGCCTTCGTAGATGCGCGTCACGCGCGCGTCGCGGTAGAGCTGTTCGATCTTGTACTCGGCCGAATAGCCCATGCCGCCGTGGATCTGCACCGCGCGGTCGACGACGCGGCCGAGCGCTTCGCTGCACACGAGCTTCACCATCGCCGATTCCCGGCCGAAGGGTTGGTGTTCGTCGCACATCCACGCGGTCCGATAGACGAGGCTCTCCATCGTGTAGATGTCGCACGCATTGTCGGCCAGCATCCACTGGATCGCCTGGTGATCGGAGATCGGCTTGCCGAAGGACTCGCGCTGGCGGGCGTAGTCGACGGACAGGGCGTGCGCTTCGCGTGCACAGCCGAGGCAGTTCGCGCCCAGCGCGAGCCGGCCGCGATCGAGCGTGCCCATGGCGATGCGGAAGCCGTCACCGACCCCACCGAGGCGGTAGTCGTCGGACACGCGCACATCCTCGAACGACAGCGTCACGGTCGACGAACCGCGCTGCCCCATCTTCTCCTCGCGCTTGCCGACCACGAGTCCCTTCGTCCCGCGCGGCACGAGGAATGCCGTGATGCCGCCGCGCGCGCCGCGCGAGCGATCGGTCACGGTGAACACGGTGACGACATCGGCCATGTCGCCGTTCGTGATCCACACCTTCTCCCCGTTGATCACCCACGAGCCGCCGTCCTTCACGGCCGTCGTCGTCATCGCCGCCGGATCCGAGCCGGCGCCGGCCTCGGAGAGCGCATAGGCGCCGAGCAATTTCCCGCTCGCCATCTCGGGCAGGAAGCGCTTCATCTGTTCGCTCGAGCCGCCCACGAGCACCGACATCGCTCCGATCGACGCGTGCGCTCCGTAGGTGACCGCGAGCGAGAAATCCCCGCGCGTGATCTCGTCCATCACCACGCACAGGCCCGTCTCCCCGAGGCCCGAACCTCCGAACTCGACGGGCAGCGCGACGCCGAGGAAACCGGCCTCGGCCATCTCGTCGATCAGCGCTCTCGGAACGCGGTGTTCCTTCTCGATCGACGGCGCGAGTGGTCGAATGCGCTCGTCGGTGAAGCTCTTGGCGAGGTCGCGCAGGAGCTTCAGTTCTTCGCTCTGGTTGAGATCCATGTCAGGTGTTCGCTCCGGGGTGCTGGAAGAGACTCGAGAGGCGGGCCCGAGCCCGAGGAAGATAGCGCTCGTCGACGAACAGGGAATCGCGACTGAAGCCGCACACGGCTCCGATCGGAATCCCCTCCTCGGCGAGCTCGCTCGCGACGCGCGCCAGGAAGCCGACCACGTCCCACGTCAGCGGCGCTTCGAAACGGATCCAGGCGAGGTTCTCGAGGACGCGGGAGCCTGGATGGCGCGCCACGATTTCGGAGCGGCACTCGGCGCGGACGAGCAGCGTGGTTTCGTCGCGTTCGCGCACGATCTGCCCAGGGGTCCGGGCCAGGAGTTCGAAGTCCGCCCTGACTGGCTCCTCGGGGAAGCCGGCCAGCACGAAGCGCCCCTCCTCGACCGTGAAGGTCATCCTGCACAGGACGTTCTCGAGTCCGGATTCGTGCGGAACCATCGGTTCATGAAAGGGTTCGAGCGTGTGCCCCAAGGCTCCCGCCTTGTCCTCCGCGCCCGTCTCTGCGACGCTGGAGGCCACTGATGCTGGACTCCGGGGCACCTTTCTTCCACGGTACGTCGAGCAGGAGTTGATCCATGAAGCCGATTCTGATGATCCTGGGTTTGGTTCTCGCCGCGGGCGCAGGCGCCGTCGGCGGGATCCTCGCGGCACCCCGCGCGACCCGCGCGTCGGCGGATGCCTTCGTCGAAGCCCGGCCCTCGGCGGCGCCCGTGTCGGCCCTGACGCCCGAACTCGAGAAGCGGCTCCAAACGCTCAGCATGGAGATGTCCGGCCTCCAGACCGAGATCGCCGCCCTGCGCGACGACCGCTCGCGCGCTCCGGCCTCGACCTCCTCGAAGCCCGCGGAGAGCAATCTGGCCTCGGCCTCCGAGTCGCCGGAGGTGTTCGCCGCCACGCATCGCGAAGCGATCCTGAAGGTGCTCGAGGACGAACGCCTGGCCAAGGAGAAGGCGCGCGAGGAAGAGCGCAAGGCGCGCGAGGCCAAGCTGATCGACGCGAAGGCCGACCGTGCCGCCCAGAAGTTCGCCCTGACCGCGGGCCAGCGCACCGCGCTCGTCGACTACTACACCGCGGAGCGAGCCCACATCGAGGAAGTCCGCGCCCAGTTCCGTGACGGCACTCAGGACGGCAACCCCGAGACGATGCGCGACGCATTCCGCGAGGGTCGTGAATGGCGCGCGAACGAACTCACCCGGCTGTTCGGCACCGATCTCGGCGCGCAAATCAACGAGTTCGAGAACGACGGCCTCCGCGGTCGCCAGGGCGGTGGCGGCGGAGTGCGCCGAGTCGCCGGCGCCGACGGCCAGAATCCCGGCGGCAACGGCGGGCAGAATGCGGGCGGCGGCGCGCCGCGGCCCCCGCGCGCGGGCGGCGGGAACAACTGATCGCACGATGACGCGGGTCGTCCAGGCATGACTCGAGGCCTCCGCCTCGCGCTCTCGCACTCCGTGGGGTGGATCGCCGACCGGCGGATCCCCTCGCCCCTGCGTTCGACGGTCTACAAGGGGTATGCGCGTTTCACCGGGGCGAACCTGGACGAAATCCGCCAGCCCCTGGTCACGTTTCCGAGCCTGGGCGCTTTCTTCGTGCGCGAGCTGAAGAGCGGCGCCCGCACGTTTCCGACCGCCCCGGACGAAATCGGTTCGCCCGTGGACGGCACGGTGCAGAGCCTGTGTCCGATCGAACGTGGCACCGTTCTGCAGGCCAAGGGCCGCTCGTATTCCGTGTCCGACATGCTGGGCGCGATCGGCCGCGCGGAGGATCTCGAGGGTGGTTTCGCGTGGACCATCTACCTCTCGCCGCGCGATTACCACCGCATTCACGCGCCGGAGCAGTGCCTGCTCTCCGCCGCCGAGTGGATGCCCGGCGACCGCTACTCGGTCGCGCCGAAGGTCCTCGCGAAACGCCGCGTGCTCGACGTCAACGAGCGCTGCGCATTGAAGCTCGAATGCGAGCGCGCGACGCTCTTCCTCGTGCTCGTCGGGGCGATGAACGTCGGTCGAATGCGCGTCGTCGGCGTCGAGCCCAACCACGCCGGTCCCCTGTCTCAAAAACGTCCCTTCGCGCGCGGCGCCGAGCTCGCGCGCTTCGAAATGGGGTCGACCATCGTCCTGTTCGCGCCCCGGGGAACGACGGCCTGCGTCGCAGGACTCAGCGTCGGTTCGAGCATCGCGATGGGACGTCCGATCGGGCGTTGGATCGGATGAGCGGCGCGCTGACGGATCGTGACGGGCGCCTCGTGCGGCTGTTCGCCGCGTGCGTTCTCGGCCGGTTCGACGTCGTGCGCGAGCTGCGGCGCCACTGCCAAAGCGGCGAGCCCGATCGTCGGTGGCGCGAGGCGGTGCTCCAGGTGCACGTGTTCGCCGGCTTTCCGCGCCAGGTGGAAGTCCACGGAGTCCTGGAGGAGTGCGGCGGCCTCGGCGCGTTCGAACCGGGCGAGCTGGGCACGGCCGCTGACGCGCACGAGCGCGGCGCGCGGCTGTTCGAGACCATCTACGGCCGGAGCGCGCCCGAGATCCGCGCGATGCTCGAGGGCTACCATCCCGACTACGCCGAGTGGATGCACGCTCACGCCTACGCGAGGGTCCTCGCTCGCGACGGCCTCCCGGCGTCGATGCGCGAATTGCTCGCGTGCGCGGCTCTCGCCGCGCTCGGCCAGCCGCGCCAGCTCGCGAGTCACTCGCGCGGCGCGGTGCGTTGCGGGGCGACGCCGAGAGAGGTACACGCGATCCTCGACGTGATCGCGGACCTGGTCGAACCGGCGCGCATCGTGGACGCGCGCAGGGTGTTCGAGAGGTTCGCCGCCCGGGTGAACTCCCCGGGGCAGGCCGCGGACGATCAGTCCGACGACCGCCCGCAGTGAGTCGGAGAATCACGTCGACGACGTGAGAGACCGCGTGCGAGTCGGATAGCCGACCGCCTCACTTGTCGCGGGGCTTTGGCACCGTTCCCCCGCTGATGGCGCCGGCCGATTCGCCTGCGCGGGCCGCCTCGATGGTCTCCAGGGGGAAAATGGTATAGGCGGTGACGATCTTGAAGTCGGTCATCACCTGGGCGGCGGCGTCTTCCAGTCCGACCTTCTCGGGCAGAACCTGACGGGGCTTGTGGAAGGTGACG
>JBGATY010000104.1:0-13386 GCA_044228955.1 Planctomycetota bacterium | reverse complement strand
TGACGTAGAGGATGCCGGTGTTCTCTGCGATGGTCGGATCCTCGTTCGACGTGAGCATCAGCGAGCGGGCGACGCCGGAGAGACGGCGCGCGTTGATCTCGAAGTCCTCTCGGGCGACGGTCCTCGTCAGCGCGCGCAAGCTCTCGGGCGCGCACGTGCTGCTGCTCGAGTTCAACCACGATCCGCTGATGATGGAGACGAGTCCCTATCCGGCCGTGCTGCGGCGCAGGATACTGGGCAATCGCGGCCACCTCTCGAACGCGCAGGGTGCAGCGATGCTCGAACGCCTCGCTTCGGAACACCTGCACACGCTGGTGCTCGCGCACCTCTCGTCGAAAACGAACACGCGCGAACTCGCGCTCGAGGCCGCGCACGGAATGCTCCAGCACCTGGGGCTCGCGTCGAGAGTGCGGGTGATCGTGGCCGAGCAGCACGAGGCTCTCGAGCCGATCGCGGTCTGAGTTCAGGAGAAGACCGACCAGCGCACGATCGCCCACACTGCGATGAAGGCGTCCTTCAGGCCGATCTTCTTGCCCTCGGAGTAGTCGCGGCCCGAGTAGGTGATGGGCACCTCGTACACGCGTGCCCTGAGCTTGGAGACCTTCGCCGCGAATTCGGGCTCGACCGCGAAGGTGCGGCTCTTGATCTCGATCTTGTCGGCGATCTCGCGGCGGAAGACCTTGTAGCAGGTCTCCATGTCGGACAGGTTCATGTTGGTGAACATGTTCGAGAACGTCGTGAGCATCCGATTGCCGACGTAGTGCCAGTACAAGTGCACGCGCGCGTACGGACTGCCGAGGAAACGGCTGCCGAACACGACGTCGGCCTTGCCCTCGAGGATCGGGCGCAGGAGTACCCCGTAATCGTTCGGGTCGTACTCGAGGTCCGCGTCCTGCACGAGCACGATGTCGCCGCTCACCTGCTTGAAGCCCGTCGAGAGGGCGGCGCCCTTGCCGCTGTTCACGGCGTGATGGAAACAGCGCACGTTGGGATGCGCCTCTGCGAGTTCGGTCATGATCTCGCGCGAGCGGTCCTTGGAGCCGTCGTCGACGAGGATGATCTCCTTCTCGAAAGGCGTGGCCAACACGCGCCGCACGATCTCTTTCAGGGTCTTCTCCTCGTTGTAGACCGGCATCACGACCGAGAGCTTCATGCCGCTAGCCCTTCGGGTCCGTGAGGCTGTCGGCCGGCAGGATGCGATCGAGCCCCATGTAGAGGGTCATGCCGCGCTGCAGTTCGACGTACCCCTTCTCGCCCTCGATGCACCAGTTGGGCTTCAGGAACAGTCCGAAGATCTCGGCGTCGGTGCGTCTGCGTTTGCTCTGGACTTCGGCGCGCCGCGCGCTCCAGTGATCGAAGCGGCCCAGCAGATCGTTGATGCCGATCAGGTCCGCCGCGGCGACTCGTTTGACGCCGATGTCGTCCTTCCACAGCGCCCGCTCGGCCTTGTCGAGCATGCGCTTCAAGCCTCCGCCGCCGGCCGGGTCGCTCAATTCCTCGATGCGGAACTCGTGCGCGCAGGTTGTCGTCGTCGTAGTTCTTGAAGCAGGCGAGCACCGGATTGCGTGTCTGCAACAGCCGGATCGTCTCGGGCGGCATGCGCCGGCTCGTGCTCGAGTGGTGGTGCCAGCAGCGCGCCGTCGGAACGTACTGCACCGAATGACCCTGCACCCACGTGCGCCAGCCGAGGTCGACGTCCTCGTAGTACGCGAAGAACTCCTCGTCGAAGCCCCCCACGTCGCGGAACACGTGCGCATCCATGGCCATCGCGCCGCCGCAGGCGAACAGGGTCTTCAGCGGCGTGTCGAACTCCGCGCTCAGGGGTTCCAGGTACCCGCGCTGGATGCCGATGCCGTGGAAGTTCATGCCGCCACCGGCGGAGTTCATGAGTTTGCCGTCCCAGGAGAACATCTTCGCCGTCGTCGCCTGGCACTCGCGGTGCGCGATCGGCGCGACGAGCTCGCGCAGGAACAACGGATCGACGCGCATGTCGTTGTTCAAGAACACCAACACGTCGGCGGTTTTCGCGAGCGTCGCGCCCTGGTTGCAGCCCGCGGCGAAACCGACGTTCTTCTCGTTCACGACGAGGCGCACCCAGCCGTGCTTCGCGCGCATCTCCTCGACAGAGCCGTCGCTCGAAGCGTTGTCGATCAGGATCACCTCGAAGCGTTCCTTCGGATAATCGAGCTTCGCCAGACTCCCGAAGCACGGTTCCAGGTGATGCCGGCCGTTCAAGTTGAGGATCACGACCGCGCAGCGCGGCAGGTCCTTCTCGGCGATCGGCACGGAGGCGCGCACCTCGAGGTCGGGACGGTGCAGTCGCGGCCGCGCCGCGGTCGGCCCGCGCGACACGGGCGTGTCGGGCACCACGTCGGCGTCGGGCAGCGAGTCGTCGCGGAAGAGTCGGTCGAAGAATCGGCTCATGCGTGAAGCGGGATCCTGCGCGTGGACGTGAGGAGTACGACGCGTTTCAAGCGTGCATGGGTGCGTGTGCCGGGACCGACTTCGAGCGTTTCGAAGGCGAGTACCGCGGCATCGGGCGCCAGATCGAGATCGAGGTCGAGCGTGCGCACGCCGTCCTTGCCGCTCGACGTGAACGCGGGGAACTCGGCCACGCGCCGGCCGTCGACGAATACGGCGAGACCGAGCGCGAGCGTCGCCTCCGCGCCGAGCGCGAACTGCTCGATGCGCAGGGTACGCGCCCCGCCGCCCGTGCCGCGCACGTCGAATTCGGCACGGGCCCGGCCGTCGGCGCGCAGGAGCAGCATGTCGGCGCCCTGCTGCTCGCACGGTCCGACGCGTCGCGAGGTCTCGATGCCCGACCGATCGAGCAGGGCGCGCGGCAGGCCCGATCCGCGGGCATCGCGCTCGATCGCGCACAGCGCCCGGTAGCGGAATTCCGTGACCGCCGCGTCCTCGGCGATGGTCTTGATCTCCATCCAGTCGCGCGAGAGGCGCTCCAGCAGGTCCGGTTCGTCGACGAAACGGCGCATCTTCGCGGCCAGGTCCGCGTCGTCGCCGACTTCGAACCACAGGCCGTCCACGCCGTCCCGCACGAACTCCCGCATGCCGCCTATGTTCGAGGCCAGGACCGGAGTGTGCGTGAGGTAGGCCTCGTGGATCGTGATCGGCGAATTCTCGAACCAGATCGAGGGCACGAGCAGCACGTCGATCTCGGCGTAGACGTCCGAGAGCCTGGAATTGTCGAATCGCCCCCTGAACTCGACGTTCGGCCCCGCGAGCGCGCGCAGCTGCCGATGGTGCTCGTCCGTCTCGGTCTTGAAGTCGCCGTAGACCACGAGCACGACGTTCGCGCCGGCGAGCCGCTGCATCGCGCGCAGCATCACCTCGCCGCCCTTGTACCAGACGAGCGATCCCACGAAGCCGAAGCGCACGCGGCCCCCCGGATCGCGCTTTTTCGACAGGGCGCGCACGTGGTCGGTGCGCATCCCGTTGTCGGAGAAGAGCAGCGTGTGAGGATCGAATTCAGCCGTGTCGACGAGCTTCTGGCGCAGGAAACGGCTCGGGCTTACGCGCAGGTCCGCCCGGGAGTAACACCCGACGACGTCGTCGTGCCGCTCCATCATCTCGGCGTATTCGTCGCGCCCGGCGATCTCGGCGAGGAACTGGCCCATCGGACCGAGCAGGCTGCCGGCCTTCTTCGCCGCGCCGATTCGATCGAGCGCCTTCTCCTTCACGCAGAGGAAGCACCCCGCGCCTTGATTCTCCTCGCAGCGCACCCCGTCGGGACGAATGAGCTGCACGCGCGCGCAGATCGACCAGTAGTCGTGGATCGTGATCAGCGTCGCGATGCCCATCTCGCGCGCGACATCCACGCACCCGGCGGAAAGGTGGATCAGGTGCTGGAAGTGCACGACATCCGGCCGTTCGCGTTCCAGCACGGCGGCGAATGCGGCCTCGGCCTTCGGCTGGCGGTAGCTTTCGGCGAGGCGCTTGTGGTCCAGCCGATGGATCATGCGCAGGACGCGCAGACCCTGGAATTCCTGCTCGTGCACCGTGAAATCGGCTGGTCCGCCCGCTGCGCCCGGGGCGCGTGCGAACACGACGACCTGATGCCCACGGCGGGACATTTCGAGAGCCAGATTCTGCGTGTAGATCTCGGTCCCGGCCCATGTATCGGGCGGGAATCCGTGCACAACGTAGAGGACCTTCAGCCGCGTCCTCTCCAGGAATCGCGTGCGCGGATAGCGCTTCTTCGTCGTCCCACCATCGTGGAGACCCTCGAACACGGCGGTGCGCAGTCGCGCTGCGCGCTCCAACTCGCGCCCGTATTCGACGTCGGACAGTTTCGCGTGGTGCAGCGCCTCGCGATCCTCCTCGAGCTGCCTGTCCGCGAGGATGCGCGCGTCGGACTTGCTCGCCACGGAGACTCGATCGAGCCACTCGGCGTTGAACCGCCCGTCGATCGCGGCGCGCGAGTAGTTCTCCTCGGGCGTGTAGTCGTGACTGTGCTCGACCGTCGCCTCGTCGTCGTAGACGGTCGTGAAACCGGCCTCGAGCAGCGCGCGCGCCATCAGGACGTCTTCGCCGAACCACGTGCGCGGGAAGGGGTGACGTTCCCACAACTCGCGACGAATCGCGCTGGCGACGTCGTTGAAGTTGTAGAGCACGCGCTTCTCGTGAGCGCTCATCAACGCGTACGTCGCCTCGTCGGGCAACCGCACCTCGCGTCGACCGGGCATGTAACCCGGATCGTTGGCGCTGAAGATGCGCGTCAGCAATTCGCAATCCGGTCGGGGAACGTTGCGGCAGTATGCGCCGCCTACCCTCGGATCGGCAAAGTTCGCGGCCAGAGTCGCCAACCAGCGCTCCGAGGACGGGATCGCGTCCTGAGTCAGGTATACGAGCAGGTCACCGCTCGACAGCGCCGCGAGTTGGTTGCGGGTGTCGCCGTGGTCGAATTCGATCTTGTCGATGCGCTTGCGTCGCATCGGGACGGGGAATTTCACGGCCCATGCGGCCAGGAGCTCCCACGTCCCGTCGGTGGAACCCGAGTCGATCGCCAGGAAGTCCCAGGGGATCTCGCAGCGTTGCGCCGCGAGACGGGACAGCACGCGGTCGAGGAATTCGATCCCCTGCCACGTGGGCATCAGCACGCTGATCGATCGAATCGGTCGCATCGGGGGGACTTCCAGAGCGTGAACAGTAGACAGGTTCCGCGCGCGCCTTGGAAGAGCGGGCGCCTCAACGCGCCTCGCGGCCGCCGACGTACTGTCCCCACACTTGCGCGCCGCGCAGGAACGGAGAGCGCGCCAGCGCGGACAGGGGCTTTCCACGCTCGCGGACGAAACGCCAATCCTCGCGCACCTCGAAGGCGATCCCCTTCGCCACCGACCACAGGTTCGGCCGCACGCGCTGGCCCAGCTCTCGCGCCCGGAACGAGGCGTCCACGCGATAGCGCTCGAACGCGGTGGCGGGCGTGTAGCGGTGAGCGTGGTGCACGACCGCTTCCGGAGTGAAGCGGATGCGCCACCCGCGCTCGAGCGCGAGCTCCGCCCAGGCTGCGTCCTCGCCGAACGACACGTCGGGGAACGGCAGCTCGCGCCAGGCCGAGGCGCGCAGCGCGCTGGTCACGTTGTTGAACCGCAATTCACCCCCCCCCGCAGGCTCTGCTGACGGCCCACGTTCGAAGACGAGCGCGAGAGCGCGGCTCTCGGGAGCCGCGAGCGCGGTGCGAGCCGTCAAGGCGTCGTCGTCGTCGGAGGGCAGCACGCGCGCGTACGCTCCGGCCGTGCGCGGATCGTCGAAGGCTTGGGCGAGCGCCGCGATCGTGTGCCGGTCGCGCGGCAGTGCGTCCTGCGTCATGAAGACGAGGATCTCGCCGCGAGCAAGTGCCGCGATCCGATTGCGCGTCGCCCCGTGGCGAAATTCCGCCTTCAGGATGACCTCGACGCGCGCCCCGAATCGCTCGAGCACGGCCTTGGTCCCGTCGCTGGAACTCGAATCGACCGCGACCACCTCGAGTCCGCCCTCCACGCGCTGTTCGAGGAGTCGCGGCAGCAGCCGTTCGAGCTCGCGCGCGCCGTTCCACGTCGGCAGGCAGATCGAGACACGCGGGGTCGGCGGGGCCATGCGGGGGCCCAGACTACGCGCGCCACGCGCCCCGTCCCAGCGCGGCGGGAACGGGCATGGTCAGGGCGGGACCCCCCGTCGCTTCGTTCCCAAGGTCCGGTTCTTCCCACCCCGTTCGTCGCACCTCGGATCCCATGCCGACGAACGGAGCCTCTCTCCATGACCCTGCGACGAGGAGTCCCGTGGACCTCTATCCGCACGTACACGGACGCTCGGGGCGGCAAGTTGCGAAGAAATTGGCGACCCGCCGCGGAAGAGTCCCGCCAGCACGCCTTGCGGCGGCAGGGAGCGAGGCTACAGGGAGCAGCCCTGTGATTGCCCCTCTCCGCATGCCGACGGCCGCCTTGGCGGATCCGGCATGGGAGTGGAGGATCAGGGGCGCCGTGTCCCGCGCGGACACGGGCGGTTCTTGGGGGGATGAAGGCTCACAGCGTCGGCTGGCAGAGAACGCGCTTCGTCCGTTTCCAGATCCGGACGCCCTCACCCGCAAGAAGTCGCCCAAGTGCGGCCCTACCGCCCATGAACAAGGTCCTTCGCCTCGCGTTGTCCCTCTGTATCGCCACCCTCGCCACTGCGGTCGGCCGGGCACAGGCGAACGATGCCCTCGTCCACCTCGGCAGCCGCGCACGGGGCGTGGTCTCCGTCACGCGTGTCGGCAACGTGTTCTCGCTGCGCTTCACCGGCGACGAGGTCATCGAATACCAGCTCGACCTCGATCAGCCCTACGTGTCGAAGGGTCGCATCAGCATCAAGGAAACGTCGAGCGACTCCTGGCCCATGCTTGACGTGAACCCCGGGTACCGTGACGGCGGCGGAGCGTTGCACAGCGTCGGATGGTTGTCGTCGTACGCGAACCTGACGTCGACCGCGATGACGAGCAACGCTGTGATCCTGGATTTCACGGACGATTTCACCTCGATCGGCGAAGGCGTGCGGCATCGGCGCACGACCCTCACGCTCACGGGCAAGATGCTCACCGTGCGCTATCAGGACATGGACCAGAGCACGTCCTATGCCAGGAACTACATCGGCATCCTGCACGGTGACGCGATCGGCTTCGACTCGCCGCAGATCCTGCGGTTGATGGGCGGGATGGCGCAACCGATCGTGCGCTTCAAGAACCCGGCCACGCTGAGGAACTTCTACTACAGCAACTTCCTGGACCTCTTCAACACGAACTCCAGCAACTACTTCTTGAACCAGGTCCCCTTGGTGCCGTCGCCGACGACGACCAACCTCAATTACGGCTACAGCACGTGGAACCAGTATGCGCCACTCTCGAACGGAATGCAGATCGGCGGTCCGATCGACGACACGTTCCGCGTCATGATCACGGGCAAGATCGAAGAGGCGTTCGTCACGCCGACACAACCGCCGTCGCCGTACCGCGAACTGCTCACGAACCGCATGTTCTTCCTGTTCGGTTCGCCGCCGTTTTCGAACTATCCGCCGCTCTGGAGTCTGTTCGACACTTGGGGCGTCGACAACATCGCCGGCTACTACTTCACCTGGTCCGCTGCCCAGGCGGACGCTCCTGCCGGCTACAACGTCGGGCCGGATTGGTGGCCGCCGCTCGATCCGGCTGGATTCGCCAACGCGATCCAGACCGGCACGCAGAAGGGCTATCTGCTCGGCGCGTACAACTCCTACAACACGATGCCCCCGAGCGCGCCGATCGGCGTGCTCGACATGTCACACGTCGCGCGCGCATCGAACGGGCAGCCGAAGCTCACCGTGCAGTTCGGCCTGCCCGTCATTTCCACGACCGCGAGCGGCTTGGAGGCGGCACGTGAATCGCAACTCTTGAAGAACAACGCCGGCGCGAACCTGGGCTACCTCGACATCCAGACCTACTCGAGCCCCTCCCGCGGGGCCGACGGCGATCACATCGACCAACTTGCCGGTTCGCCGTGGGCCAAGACGTTGAGGACCGCGTGCGCCGACCAGAAGACGTGGATGCGGGCGCTGCAGGACACGTACCAGGGGCCCTTGCTCGGCGAGGGATCGCTCATCGACCCGGGATCGAACTTCGAATTCCTGTGGGGCGGTTTCTGCGACAGCACGCAGCGCTCGCTCAACACGGGCTCGGGCCTCGCCAACAGTCAACTCCCGGCGAATCGTCGCGGCTGGTCGTTCTCCGTGACCGGCTGGCCGGTGGTGCCGGAGATCGATTGGCGCGTGCTCGATCCGCTGCAGGTGAATCACGGCAACGGGTTCTTCGAGCGGTTCTTCAGTCCGGCTGACGGACCGGGAATCATGAACGCCTCGGGCTCGATCATCCTGCCGCTCACAGAGGCCGCGCTGGATCGCTATCGAATCTACGAGTTCACGTACGGAAAGGCGGGCTTCCTGCTCTCGAACGGATTCATGAACGTGATCGGCAACTACACGTCGCACGCCGACATGCTGCGCGAGTATTTCCTGACCAACGCGCTGCAGGCGCGCTACACCAAGGAAACTCCGATCGCGATCGAGTACGAGAGCGGCGGCGTGTTCAAGAGCTTCCAGACGCTCCTCGAGGAGACGGGGACGCTCGACTCGTTCCGTGATCCGCGGATGCGCATTCGCTTCGCGAGCGGGCTCGAGATGTGGCTGAATCACGCCAATCCGAACTGGAGCGCGACCGTCGGCGGCGTGAACTACACGATTCCCGTGGACGGTTTCGTCGCCATCCAGCCGGCGAGCGGACTGCTGGCGTTCTCGGCGATTCCGCAGGGCTATCCGGCGCGGTTCGACTACTGCCTGGCGCAGAACGAGTACGAGTTCTTCGACGGCCGCGGCAGCGTGTCGGGCTTCGGCGGACAATCGAACCCGACGCAGAAGGGCGTTTCGTTCACGAGCTTCTCGCGCGGCAAAACGTTCCGCGAGAATGCGGACGGCACGGTTTCGCAGGTCGGCGCGACGGCGGCACCGGCGCTCGTGCGCGTCCAAGTCGAACCCGCTGTGAACACCCTCTCCGTCGGAGGGCGCAAAGGCCTGAAGGCCTTCGCCATCTATGCGAACGGCGCGCGTCGCGACGTGACGAAGCTCGTGAACTGGTCGACGGGGTCGCCCGGCATCGCGGGCGTCAACAACGGCGCGGCGTTGACCGCGAACGGCGTCGGCTCGACGACCGTGACCGTGTCTGCCTGGAACGGGGCGCCCGTGACGCCCGCGAGCGTCAGCGTGCAGTAGCCCTGCCCCGCGCCCCGCGCAGCATGAGCCAGCCGAGCAGTGCCAGGAACGCCGTTGCCGCGACGTCGCTCGTGGAAACGTAGGGAATCCAGTCGCGCAGTCGCGCGACGGCTGGGTGATAGCCCGAGTCGGCATCGAAACCGGGCAGGAATCCGAGCATCGCCGCCGCGATGCCCATGATCGAGGCTCCGGCGATGAGGCCAGAGCACCACAGGATGCCCTCGGGTTCGTCCTCGGCGTCGGGGGTGCGGCGGTAGAGCGTGTCGGCGATCTTGCGCACGACGCCCCCGAGGAAGACCGGCATCGTCGAGGCGAGCGGCAGGTACACACCCACGGCGAACGTGAGCGAGCGGAATCCCAGCAACTCGATGAAGATCGCGATCGCGGCGCCGATCAGGATCAGGTCCCACGGCAGCTTGTGCGTGAGCAAGCCGTCGATGACGACCGACATGAGCTTGGCCTGAGGCGCCTGCAGCCGCCCGGCGCCGATGCCGTCCTCGAGGACGAAGCGCGCCTCGCGCGTCGCGGGATCGACCAGATACCCACCGGGAGGAACCAGAGATCCGTCATCGGGCGTGATGTGCACCTCCGCCCAGGCGGTGACCACGCCGTCCTTCGTTCGGGTGACCGTCTCCGCACGCGCCATGTCGTGTTCGGTGAACGTGATCACGCGTTCGACGGGCACGTCCTTCGTCTCGGCCTTGTTGAGCAGGTACGCCGTCCAGCCAACCGCCAGCACCGACGTCAGGACGCCGATCAGGAGCGCGCCCTGCTGCTTCACGGGCGTGGCGCCGAGCAGGAAGCCGGTCTTCAGGTCCTGCGAGCACGTGCCCGCGTTGCTGATCGCGATGCAGATGATCGCGCCGACGAGGAGCGCGAGCCGCGAGTACGCCGAGCCTTCCCAGCCAACCGCGAGAAACATCCCGCACGTCGCCATCAGGACGCCGATGGTCATGCCGGAGAGTGGACACGACGACGATCCGACTTCTCCGGTGACGCGCGAGCTGACCACCGCGAACAAGAAGCCGAGCACCAGGATCAGCACGGCCCCCAGCAGGTTCATGTGGAACGCGGGCACGGCCCAGATCAGCGCGACGATGCCGATCGCGCCGAGGAGGAGCACGGTCGTCGGCGTGTCACGCTCGGTGCGCAAAACGGCGGTACCGTCGCCTTCCCCGCGCGCGAAGAGCGCGCCCGACGAGGCCCTGATCGAGCTCACGATCGAGGGCAGCGCTCGCGCGAGGGCGAAAATCCCCCCGGCCGCGACGGCGCCGGCGCCGATGTGCTTGACGTAGCTCGACCACACGTCCATCGGCCCCATGTCTTGGATCAGCTTGGTCGCGGGCGCGAGTGGTGCCGCCAGACCGGCGCCGAACACGCTGATGATCGGGACGAGGATGAAGCTCGCCAGCACCGAACCGGCGACCATCATGAGCGACGTGCGGTAGCCGATGATGTAGCCGACGCCCATCAGCTCCGGCGCGACGTCGCACCCGATCGAGGCACCCTTGAGTGCGGAGATGGGCGCGAAGATCGAGGCCTTCACGCCGCCGAACAGCGCCTGGAAGGCCTTGAATCCCGCGCCGAGTCCGAGGCCCACGAAGACCTTCTTCGCACTCGTCCCTCCTTTCTCGCCCGCGAGGATGATCTCGGCGCACGCCTTCCCCTCCGGATAGCGCAGGACGCCGTGCTCCTTGACGATCAGGTAGCGCCGCAGCGGCACCATCAGGAGCACGCCCAGACAGCCGCCCGTGATCGCGACGAGAGTCGTGAGCCCGACCTGCAGCGGATACCCGAGGAAGATCAAGGCCGGGACGCTGAACACGACCGCCGCCGCGACCGACTCCCCCGCCGAGCCGGTGGTTTGCACGATGTTGTGCTCGAGCACCGCGCGCTGCCCGCGCTTGCGCCGGATCGCCCACGCCGCGAGCACCGCGATCGGCACCGACGCCGACGTCGTCAATCCGACGCGCAAAGCGAGGTACGTGGACGCCGTGCCGAACACGATGCCGAGGAGCGCCCCGAGCGCGATGGCCCGGAACGTGAATTCCGGCGGGGACTCCTCGGCCGAGACCGAGGGTCGGAAACTGTCCGGTTCCGCCATGGTTGCCTGGGAGGGCTCGCGACCTCAGATCTGTGTCGACATCTTGCGGATGCCGAAGCGCACGAGAATGACGGCGAGGATCGCGTACGGAATCAGCGCGAACAGATCGAGGTTGATCGGTAGCGAATGCTGGAAGGATTCGCCCCAACCCTGGCAGACGGTGAGTACGTCGGATTCCACCACCTTGCCGTCGACCACGGCCTCCTTCGGAATGGCCTTGAGCACGGAACTCGCGACACCGGTCAACGTACCCCCGGCAACGAGGCCCGTCGCGAACAGCATGCCCGGCGACAGCTCGCTCTCGTCCTTGTCGCCACGGATCTTGTCGGCGATCCAGCGCAGGATCCCGCCGACGAAGATCGGGAACGTCGTCGCGATCGGCAAGTAGGCTCCGACGGCCCAGGCCAGCGGCGAAACGCCGCACATGAAAATCATCAGGGACAGGCCGGCCCCGACCATGATGTAACCCCAGGGGAGGTTCTGCGACATGACGCCCTTGATGACGGTCGCCATCAAGTTCGCTTGCGGCGCGGGGAACTTGTCGGATCCGATCGTGAAGCTCGTGTGCAGGAACTGGATCGTCAGTCCGATGACGAGTGTGCTCACGACGACGCCGATCACGAGTCCGATCTGCTGCCGGATCGGCGTGGCGCCGACCAGGAAGCCGGTCTTCAGGTCCTGACTCGTGGCTCCGGCGTTCGCCGCCGCGATGCACACGATCGCTCCGACGGACAGTGCGATCGGCTGGTTGACCTCGCCGCCGAGCCCCATCGAGAGGAATACGAGCGCGGTGCCGAGGAGCGTCGCGATCGTCATGCCGGATATCGGGTTGGACGACGATCCGATCAAGCCGACGATCCGCGAGCTGACGGTCACGAACAGGAATCCGAACACGAGCATCAGCACCGACATCACGACCTTGCTGCCGAAGGTCCCCGGCAGGATCGGCAACACCGCGAGGATGACCGCCAGACCGATCGCTCCCATGGCGACCCACGTGATGGGGATGTCACGCTCGGTGCGCTTGACGCCGGCGGATCCGGCTCCGCCGCGCAACGCCGCCATCGATTCGCGCAACGAGCGCACGATCGTCGGCATCGTCTTGATCAGGGTGATGATGCCCGCCATGGTCACGGCACCGGCACCGATGTAGCGCGTGTACGCCTCGCGGTACTTGGTCGCCGCTCCCATGCCGTTGATCGCATCCGCCGAGAAACCCAGGCTCGTCAAGTCGGCGATGACCTTCGTGTCCGGCACGAGCAGCGAGAGCAGCGGAATCAGCACGACGAACGTGAGCACGCTGCCCGACACCATGATCCCGCCGATCTTGGGGCCGAGGATGTAACCGACTCCGAGGTATTCGGGACTCACCTCGTTCGCGATCGTGGCCGTCGGCAGGACCGCGGTCTTCGACGTCACGAAGGAGACGGATTCCTTCCACAGCGAGAACACGCTGTTGAGCAGCTTGTAGCCGGCAGCGACGGCGACTCCGCCGAAGACCAGTCCCGCCATCTTGCCGCCCTTCTCGCCGGCGATGAGAACGTCCGCGCAGGCCGTGCCCTCGGGGAAAGGAAGCGTGGCGTGCTCGGCGACGATCAGGGAGCGCCGCAGGGGCACCATGAACAAGACGCCCAGGATTCCGCCGCAGGCGGCCAGGGTCATGATCGTGGTGTAGTTGAAGTAGGAGGGTCCGTTGGACCCCGGTGAGAGGAACAGCAGCGCCGGAATCGTGAACGCGACGCCCGCCGCCACCGATTCACCGGCCGAGCCGATCGTCTGCACGATGTTGTTCTCGAGGATCGTCGCCCGGCCGAAGGCGCGCAGGAGCGAGATCGAGAGCACGGCGATCGGGATCGACGCCGAGACCGTCAGACCTGCCTTGAGCGCCAGGTAGACCGTCGAGGCACCAAACAGGATCCCGAAGATCGCGCCGAACACCACCGCCTTGACGGTGAACTCGGGGATGTTCGTCTCGGCCGAGATGTCGGGCTTGTGCTCGACGCTCGCGGGCTTGT
>JBGATY010000103.1:0-13427 GCA_044228955.1 Planctomycetota bacterium | reverse complement strand
GAAAAGACTGTCACAGTCCTCGTTGAACGCAAGGTCAAGCACCCGATGTACGGAAAGGTGATGGTTCGCTCCAAGAAGTATCACGCTCACAACGAGGGCAATACAGCCAAGTCTGGCGACCTCGTCGAGATCGTGGAACTCGAGGGACATCCGTTCTTCGTGGGCGTGCACTTCCACCCGGAGTTCAAGAGCACGCCGCTCGCTCCGCAGCCGATCTTCAAGGGCTTCGTCGCCGCCGCGCTCGCGCACTCGCGCAACGGCGGCAGGGAGCGCGTCCGCGAGAGGAATCGGGCGTGATGGAAGACCCCGAAGACGAGGACGACGTCGAGAACACCGGCACCATGCGCGCGAGCGACGTGCCGCTGCCGGGCGGCGATTTCAGGCTGTTCGTCACGCGCCTCTCCTTCCAAGCGATGATCGCGCTCGGCCTGCTCGAGAACCCGGTGACCAAGACCAGGCAAGTCAACGCGGCGAGCGCGAAGATGCTCGTCGACGACCTCGAGATGCTGCGCGACAAGACCTTCGGCAACCTCGACGACGAGGAGTCCGCGTACCTCGACAAGATCGTGTCGGATCTGCGCCACCACCTCGCGCGCATCGCGTCGCGCTGATCTCACTCGGCCTTCGTCAGCGCGCCGAGCGCATCTCGAACGCGCGCAGTGTGTACCCGCCGTTCGTGCTCAGTCGAACCTGCAGCCCGCCACATAGCCCGTTCGCGCGCGTGCGCACGAGGAGCCTGTTCGGGCCCTTCTCCAGATTGACCGCGAGGCAGCGCACGCGCGCGAACCGGGGTTCGGTCCTGGTCTGATAGAAGAGCAGCGCGTTGCCTTCGCTCGGGGCCACGATCTCGATCTTGAGAGCGAGATCGGCACCCTCGGTCAGATTCGCGCTCGGGAGCACGATGAGTCCGTCCCCGGCGCGCTGATCGATGGCCCAGCCGTCCGTGCTGCGCGAAATGGAGACGCTTCCGCGAGTCGCAAACAGCGGTTCACTGTGCAGGTCCAGCGGTCCGAGCAGCGGGGCGAAGGTCTGGAACTCCTGCTCGGTGACGTGTTCGAGGTCGGACTCGACCGCGGACAAGGGCCACGTCAGGGAGCGTTCCGTGATCTCCTGTACGACGATCCGCGGCCGGTGGCGCTCGATGAGTTCGCGCGGCACGCGGTGCGTCCAGACGGCATTCACTCTCGAGAACGAGTGCACGACGTAGGGCAGCATCCACGGTCCGAACGAATCGTGGACGAAGAGCGCCGAGGGCAGGCCAGTGTCGTCGAGCGTGCTCGAGAGGATCTCGTTCTTGGCGCCGTACTCGACGCGTGGGCTGGGACCGCGCACGTGATCCAAGGCATAGCCGCGCTGATGGAAGAGATCGCCCACGTAGGTCAGGTCCCACATCGAGTCGTTCTCGTTCTCGGGCAGTTCCCGCACGGCGAACTCGGCTCGATTCAGGCGGCGCGGGGCCGGTTCGATGTCCGCGCACGCCGCGGCGACCGCATCCCACGCCGCGAACGCGCCACGCCAGGTGAGGTGGCTGCCGAGCGGGTGATACACGAAATCACCGACGGCTTCGCGATCGTTGGCGCGCTCGAGTGTCAGCGCCGCGCGCAGGTCTACGAAGCGCACGTCGCTATTCTCCTTCATCCACTGCGCGAACTGATCGAGCCGCGTGGCGCCGAGGATCGTCCTCTCCCGCGGCCACCTCTCCGGGTAGATCGTCTGCTTGTCGGGCACGATCACGAACACGAATTCGGCGCCGAGGCGCCGGCAACGCTCGCGCTCGATCTCCAGCGAGCGCCTCCAGGTCTCGAGTTCTTTCGTCGTGGACGGGCGCACGCCGCGGTGGACGCGCTCCGAGTCGTCGCCTCCGAAGAAATCGAAGCCCTGCTCGCCGCGGATGGTCGTGATCGAAGGATCGAGCCCCAGGAACACCGCGGTCTCGAGTTGCGACGCGCGCAGCAGGAGATCGCGAGTCCCGAGCCGGTCGCAGAACCAGCGTTCGAAAGCGAGTGGGAACAGAGACAGGCTCGCGAGGTCCGAGACAGGCTTGGGGTAGACGGCAGGGAGGCGATTCTCGCGCGAGACGTCGCGCGCCGCATCGGCCCGCAGCAGGTGATCGAACCACGGTACGAGGAGAGCCAGCGCGAAGCACAGCGCGGTCGCGCGATCCGCGGCGCGGTTCGTCCGGGTCGATCGAGCCGTCGCGCTGCGCCTGACCATCGCTTGGAAGGTAACCCCTGTCCGTCGTCCGCGACAACGCCGGAGCTCGCTGCACGCGAGCTCCGGCAGTGATTGCGGGGCGCATTCACCGCGACAATCGCATCTCGAGCGTACGTAGGCGCCCGCTGCCGCCGGAGCCGGGATAGATGCCGAGATTCCCCGAGAGCCCCGGGATCCAGAGGCGCAGGAACAGATCGTTCATGCCCGCTTCGAGGTTCATCGTGATCGAACGCGCGCGAGAGAACGCCGGCTCGGTCCGCGTCTGGAAGTAGAGGACGAGGAGACCCTCGGCCGGCGCCGCCACACTCAAATGCAGGGCGAGCAGGCTCCCGTCGGGCGGAGTCGGGATCGGAACACGAATCACGCCGTCCGCGCCGGCTGCGAAGACGCGGGGTTTCTGCGCCTCGGGTGAATTCGAGCGTTCGGACTCCGTCGCGTCGGCGATGGGCTCGTACGTCTCGAAGTCCGCGGCGGACACCGGCTCGAAATCGGCGACGGATTCGATCGGATCCCACGCGAGGACGCGTTCGGTCGCTTCCTGGATCACCACGTCGGGGCGATGGCGCTCGATCAAGTGGCGCGGCATCTGTTGCGTCCAGACGGCGTGCATGGTCGAAAACGATCGGGCCGCGAACGGCATCATCCAGGGACCGAACGAGTCGTGGACGAACAGGCAGGTCGGCAGGGTCGGATCCGAGGAAGTGCTCGAGGCCCCGCGCAGGGCGGCGTCGTACTCGAGCCGGAACCCGAAGTCCGCGCGCGGCCAGGAACGCCAGCGCTTCTGGCGAACGAGGTCGCTGACGTACGAACGATCCCAGAGTGTGTCGTCCGCGCCGTCGTCGGACGGCTGGATCTCGTAGTCGCCCCGCGGCAGCGGCCGGACCAGGTCGAACTTCCGGTTGAGTTCCGCTGCGATCGCGTTCCAGGAGGCGAGCCCTGCGCGCCAGGTGAAGTGCGACCCGAGACGGTAATAGACGAAATCGTCCTCCTCGGGCCTGTCGAACTCGCGCTCGGCGCGCAGCGCCGGGCGCAGATCCACGAACTCGAGATCGCTCTTCTGGCGCAGCCAGGCGGCGAGCTGATCGAGTCGCGTGGGACCGACCACGACATGGGTGGCGGGCCACTTGTCGGGGTAGATCGACTCCTTGTTGGGCGCGAGCACGAAGACGAACTCCGCTCCGAGGCGCTTGCAGCGGTCACGCTGGGCCTCCAGACAGCGTCTCCAGAGTTCGAGTTCGGCTTCCGTCGCGGGGCGTGCGCCGCGCTGGATCGCGGGCGCGAACTCCCTGGCGTAGAAATCGAACCCGTCGCGACCGCGCACGATCAGGGGAAGCGGGTCGACTCGGAGCGCGAGCCAGTTCAGTTCCTGCGCAGCGCGCAGCAAGAGGTCGCGGCACCCCAGCCTGTCCGCGTACCAGTCCTCGAAGGCGCGCGGGAATTTCGACAGGCTCGCCAGCTCCAGAGGCGGTCGTGGCAGCGGCGCGGCCAGGCGGTTTTCGCGCGCGACGCTGCGCGCTTCGTCGGGTCTGAAAAGGAGATCCAGCGTCGGTGCCGACAGAGCCAGGACGAAGACGAGGATCGTCAGGACATCGAGCGCACGAGAGGTCCTTTGAATCTGCACTGCGAGCATGGGACCCGGCACACGAGCGGGCCCGCCGGAATTTTCGCAGAGCGGGACGCGGAGCGCCACCGCACCCGGAAGCCGGCGCGGAAGAACGTGCGCTTCAGCGCAAGAACGCCCTGCATTCCCGCGCCAGTCGGGCGATCGCTTGCCCGTTGGCGAGCAGGAACTCGTTCTCGTTCACGAGCCCGCGCCAGTTCGCGTCGCGCGCCGCGACCAGGCCGCGATGTCCTTCGAGCGGGACGTGCAGGATCCCGCCGTCCACCCACACGGCGACCTCCTGCCATCCCGCGATCACGCGATCGCGGTGAACGGGCGGGTCGAGCAGGTTTTCGCCCTGGCTCCACTGGGTGCGCATGGCGCGGTCGGCGCCCAGCGCTTCCAGGATCGTCGGAGCGAGGTCGACGTGGCTGGTGGGGCGCGTCTCGACGCCCGAGGGGATGCCCGGGCCGCTCATCACGAACGTCACGTGCACCTGCTCGGGCGTGAAATTGCTGGTGTGGCCGAAGAACCCGTGCTCGAAGAACTCCTCGCCGTGATCTCCGGTGACGACGACGATGGTGTTCTCGAGGACTCCGTGCTTCTCGAGCGCGTCGATCATGCGCGCCGCGTTCGCGTCGGAGAAGTGCACCGCGTTCTTGTAGCTGTTCTTCACGGCCTCGATCGACGCGTCGTCGGGACGGCTCGAGAGATCGAGGTAGTCGAGGCTGCGCGGCGCGGGAGAGAACACGGTCTCGTCGGGCGGCCACGAGTAGGTCTGGTGCGGCGAGTCGAGGAGCGTGAAGCAGTAGAAGGGCGCTTTCTCGCCGCGCGCGGCGCGCTCGGAGAGCCACTCGTCGAAGCGCGCCACGACGGCGCGGTCCCGCTCGAACTTCTCGGGCTCTTCGAAGGCATCCTCCACGCGGTCGTTCATGTCGACCCACGCGGTCGAGCGGAACTCGGGATAGCTCATCTTCGCGGCCGAGATGACGCGCATGTCGTAACCGGCGCGCGCCAACGCCGTGACCAGCACGGGCGGCGCGTTCTCCTCGTACACCGGCATCCAGTAGGTGCCGTGGATGCCGTACACGAGCGAGAAGATGCCGAACCGCGTGGCGTTGCCGCCCGAGGCGTGATTCGCGAAGACGCGCGCCTGCTTCGACCAGGCGTCGATCCTGGGCATCGTCGCTGAATCGAGCATGTCCGCGCGGAGCGAGTCGATCACGATCACGAGCACGTTCGGACGTGCTCCGGAGGCAGGGAGAACGGGCATCTCGTGCGGATAGCGCAGCAGGAGCCCCGGCTCGGCGACGTCGAGGCGCGCGTCCGGGCGCATGTCGACCTCGACGAAGCGCGCGAGCGTGCGTTTCATCGTGAAGCGCTGATAGGCCGGGAACAGCGCCGCGCGCGCCGTGATCGCACGATCGCGACGCGCGTCGGCGAATGCGTACGTGACCTTTTCGAACACGACGACGCAGAGCACGAGGGCCACCGCGACGCGCACCGGAGCCGGACGAAGCGAGCCGCGCGCCACGGTCCACTTCCATGCGAGGAGTTCGATCCAGAAGACGACGGCCACGCCCGCCGCCACCGCGAACCACGTGCCGGGAGCGATCTCGAAGTTCTCCTCGCCGCCGGGTGTCGTGAGCAGGTTCCACACCATCCCGTTCATGTGGTAGCGGAACAGGGAGTAGATGCGCGTGTCGACGAATACCGCCAGGAGAGCGAGAGTCCACCACGCCGACTGCACGATGCGCATCGCGCGTTCACCCAAGCCGAGGAGCCCGAGCGCGAAGAGCGGCAACGCGGCGAGGAGGAACAGCAGGGCGAGGCTCGAGACGAGCGCCGCGACGGAAAAGAGCCTCGTGAACAGGGCAGAGCCGGCGAGCGTGTCGCCGAAGTAGGCGCTGCCGACGAGGGCCGCGACCAGCGTGTTCGCGATCCACAGGACGGCGACGCCGCGGCACACGAGGGCGCGAGAAATCGGGGGCGCGGTTTCCAAGCGTGCGAATCCTACACGCGCAGCACCGCGATCTTCAGTGGCGGACGTCCGTCGAACGAGGGAAAGTCGGCGTCTGGAACGTGGAGCTCGAGGCTCGCGAGCGGACGACCAGCCTTCGCCGCGCAGCGCTCCAGACAGTCGCGCCACGACTCGCTCGACGTTTCGGCGACGTGATTCGTCGCGATCAACGTGCCGCCGGGGGTCAGGGCGAAGAGCGCGGGCTTGAGGAGGCTCGCATAGTCGCGGGCGACGTCCACCGCGCCGAACGCTCCGCGCGAGAAGGCCGGCGGATCGAGGAAGACGACGTCGAAGGCGCGCGGTTCGAAGCGCGTGTGCGGACGCGCGCTCGCGCGGCCCTTCACGGGCAGCCCGGCGAATTGCCGTACCACCGGGAAGAAATCCTCGACGATGGTCTCGAGCGCGCCCGGATCGAGCCCGTTGAGCTCGAGACTGCGTCGAGCCACCTCGGTGCTCGAGCGCGCGAAGTCGACGTTGCACGCGCTCCGCGCGCCGTGCGCCAGGGCGGCGACGGCGGCCGATCCCGTGTAGGCGAACAGGTTGAGCACCGTT
The DNA here is from genome assembly GCA_044228955.1 of Planctomycetota bacterium. Taxonomy (GTDB): domain Bacteria; phylum Planctomycetota; class UBA1135; order UBA1135; genus JAEUIA01. The sequence goes on along the minus strand of JBGATY010000103.1, from coordinate 7,041 downwards.
TTCCCCGCGCACGCTCCGGCGAGCAGGCGCCGGCCGGCCCGCAGATCGAGGAACAGCCACGGATCGAGGCCGCGATGGCGCGCCCGGATCGGATAGCGCACGCCGTTCTCGCGCGCCACGAACTCGCGCGTCGCGAGCTCGTCGTCGGGCGCGAAGTCCGCGAACGCTTGACGCACGCCCTTCCCGCGGTGATTCCACACCACGCGCGAGTCGAGCGCGCCCTCGATCTCTTCGATCTCGGCGGGCGACAGCGCCTCGCGAAACGTCTGGACGAGGACGAGATCGCCGTAGCGGTCGATCGTGAGACCCGGGCGGCCCTCGGTCGTGCCGTGGAACAGACGCCAGCAGTCCGTTCCCTCGCGCTCGAGGCGCTGGACGAGGTCGGCGCGAGCATCGCGCGCTCGCTCGATCAGGGGCAAAAGTCCCGGCACGGCGCTCAACCGAACACGCGCGCCGCCTCGCGGTGCGCGATCGCGTGCAGGTCGGCGGTGATCTCCGGTGTCTTGGCGTACCCGCCGGCGAGCACGAGCAGGATCGGCAACCCGCGCTCCTGCACGGTCTCGAGCACGAATCGATCCCGCGCCGCCAGCCCGTCCCGCGTCAGCGCCAGTCGGCCGAAACGGTCGCCCTGCACGACGTCGACGCCGGCGAGGTACACGACCAGATCGGGTCGAGCGCGAGCGATCACGTCCGGCAGGTGCTGGGCGAGCAAGGACAGGTACGTGTCGTCGTCGAGCTTGTCGGGCAGCGGCACGTCGAGGCTCGAGCGCTCCTTGCGCAGCGGGTAGTTCTTCTCCCCGTGCATCGAGAACGTGAAGACGGATTCCTCGCCCTCGAAGATCGCGGCGGTCCCGTTGCCCTGATGCACGTCGAGATCGACGACGAGGGCGCGCGCGATGCGCTCCTCGCGCTGGAGCACGCGGATCGCCACGGCGACGTCGTTGAACACGCAGTATCCCTCCCCGCGGCCGGCGTGCGCGTGGTGCGTGCCTCCGGCCAGGTTCGCCGAGCGGCCGTCCTCGAGCGCCATGCGCGCCGCTTCGATCGTGCCCTGCACCGCGAGTCGCGAACGGCGCGCGAGCGCCGGCGTCCACGGCACCCCGATCCGCTTCGCCGTGTCTTCCTCGAGCGAGCCCTCGAGCATGCGCTCCACGTAGGTGCGCGTGTGGACGAGCATGAGGTCGCGCGCGTCGCACTCCTCCGGCGTGTGCACGCCATCGGGACGGATCAGATCCTCCTCGAGCAGGATCCTGTGCAGGGCCGGGTACTTCCCCATCGGGAAAGGATGGCGCTCCGGCAACGGGATCCAGTAGTCGGGGTGGTAGCTGACGCGCATCATGATTTCACCGACGCGCCCGCGAGTCCGCGTGCGCCTCCCCTCGCGACGACGACACCGGCCACGAAGAGCGCGATGGCGCCCAACGTCACGACCGACAGCGCTTGAAGCGTGTTCTTCCAGTCCTTGCCCACGACGTCCTCGGAGAGCAGCACGCAGGTTCCATAATAGACGACGAGCACCATTCCGAGCCACTTGCGCCTCTGTGCCCACGCTTCGGCGACCAGGACTCCGAAGAAGACCAGCAGGACGACGTGGTGAGCCTTCCAGGCGATGGGCGAGATCAGGACGCACACCGGGAGGAACAGGGCCGCCGCCAGCCTGTTCTCGCGCTCCGTCCGGGCGCGTGACGCGATCCAGGACGCCGTCGCGACGAGCGCGAGCGAGACGATCCGTGTGCCGGAGCGAGCCGCCTCCGGAGTCAATACGCGCCACAGAGCCTCGCGCACGCTCTGGTTCATCGTCGTGTCGGAGAGCGGGAAACCGTCGGGAATCTCGCTCGGATCGGCCAGGTTCGCGGCGCGGACGAAGGCGACGAGGTCCAGGAGCCAGCGTTCGCCGAGCGCGATCCACGCCTCGAATCCGAACACGGCTGCCGGCGCTAGGCAGAGTGCCGCCGCGACCACCACGCACGCGAGCACCGCCCTGAACCGTCCCGTGCACGCGAGGAACACGACCAGCGGCGCGAGATTCGGTTTGCACGCGAGCGAAAGCGCCAGGAGCGCTCCGCCGGCGAGCGGAGAGCCGCTCCAGGCGAACTCGATCCCCCACAGGGCCATCGTCGCGTAGAGGAGGTTCCCACCGCCTCCGGCCATGTCCCGCAGCAGGAAGCGGCTGGCGAGCAGCAGCGCCAGCGCGAACACGGCGGGGGCGTGCGACGCGGCGCTCGGCCAGCCGCGCGACAGCCACCTGCGCATCAGCACGTAGGAGAGCGCGAGGGCCGCGATCTGCGCGATGGCCCAGCCCGTGCGCGCGACTCCCTCGGGCGCGAGCGCCAGCGGCGCGGTCACGATCACGTACGAAGGCGGATAGGGCCCGTGGATGCGGTGGCCGCGCGCGGGATCGAAGTACGGATCCTCGCCGCGGAGGAAGCGCGCGCCGAATTCGCGATTGCGCTGCAGTACGCCGTCGTCCTTGCGCGCGGCTCGCACGACGAGGAATACGGCCGCGACGAGCGCCAGCACGAGGAGCACTCGGTTGCGCCGCGTCAGCGCGGCACCGTCGGGCGGGAAGAGCCAGGGCAACGAGCGTGAATCGACCACCGCGGACGACTCCGTTCAAGCTCAGCGCCGGCGCAACAGCAATTGATAGGGTCCGGCGCGCTCGGCGAGTTCGAAGTGCTCCCACAGCCAGCGGTCGAAGGCCTCGGAGTCCGACTTCCGGCTGTCGTTCGGCTCGCGCGGATCGAGGTAGGGCGCGAGCACCACGACGTTCGCGCGGCAGCGCTCGATCTGCTCGATCATGAGTTGCTGCTCGTCGAGCCGATTCGTCAGGTTCGGATCGAACTGCATACGCCGCACGGCGCCGCGCCGGTCGCAGAGGAAGTACAGGTCCATCTCGCTGATGAACACCTTGGCGTGCTGTTCGCAGCCGACGAAGATCCGCTCGTCGCTTCGAGAATGCTCGGCGACGAAGGCCAGGACCCGTTCGCGAGCCGCGGCGAGTTCGCTCGTGCGCGCCGGAGTGCCACCGGCGCGCCGCGCGTCGAACGGCGCCCACTCACGACCGGTCTTCAACCGCAACCCGAGCGCCCCGCCGGCGAGCAGGATCAGGAGCCCCACGCTCGCGGTGACACGGGGCGCCTGCGAACGGAAACCCGCCAGCGCGTGCTCGGCCGTGAAGGCGAGGATCGCCAGCCCCGGCGCGAGGCCGTACACGACGTGGTGCGTGTCCGCGCGATTCGTCATCTGCGGCAGCCCGCTCAGCGCGAGCACGCCGAGTGCGATCCACGCCAGCCCTCGTCGACCACGCGCGAGGCCGACGAGCCACGCGAGAGGCGCCAGGAATCCGACCCACAGCCCCAGCGCCAGTCGCTCCGGCCTCCACAGCGGTGGCAGGGGCAGCACGCGCCCGGGCAGCATCGACTTCACCTGGTCGTGGTAGAGGTCCAGGTAGGGTTGCCGCCATCCGGCCTTCCACAGGATCCAGCCGAAGAGCAGCACGATGGGCCACGCCGCTCCCGCGAAGAGCGCCAGGACCGCCGCTCGAGGCGGATACGGAACACGCACGCGCGCGAAACGCGCCGCGACGAGGACGGCCGCGCAGAGGACGCTCGCGTACACGAACAGGTCGTGCCGCATGCAGGCGACGAGTCCGAAGCTCGTTCCAACGGCGAACCACCGCGCGTTCGAATCGCGCGCTCGTGCAGCGAGATCGAAGGCGACGAGTGCGCACAGCAATCCCGTGAGCCACGCCGTCGGCCAGATCGGCCCGTGACGCAACCACAGGAACGTCGCCCCCGTCGCCAGCCAGGAAATGCCGCGCCCCTGATCCGTCGCCGCGCGCGCCGCGAAGCGGCCGACGAGCCAGGCCACGCCTGTCTGCACGAGGAGGCCGAGCACGCGCACGACGAGCACCGACGCGCCCGTGACTTGCCACGCCGAAGCGACGAGGAGGAGCACGCCCGGCGGGTAGTTCGCGTAGAAATCGCGGTACGGCACCGCTCCGCGCGCGATGTGGTCGGCGTGCGTGAGCAGGAGCCCCTCGTCGTACACGTCGATCGGCGCCAGGAACTGCCGCGGCAAGGCGGCGACCCCCACGGCGATGAGCACGATCCCGACCGCGTCCCACGCACGCGCGAAGGAGCGGGTTTCGGTCACGCTCGCCAAGCGCTCAGCGGAACGCCGAAAGGCCCGTCAATTCCTGCCCGATCGCGAGCGTGTGGATGTCGTGCGTGCCCTCGTACGTGTTCACGCTCTCGAGGTTGCACATGTGACGGCCCACCTGGTACTCGAGGCTGATGCCGTTCGCGCCCATCAAGTCGCGCACGATGCGCGCGGTGTCGAGCGCGATCTGGCAGTTGTTGCGCTTGCCCATCGAGACCATCGAAGGCGTGAGCTTGCCCTTGTCCTTCAGGCGGCCGAGGTGCAGCGCCATCAACTGCCCGAGCGTGATCTGCGTGGCGACGTTGGCGAGCTTCTGCTGCGGGATCTGCAACCCCGCGAGCGGCTTCTCGAACACGATGCGCTGCTTCGCGTACTGCAGACCCTCGTCGAAGCAGGCGAGCGCCGCGCCGAGCGCTCCCCAGGCGATGCCGTAGCGCGCCTGCGTCAGGCAGCCGAGCGGCGCCTTCAGGCCTTCCCCGTTCGGGAGCAGGGAATCCTCGCCGACCTTGACGTCCTCGAGCACGAGTTCCGAGGTGATCGACGCGCGCAGGCTCCACTTGTGCTTCTGTTCGGGGGCGCTGAAGCCCTTCGTCCCGCGCTCCACCAGGAAGCCCCGGATCTTGCCCTCGAGTCGCGCCCACACGACCGCGACGTGCGCCACGGTCCCGTTCGTGATCCACATCTTGCGACCGTTCAGGACGTAGCCCTTGCCGTCCTTCTTCGCGACCGTGAGCATGCCGCCCGGATTGCTCCCGAAATCGGGCTCGGTCAGGCCGAAGCAGCCGATCGCCTCGCCCGTCGCGAGCTTCGGCAACCAGCGCTTCTTCTGCGCTTCGCTGCCGTACGCGAAGATCGGGTACATCACGAGGCCGCCTTGCACCGAGACGAACGAACGCAAGCCCGAGTCGCCGCGCTCCATCTCCTGGTAGATCAGGCCGGCCGCGACGTTGTTCAGTCCCGGACCGCCGTACTCGGGGGGAATCGTCGGTCCGAACACGCCCAGCTCCGCGAGTTCCGGCACGAGATGCATCGGGAACGTGCCGTTCTCGAAGTGCTCCATCGCGAGGGGCAGGTAGCGTTCGGACACCCACGCGCGCACGGTGTCGCGGATCATCTTCTCCTCGTCGGAGAGCGAATCGTCGAGTTGCAGGTAGTCGAGCTGGCGGAAGTTCTGCATGCGTGTGGAGTGGGGTTTGCATGCCGCGCCCGGAAAACCCGGGGAGTGCGCGAACATGCGGCCGGAAGATCGTATTCGAACGCCTGTCCGACCGGAACCCCGTAGGACGAACCGTTGCGCCACGCACTCGTGAAGCCCTGTCCGACTTGCGGATACCACGCTCCGTCGAGCGCGTGCCCGCACTGTCGCGGCGCGCCGCGCGGGCCCTCGCTTGCTCTGCCCCCGCCGCGCGGCTTTGGCGCAGTGGCCACGGGTCTGCACGCGCTCCCGATGGGCTTTTGGATCCTGCTCTCGACCCCGCGCACGAAACGTCTGCTCCTGCCTCCGTTCGTCCTCACGTTCGCGGCGTACGCATGCGCCTTCTTCCTCGGCTGGCATGGGTTCGCGTCGGTCTGGAATGGTCTCGTGACGAGCGAGCCTTGGGTCTCGCTGCTGGGCGCCGGCACGTTCCTCGTGTCCGTCGTCGTCTTCGCGTTCGTGTTCGCTTGGACGTTCGCGCTCGTCTACCAGGCGCTCGCCGCGCCCTTCCTCGACGCGATGCAGGGACGCATCGAGGCGCGCTGGTTCGGTTCGGACCCGCGAGCGACGATGGTGCGTGAGCTCGAGGACGGAAAGTCCTGGACCGGCCGCTGGATCGCCCTGTCGCGAGATCAGGCGCGCAGCCTGCTCGTCAGCCTCGAGGCCTCGGTCGTCGCGGGCCTGATCATGCTCACCTTCCTGTGGGTGATCTTCCTGCCCTTCGTCGGCGGCCCGACCTTCGCAGCCGTGGCGGGCTTCGCCTCGTCCATCGCGCTCGTCGACATCCCCTGCTCGCGCCGCGATTGGTCGCTCGGGCGCCGCCTGCGCTTCGTGTTCGGGAATTTCGGCGCCGTGGCCGCCTTCGGGATCGTCACGAGCCTCTTCTTCCTGGTGCCGTACGTGGGACCGATCCTCGCCGTGCCGTCCGCCGCGACCGGGGGGTTGTGGCTGCTCGTGCGCCTCGACAAGAGTAGACTCTAGCGCACTCCATCATGCGCATCCTGGTCATCGACGACGATCCCAAGTTCCGTACCTACATCTCCGCCGGTCTGCGCGAGTCGGGCGTCGAGTGCGAGACGGCGGAGGACGGCCAGGCTGCGCTCGACCTCCTCGAGAAGAGCGAGCGTTCGTTCGACTTGATCCTCCTGGACGTGATGATGCCGAAGCGCGACGGGTGGGAAGTGCTGTTCCTGCTGCGCGAGAAAGGGCGGGAAACGCCGGTGATCTTCGTCACGGCGCGCGACTCCGTCGAGGAGCGCGTGAAGGGCCTGCAACTCGGCGCGGACGACTACATCATCAAGCCGTTCGCCTTCGCCGAACTGCTGGCGCGCATCGAAGCGGTCGTGCGCCGGCGCAAGTCGCTGCTCCCGCTCGAGTACGGCGACTTGAAGCTCGATCTCGCCACCCGCGCGGTGTGGCGCGGCGGCCGTGCGCTCGACCTGTCGCCGCGCGAGTTCGACCTCCTCCGCGTCCTGGTTTCGAACGCCGATCGCGTCATGACCCGCGCCGAACTCCTGGCCAGCGTGTGGGGCATCCACTTCGACCCCGAGACGAACGTGGTCGACGTGCACGTCGCCAACCTGCGCCGCAAGCTCGAAGCGCACGCCAGGCCGCTGATCCACACCGTGCGCGGCGAAGGCTACGTGTTCGCGCTGGAGCCGCCGCCGGAAACGGTGCGCGACACG
>JBGATY010000102.1:0-13453 GCA_044228955.1 Planctomycetota bacterium | reverse complement strand
CCGTACTCGACGTCTTGATCCTGCGCGATCCGCACGAGTCTCCGCAGAAGTGCTCGCTCGTCCCGCTGCGCGGTACCGTCGGCATCGAGTTCCTGACCTACGATGCGCGGCGCCGCGTGAATGCCACGGGTCGCATCCTCCTGCACCCCGAGGGCAGCGACTTCACGCCTTCCGATCGCGGCCTACCGCTCCTCGTGATCGATTCCTCCTGGCGCCGCCTTCCAAAGCTCCTGGCCTCCGTCGACGGGATCGCGGAACGACGCCGACTGCCGCCGCTCGTCACCGCCTACCCGCGCAAGAGCAAGACCTTCGCCGATCCCGCGCAGGGGCTGGCCTCGGTCGAGGCCCTCTACGCGGCTCTCGCCCTGCTCGGCGAGGTGCATCCCGAACTCCTCTTGCACTATCACTGGCGCGATGAGTTCCTGCGCCTGAACTCCGCGCTGCTGCCTGCCTGACGCCGCACTGCACCAAAGGACAGTGCGCTTCTACCCCAAAGTGCAATAGGCGCCTTGGCGAGGCCCATCTAGCGTTGGACACATGCCCCCGGTGTCTTGCCGATGGCTGACGCACTTCCGGCCGCGCGCTCCTCGCGACCCCCTCGAAAGCAGTGCGTCCTGACCTTCCAACAGCGCCACTCCAAAATGCCCGGCGCGCAAAAGCCAAGAACCACGGATCCACTCATGACTCAAAAGAACCTCTTCAAGCAGGCGACCCTCGTGGTCGCCGGCATCGCGGTGAGCGCGATCGGCGCGCACGCGCAGACCCACCTCATGTCGACCAACGGCACGATCGTCGCCGCCACGGGCGACCTCGCCCCGAGCGGCGGCGGCGCGACCTTCAACGCCCTGAACATCGACACCGGCACGATGGACGACGCCGGGAACCTTTTTTTCCGCGGCCAACTCATCGGCGTCGGCGTCACGCCGCAGAACCAGCGCGCGTACTACGTCGGCACGGATCGCGCGAGCCTGACGCAGGTCATCCGCAGCGCCGACCCGGTTCCGACCCTCACCGGCGGTGAAACGCTGAACACCGCGACGAGCACCGGCATCGGCGGCACCACGCGCTTCGCCCCGAACGGCAGCATGTTCTGGACCGGCACGATGACCGGCGGAGCCAGCACGACCGCGAACGACACCGCGATCTTCACCGGAACTCCGGGCAGCTTCATCATCGCCGCGCGCGAGGGCGATGCGGCTCCGGGCACCGTGGGCGCGACGATGAACGGCAGCCTCGGGGGTCTCGGGTTCCAAGGCACGTCGTACAACGGCGGCGGCCGCATCGCCTTCCAGAGTTCCACGCTGGGCGGCGACACCACGACGGCCAACAACGCCGCCTGGTTCGGCGGTGTCCCCGGTTCGTTGGAGATGATCGTCCGCAAGGGGGCCTCGATCCCTTCGGGTGAAGTGATCGGCTCGCTCGGCTTCAACGCCATGCTCAACGCCTCGGGCCAGGTCTTCCACGACGAGGCGCTCTCGACCGTCCTCGGCACGCCGCCCGCGATCGCGGCCAACAATGCCGTGCTCATGGTCTACACGCCGGGCATGACGCCGGGCACGGGCACGAATGCGATCCTCCTGCGCGAAGGGGATCCGGCTCCGGCGGGCACCGTGGGCGCGATCATGGGCGTCACCAGCGCGTTCAGCGGGCCGTTCGGTTTCGGCTCTACGCCGTTCAACAACAGCGGCAAGGCCCTGATCAGCGTCGCGCTGTTCCCTGGTGTGGGGGACGCCGTCCTGAACGTCAACGACAACATCCTGTACCTGACGCAAGCCGGCGGCCCGACCTCGGTCGTCATGCGCAAGGGAGACGCGGCTCCGGGCCTGGGCGGCGGCGAGCTGTTCGCCACGGTCAATACGTCGAACACCGTCCTGAACAACAACGACCGCTTCGCGTTCGCGGCTTCCCTCTCGGGCGGCAGCGTCACGACGGCCAACGACCAATCGGTTTGGTTCGGGTCGGTTGGCAACTTGCAAATGATCGTGCGCGAAGGCGACCCGGCCCCGGGGACCGTCGGCGCCACGATCGGCGACATGATGGGCCAGGGCAACTTCTACCTGAACGACATGGACCAGGTCACGTTCCAGACGAACCTCGTCGGCGGCGACGTTGTCAGCGGCAACAGCCAGATGCTGTACTCGTGGTCACCCGCGACCGGCCTCACGCCGGTCCTCCGCGGCGGCGACCAGATCGAGTTCACGCCCGGCGTCTTCAAGACGGCCACCACCTGGGGCGGCCTCCAGTTCACGAACGGCGACTGCCGACCGTTGGCCTTCACCCAGGGCGGCAAGCTCCACATGGGCGTGAACTTCTCCGACTCCACGAAGGCCCTCATGACGGTCTACCTCCCGAAGCAACTCGGCACCCCGTTCTGCTCGGGTGACGGCACCGGCACGGCTTGCCCGTGCGGCAACAGCGGCCTCGCCGGTCGCGGTTGCGCGAACTTCAGCTTCGCCCAGGGCGCGAAGCTCACCGCTACCGGCGTCGCCGGCGCGTCCACCTTGAACGACACGCTCGTCCTGACGGCGAGCGAAATTCCGGGGCCGGGTCTCTTCTTCCAGGGCACCGGCACGTTCGGCGGCGGCCTCTCGTTCGGTGACGGCCTCTTGTGCGCCGGCGGCACGATCGTCCGTCTCGGCGTCGTGTTCCCCACCGGAACCTCGGCTTCCTTCCCGGGCGGCCTCACGCCGGCCCCGGTTCACATCGCCGGCGGAACCATCGCGGGGGACGTGCGCAACTACCAGGTCTGGTACCGCGATTCGGGCGAGACCTCGCCCGGCATCTCGTTCTGCACGCCGAGCACGTTCAACTTGACCGAGGGTCTCACGATCACGTGGGGTCCTTGATCATCTGATCTCCTGACGGTTTCCTCTCGCGAGGCCGGTTCGAACGCGAGTTCGGATCGGCCTCGCTCGTTCACGAGCCGCTGCGCCGCACGAGTTCTGAGTACCAGGGCAGGAGGGATGCGTTGGAACCGCGTGTTTTCTCGGCCGCCGCGCGGCCGGAGCGCGCTGCAGCGCGAGCACGGTCCAGGTCACCGGCGCGTTCGAACGTGCGCGACAGGTCGTACCAGAGCAGGCTGTTTTGGGGCTCCGCCCGCAGCGTGTGCTCGAGGAGCTCCACGGCCTCCGTGACGCGACCGGCCTCGAGGCGCAGGTTGGCCACGAGTCGCGCCACCTCGGAATCGCCGGGCAGACCCTCGCGCGCGGCTTCCGCGAGCGGCAACGCCTCGGCGAAGCGATCCAGGTCGTACAAAGCGAGCGCGTGAATGACGTTCCAGCGCGCTTCGAGGGGACGCTTCAGCGCGAGCGCCACGGCCCGGCCTTTTTCGGCGCTCGCGACGGCGACGGCGAGATGCGCGGCACGCCGTTCTGGCTCACGCTGGGCCAGTTGAAAGTGGGCCGCAGCCAGATTGAAGACCCAGTGGGGGTCCGCGCGCAGAGCGACGGCGCGCTCGGAGTGATCGCTGGCTCGGCGCAGGAGGTCGAGTGCCTGGCGCGGATCCGACGTGGTCTGACCCGCTTCGAGTTCGAAGAGTCCCAGGTTGCCGAGCGCGACGGCGTTCGAGGGATCGATCGCGAGCGTGTGATTCCACAGGCGCTCCGAGTCCTGCCAGATGCCGCACTGCTCGCGCGTCCTGACGAACAAGAGGCCCGAGACGAGTGCGAAGGCGACGATCGCGGGCCCGCGCCAACGGAGCCACAGCCGCGCGAAGCCCGCCGCCGCGAGGAACGCGAAGGGCATGCACGCGAGGTAGCTGTAGCGCTCCGCGACGAGTTGTGGACCGCTCTGCACGAGCCCGCTCACCGGCGCGAGGATGATGAGGAACGAAAACCAGACGGTCGCGAGGGCGGGAGTGCGCCGGGCGAACACCGCGGCCGCCACCGTCGTCAGCAGCGCAACGAACGCAGGCAGGAGGAGTGCCGCGTCGAAGAAGCCCCCTGGCGGCGGCAGCGCATGGATCGGCATGAGGTCCGCGGGAAAGAGTGTGCGCGCGACATAGAACAGCGCGGCATAGCCCGCCTGGATCGTGCGCGGGAGGAGTCCGTGCGCCTCGCTCGGGGCCATGGCCGCGTCACGCGATTGGCCGACCCAGGCGACGAGTCCGAAGCCCAGCACCAAGGCGAGCACCGGTACCTTCTCGAGCACGAGCCGCCGCGTGCCGCGCGCGCGCGCTGCCTCGCGAAGCGGCCACAGGTCGAGGAGCACGAGCAGGGCCGGCATCACGATCGCCGAGGCTTTGGCGAGGAGCGAGAGCACGAGACATGTGAGCGCGAGCGCGTAGTCACGTCGACCGTCCCCGCGCGGCCTCTGTGCATAGCCGAGCCAGAAGTACAGGCTCGCACAGAAGAACGGGGCGCTCAGCACGTCGCGCCGCTCGGTGACCCAGCACACCGATTCGCAGCGCAGCGGATGGACCGCGAAGAGGAGCGCTGTGGCGAACGCAAGCGCCTCGATCATCCGCGCTCCGCTCGACGCGCCCACGACGATTCCGAACAGGCGGCGCGCGAGGAAGAACAGCGCCACCGCGCCGACGACGTGCAGGACGAGGTTCGTCTGGTGATAGACGCGCGCGTCCAGGCCACCGATCGCGTGGTCGAGCGCGAGCGAGAGCCACGACAGCGGCTGGTACGGTCCGAGGTGCGTCGTCGTGAACATCCAGCGCAGGTGTTCGGCGGAGAAGCCCCGATAGCGGGTGTTCTCGACGATGTTCGCGTGGTCGTCCCAGTTGACGAAATCGGCGGTGAGCACCGGCTGGAACGCGAACCAGGTGACGAGTGCGAGGGCGGTGATCCAAGCCGCGCTGATCAGTCGATTGCGGGGGGGGGCGGAGGGCATGGTGCGCGACGTACCGCGTCCCGAAGGGTGTACCATGTCGCGATGAACCTGGCGCGCGTGCGCAACATCGGCATCGCCGCTCACATCGACGCCGGAAAGACGACGGTGTCCGAGCGCATCCTGTTCGACTGCGGCGTCGAGCATCGCTTCGGCGACGTCGACGACGGCACGACGGTGCTCGACTGGATGCCCGAGGAGCGCGAACGCGGCATCACGATCACCGCGGCGGCGACGCGCGTGCCGTGGAAGGGGCACGCGATCAACCTGATCGACACGCCCGGCCACGTGGACTTCACCATCGAGGTCGAGCGCTCGATGCGCGTGCTCGATGGCGCGATCCTGGTCATCGACGCCGTGATGGGCGTGCAAGCGCAGTCCGAGACCGTGTGGCGGCAGATGAAGCGGCACCACGTGCCGTACTTCGTGTTCGTGAACAAGCTCGATCGCCCCGGCGCCGACTACCTGGCCGCCGTAGCGAACATCTGCAAACGACTGCACGTCCGCGCGATTCCGGTCCAATACCCCATGTTCGAGAGCGGCGGCGAGGGCAACAGCGCGAGGGTCGAGGCGCTCGTCGACCTCCTCGACCGCACGACGTGGCGCTTCGAGTACGGGGCGAAGGAAGCGCGCGTTTCGAGCGAGGAAATGCCGGCCCGCGTGCGCGACGAAGTCGGCGTGTTGCGCGCGGAACTACTCGAAGCCCTGTCCGAAGAGGACGACGACGTGCTGCGCGCGCTCCTCGAGGGGCGTGAAGTCCCGCGCGAAATGGCTTCGAAGGCGCTGCGCGCGCGCGTCCTCGCCGGTTCGTTGATCCCCGTCCTGTGCGGCGTCGCGCAGAAGAACGTCGGCATCCAGCCGCTGCTCGACGCCGTGGTGGAGTGGCTGCCCTCGCCGCTCGACGCGCCCGCCATCGAGGGCTTCGATCCCGCGTCGGGCGCGACGATCACGCGCAGAGCCAGCGTCGACGAGCCCTTCTGCGCGCTCGCCTTCAAGCTGCAGGCCCTCGCGCACGGCGACCTGACGTTCGCGCGCATCTATTCCGGTTCCATCGCGAGCGGGCAGACGGCCTGGAATCCCCGCACGAAACACCTCGAGCGGGTGTCGCGGATCCTGCGCATGCACGCCAACCACGGCGAAGGGCTCGCGGTCGCGGAGGCGGGCGACATCGTCGCTTTCACGGGGCTGAAGCACACCTCGACCGGCGACACCCTGTGCGCCCGCGAAGCGCCGATCGTGCTCGAGAGCCTGGTCGCTCCCGAGCCGGTCCTCACGCTCGTCGTCGAACCCGCGGACGCGAGCGATCGCGAGAAGCTCGTCGCCGCGCTCACGCGACTCGTGCACGAGGATCCGAGCTTCCGCGCGAAGGAGGACGCCGACACGGGGCAGTGGCAGATCAGCGGAATGGGGGAGTTGCACCTCGAGGTCCTGCAGCACCGTCTGGAAAGCGAATTCCATGCAAAGCCAGCCATGGGGAAGCCGCGCGTCGCCTATCGCGAGGCCGTGGTCAAGGGCGGGCGCGGAGCGGCGCGGGTCGAGCGGACGCTCGGCACACGGGACGTCTTCGGGGCCGTGGAACTCGCCATCGAACCCGATCGCCATACCGCTCGCGCGCGCATCACCTGGTCGGCGAAGGCCGGCATTCCCGCGGCATTTCGGCCCGCGATCGAGGAAACGCTGCGTCTCGAGGCCGAGGTCGGGCCGCGCTTTGGATTCCCGCTGGGCGAGGTGGCGATCGAGGTCGTGGGCGGTGCCAGCGATCCCCGGCGCGACGCCGAGATGGGCTTCACGCAGGCCGCGGCGCAGGCCCTGCGCGCGGCCCTCGCCGCAGCCGAGATCGCGCTCTCCGAGCCCTGGATGCGCTTCGAGATCCAGACTCCGAGCGAGTTCGCGAGCGGAATCCTCGCCGACCTGAACGCGCGCCGGGCCGAGGTCGAGGAGGTGACCCAGGATGGTGCATTTCGGACTCTGACCGGGACCGTGGCGCTCTCGAAGATGTTCGGGTACTCGACCGTGGTGCGGTCGCTGTCGCAGGGCCGGGCGGGGTTCTCGATGGTGCCCATCGGGCACAAGGTGGTGCCGGAAGGGGAGTTGGAAGCGCGCGGCCTGACCTGGCGCTAGCCCCGCCGGGGCTCGCGCACTTCCCCTCCTCGCGCGGAGCGTGTTCGTGCGACGGGACACGAGGAGGCCCGTGCCACCCTCGCGCTGCCCCCGACTTCCGGCCCGACTCTCCAGGCAAACCCACTCCACTCGCACGCACGCACGCGCAATTCCCCCTTCCCTCGTTTGTGATCGTTGACGCGCCCGGGGTGCACTGCTATCTTTCTCGGCCCTTTCCCCCCGCCCGGCCGCCGGTCGAGCGAGTGGAGAGCTACCCCCCTCGTATTTCGAACACTCCGCCCGACGACGACTACCGCACATGAAGGACAAGATCCAAATCCGCATGGAGGCCTACGACCACGAAGCCCTCGATCAATCGGGGCTCGAGATCGTGGAGACCGCCAAGCGAACGGGTGCGCGCGTCGCCGGTCCGATTCCGTTGCCGACCCGAATCGAGCGCTACACCGTGCTCCGTTCGCCGTTCATCGACAAGAAGTCGCGCGAGCAGTTCGAGATCCGCACGCACAAACGCCTCATCTACATCTCGGAGCCGACGTCGCAGACGGTCGACGCTCTCTCCAACCTGAACATGCCTGCGGGCGTGGACATCCGCATCAAGGCCTAGCGGCCTTCGAGCGTGGCGGCCGATCGACAGCGATCGCGTCCGGCACGTGGGATGGGGCTCACCTCGTGTGAGTTCCGAGCACGACTCGCAGTTCTTTTTGATTTCTGAAGACGGTGGACACCGAACACGCGCGCCGACCTGGTCGGCGCACGGGGTCCACCAGGCACCGAAGAACGAGGGGTCCGCGCGAGCGGGCCTCGGACTCGAGCGGTGCTGTCGCGTGGCCAGGCGTTGGGTGTTCTCCACTGTGGAGGGATCCCCTGGTCGAACCGACGAGCCGTGTCATCAACGCATGACCACGGCGGTGCAAGAGGAGTTCGAGAGATCATGACGCTGATCCTAGGACGCAAGCGCGGAATGACTCAGCTGTTCGCTGAGGACGGCACGGTCACGGGAGTGACCGTGGTGGAAGTCGGTCCGTGCACGGTCACCCAAATTCGCACGCTCGAGCGTGACGGCTACGACGCCGTCCAGCTCGGGTTCGGCGACGTGAAAGACAAGCATGCGGCCAAGCCGCAGCTCGGCCAGTTCAAGAAGAACGGCGTGGCTCCGAAGCGCTATCTGCGCGAAGAGCGCCTGAAAAAGCCGGCCGAGTGCAAGGTCGGCGACACGGTGCTCGCCACGGTGTTCACGGTCGGCGACCTCGTCGACGTGACCGGCACGATGAAGGGGCGCGGTTTCGCGGGCACGATCAAGCGCCACGGCTTCAGCCGCGGTCCCGAGACGCACGGCTGCATGAACGTCCGCGATCCGGGTTCGATGGCGTCCAAGCGCATCGGCAAGGTCATCAAGGGCAAGCGCCTCGGCGGCCACTACGGCGCCACGCGCGAGACCTCGAAGAACCTGATCGTGATGCGCGTCGACGGCGGGAAGAACCTGCTCTACCTGAAGGGTTCCGTCGCCGGTCCGAACAACGGCTACATCCAAGTCCGCACGGCGCGCACGGGGGTCAAGAAGGTCCCCGTCGTCGCGGCGCCCACGGCCAAGAAAAAGGGCTGATCCATGAAGGTCCAGAGCTACAAGGCCGGCAAGGTCGGCCACGTCGAAATCGACGCGACCGCCTTCGGCGACAAGGTCATGCACCGCCTCCTGAAGGAAGTGGTGATCATGTACCAGGCGAACAAGCGCCTTGGCACGGCCAAGACGAAGACGCGCGCCGAAGTGCATGGCAGCCATGCCAAGCCGTGGAAGCAGAAGCACACGGGTCGAGCGCGGGCAGGCGACAAGAAGTCCCCGATCTGGCGCAAGGGCGGCACCGTCTTCGGGCCCGTTCCGCACAGCTTCAGCTTCTACATGCCGGCCCAGGCGAAGCGCGTCGCGCTGCGCTCGGCGCTCGCGGGCAAGATGAAGGAGAACGAGTTCGTCGTCGCGGACATGCCGAAGCTCGACAAGCCGTCGGCCAAGACCGCCCGCAAGATGCTCGCCGAACTGGGCGCTCCGCGCCGCGCGCTCTTCGTGCTCTCGAAGGCCGATGGGAACGTCTGGAAGTCGTTCCGCAACTTCCCCGGCGTCGAAGTGCGCACGGCGGACGAGCTGAATGCGCTGCAGGTGCTGAACGGCGGCCTCGTCGTCGCCGAGAAGGTCGCGCTCGATGCGCTGCGTGAGCGCGTCGGCAAGAAGGGTGAGCGCGCCGGTCGCACCTCGATGGCCCGCAAGGCCGCTCCGAAGTCGAAGGCAGGTGACGCATGACGAGTCTCGATCGTCTCTACCACGTGATCCAGGCGCCCGTTCTCACCGAGAAGGGCACCGACGATCAGCAGAAACGCAACGCGTACACGTTCCGCGTCCCGGTCGACGCCAACAAGATCGAGATCCGGTCGGCCGTCGAGAAGCTCTTCAAGGTCAAGGTGCTCTCCGTCAACACGCTGCGCATCATGCCGAAGGTCAAGCGTCGCGGTTACGTCGCGGGCACCACGCCGGCCTGGAAGAAGGCCATGGTCATGCTGAGGGAAGGGGACACGATCGAACTGCTCTGACCTGCTGGTCGAGCGGCAATCCGCTCGACGATCCAGGCTCTCTGCGAGGAATCCACAATCATGGCCATCAAGACCTACAGACCGACATCGCCCGGACGCCGGTTCGGAACCGTCCTCGACTTCGTCGAAGTCACCAAGGGCACGCCCGAGAAGAGCCTGCTCGAAGGCAAGCGCAGCACGGGCGGTCGCAACAACCACGGACACCTCACGCGTGCGCATCGCGCGGGTGGCTGCAAGCGCTCGTACCGCATCCTCGACTTCAAGCGCGACAAGGACGGCGTTCCCGCCAAGGTCGATTCGATCCAATACGATCCGAATCGCACGGCGAACATCGCCCTCCTCTTCTACGCGGACGGGGAGAAGCGCTACATCATCGCTCCGCTCGGCCTCGTGCCCGGCATGACGGTGCGCTCCGGCCCGGGCTCGGATCCGCTCGTGGGCAACTCGATGGCGCTCTCCGAGATCCCGGTCGGCCTCGAGATCCACAACGTCGAGATGCGCCCGGGCAAGGGCGGCCAGTTGTGCCGTTCGGCCGGGTCCGTCGCGCAGCTGACCGCGCGCGAAGGCGACTACGCCATCGTGCAGCTCTCCTCCGGCGAATTGCGCCGGATCAGCATCACCTGCCGCGCCACGATCGGCCGCATCGGGAACACCGATCACCAGAACGTGAGCCTCGGCAAGGCCGGCCGCAAGCGCCACATGGGCTACCGCCCGCACGTGCGCGGCACTGCCAAGAACCCGGTCGACCACCCGATGGGCGGCGGTGAAGGCCGCACCGCCGGCGGTCGTCACCCGTGCTCGCCGAGTGGCGTGCTCGCGAAGGGCGGCAAGACTCGCCGCCGTAACAACCCCACGAACAAGTTCATCATGCGCCGCCGCAAGCCGGGCCCGCACCACTCCTGATCGGGACTGAAGTCACATGGGACGTAGCGTAAAGAAGGGGCCGTTCATCGACGCCCACCTCCAGAAGAAGGTGGATGCGGAGATCAAGAAGGGCACGAAGAACCCGATCAAGACCTGGTCGCGTCGCAGCACCATTCCGCCCGAGTTCATCGGGCACACGTTCATGGTGCACAACGGCAAGACCCACCTGAAGGTCTACGTGACCGAGGACATGGTCGGCCACAAGCTGGGCGAGTTCTCCGTGACGCGCGTGTTCCGCGGTCACACGAACAAGAAGGAAGCGTCCAAGACCGACGCCGGGGGTGCCGCATGAGCACGGCCGAATACGTGGCCAAGCATCGCTTCGCGCGCATCACGGCGCGCAAGGCCATGCGCATCGCGGATCTCATCCGGGGTCGCGACGTCAACGAAGCACTCGAACTCCTGCAGTTCACGCCGAACCGCGGCGCGAGCTTCTACGCGAAGGTCGTCAAGTCGGCCGTCGCGAACGCGAGCATGGACGAGAACATCAACGTCAACCGGTTGTTCGTGTGCGAAGCGCGCGCGGACGTCGGCCCGTTGCTCAACAACCGCCTGCGCTTCCGTCCGGGTCCCCAGGGCCGCGCGATGCCGTTCGCCAAGCGGCTCAGCCACTTGACCATCAAGGTCAAGGAGCGCGCCGACCTGGACGAAGGCGGCGCCGGAGACGATGCGAAGTCCGCGAAGGGCAAGGCCAAGAAGAGCCGCGCCAAGTCCGAGAAGAAGCCCGCTCCGGCGAAGGCCTCCGCTTCGAAGGGCGCGGAGCCCAAGGCCAAGAAGTCGAAGCCCGCGTCCAAGAAGAATTCGGAAGGGAAGAAGTAGGCCGACTCCGGCCGCACGCACCATGGGACAAAAAATCCACCCGACCGGCTTCCGCCTCGGCACCATCGAGCCCTGGCGTTCACGCTGGTACGCGACGAAGAAGGACTTCGCGCGCCTGCTCCTGCAGGACAAGAAGGTCCGCGATCACGTGCAGAAGGAATTCGGCTCGGCCGGCATTCCGCGCATCGAGATCGAGCGCACCAGCGACGCGGTCAACGTCATCATCTACACCGCGCGTCCCGGCGTCCTCGTCGGCCGCAAGGGCGTGCGCGTCGAGGAGCTCAAGAAGGAACTCCAGGCGATCACCGGTTCGACGTGCCACCTGACGCTGCACGAAGTGAAGCGTCCGGAACTCGAATCGAAGCTCGTCGCCGAAGTGGTCGCCGAAGCGCTCGAGAAGCGCATGGCGTTCCGCCGCGCGACGAAGCGTGCGATGCAGACCACGCTGCAAGCCGGCGCGAAGGGCATCAAGATCGAGCTCAACGGCCGCCTCGGCGGAGCGGAAATGGCCCGCCAGAGCAAGGAGCGCGAAGGCCGCGTGCCGCTCTCGACCTTGCAGGCTCACGTCGACTACGGCACCGCGGAGGCGAAGACCTCCTACGGCGTCATCGGCGTGAAGGTCTGGATCTACAAGGGCGAGATCGAGCGCGGCAAGTTCATCGACTTCAAGGCGCAGCTCGGCGGCCCGCCGTCGCGCGGCGGTGAGCGTCCGCGTTTCAACCGTGATCGCGGCCCGCGCCAGGGTCAGGGTCAGGGACAGTCGAACCAAGCTCCGAAGGAGGCCCGCAATGTCGCTGATGCCTAAGCGGACCAAGTTCCGCAAAGTCCACCGCGGTCGTCTGAAGGGTGAAGCCACCCGCGGCAATCGCGTCGCCTTCGGCGACTACGGTCTCCAGTCGATGGACTTCTGCTGGCTGTCCGGTCGTCAGATCGAAGCCGGCCGCGTCGCCGCCAGCCGCGCCACGGACGGCACGGCGCGCATCTGGATCCGCGTGTTCCCGCACAAGCCCGTCTCGAGCAAGCCCGCTGAAGTGCGCATGGGCTCGGGCAAGGGTGAAGTCGAGTTCTGGGCCGCGGAAATCAAGCCGGGCACCGTGCTCTACGAGATCGGTGGCGTGACGGAGGAGAAGGCGAAGCAAGCCTTCAAGCGCGTCGCTCACAAGATGCCCATCAAAGTCAAGATGATCCGTCGCCTGCCGACGACCTGAGCGAAGAGGCTCGAACCACCATGAAAGTCGACGAGATCCGCGGAAAGAACGACCACGAGCTCATCTTCGAGCTCGACAAGACGAAGGCCGAGCTCTTCGACCTCCGTTTCAAGTCGAAGACGCAGAGCCTGCCCAATCCCTCCCGCATCCGCGAGTTGCGCCGGGAAATCGCCCGCATCCAGACCATCGTGCACGAACGCCAGACGGGAGTGCGCGGCCAGGAGCCCCGCTAGTAGCCATGACCGCCACAGAAAACACCCGGAATGCTCGCCGTGCCATGGAAGGCACGGTCACCAGCAACCTGATGGAAAAGACCATCACGGTCGAGGTCGAGCGCACGTTCAAGCACGCCAAGTACGGCAAGTTCGTGCGCAAGGCGAAGAAGTACCACGCTCACGACGAGAACCGTGAAGCGAAGAAGGGCGACCGCGTCGAGATCATCGCGTGCCGCCCGTATTCGAAGACGAAGCGCTGGCGCCTCGTCCGCATCATCGAGAAGTCCAAGCTGGTCGACGCCATCGACTTCAGCATCGAAGGAGGTACCCCGTGATCCAGATGCAGACTTTCCTGGACGTGGCGGACAACACGGGCGCGAAGCTCGTGCAGTGCATCAAGGTCCTCGGCGGCACGCACCGTCGCACGGCCGGCCTCGGCGACGTCATCGTCGTCTCGGTCAAGAAGGCGCTGCCTGGCTCGGAGCTCAAGCCGGGGTCGGTGGCGAAGGGCGTGATCGTGCGCGTCAAGAAGAACACGCGTCGGGCCGACGGCTCGTACGTGCGCTTCGACCAGAACGCGCTCGTGTTCGTCGACCAGGACAACAACCCGAAGGGCACGCGCATCTTCGGAGCCGTGGCACGCGAGCTGCGCGACCGCAACTTCATGAAGATCATCTCGCTGGCGGAGGAGGTCGTCTGATGCTCACCAACAAGCCGAAGACCGGGCGCCGGCCCATGCACGTCAAGAAG
>JBGATY010000101.1:0-13500 GCA_044228955.1 Planctomycetota bacterium | reverse complement strand
ACGCCGAGATATGGGCGCAGGACGTGTGGGTGAGCTACCACGCGCAGCACGAACCCATTCTCGATTCGGTCGACCAGGTGCTCGGCAGTCGCGGGAGGACCGCGCTCTGACTCTTGAACGAGGAAGCGGTGGGGGAGATGTTCGGGACGGAGATCGAGAGCATGGATGTCGAGGCCGCCGAGGGGGGCGAAAGGCCGCTGCACATCCCGGTACTGCCGACGCAGGTCGTCGCGGCATTCGGGGCTCTCGCGGCACGCCCGGGCTCGGGTTGGATCGTCGACGCCACGTTGGGACTCGGCGGACACGCGGAGCTCCTGCTCGACGCATTGCCGTTCGCGAGCGTGCTCGGAGTCGACCACGATCCCGAGGCGCTCGAACGAGCGCGCAGCCGTCTCGAGCGCTTCGGCCCGCGAGCCCGCGTCGCCCGCGGACGCTTCAGCGAACTCGCTCGCGTCCTGCGTCAGAATTCGATCGGCGCGCCGATCGGGATGCTGTTCGACCTCGGCGTGTCCTCGATGCAACTCGACGTCGCCGAGCGCGGCTTCAGCTTCCAGCACGACGGCCCGCTCGACATGCGCATGGATCCGTCGCGCGACCGCACAGCCGCCGAGATCGTCAATCACTGGGACGAAAGCGATCTAGCCGACTTGTTCTTCCACGAGGGCGGCGAAACGCGCGCACGTCGCATTGCCAAGGCCATCGTCGAAACGCGCGCGCGCGCCCCGTTCCAACGTACCGCGCCGCTCTCAGACCTCGTCGTGCGCGCCCTCGGCGGCGGCAGCGGCGGACGCATCCACCCGGCGACGCGCGTGTTCCAGGCCCTGCGCCGCGCCGTCAACGAAGAGGGCGAGGAACTTCTCGCCGCGCTGCACACGGCCGACCACGTCCTCGCGCACGGCGGGCGGCTCGCGATCATCTCGTTCCATTCGGGCGAGGACGGCGAAGTGAAGCGCTTCCTGCAAGCCGCCGCTCGCGACGGACGTTTCGCGCTCACGACGAGGAAGCCCATCGAAGCCGACTACGCCGAGTGCCGCGCGAATCCGCGCGCGCGTTCCGCCAAGTTGCGCGTCGCCGAACGCGTGCGCACCGAACGGACGGACGGATCGCCCGTGACCTTCGACGTGGGGGAACTCGAGTGAACCGCCTCGGCCTGTGCGCGCTGCTCGCGGGACTGACGCTCGTCGTCGGGCTCGTCACGGCCATCGTGCAGTCGCACAACCGCGACCTCGGCATGCGCCTCGCGGACCTGCGCACGGAAACTTCGCTCGTCGAGGCGGTCAACGGCGCTTCCACCGCGCACGTCCTGAGCCTCGATCACGGGCCGCTCGACCCCGCCGACCTCGACCCGAAGAAGAAGGTATCGCGGTGAGCGAGTCCCAGAGCCCCCCCCGCTCGGAGATCGACCCGACTCCGACGAACGCCGGCGCGGAAGCACCCTTCCGCTCCGCGTCGGGCCTGCGTCCGGCGAGCGCATTCGTGCTCATCGGGTTCGTTCTCGCCCTGGTGGCGGTGCGCGCCGCGATCCTGTCCCTGTACGTGGATGGCGAGCAGCCGAAGAACCTGATGCGGCTCCCGATCCTGCCGGTCGGCTTCGAACTCGTGGATGCGAAGGGCGTGCCGATGGCGCGCTCGATCGACTACCTCGAACTCGTGTCGTCGCCGAACGCACTGTGGCAGGCACATACCCCGGATTGGATCGTCGCTCGCCTTGCCGAGGCGCTCGGCAAGCCGGACAGCGCACCACAACTGCTCGCGGAGCTCATCCCCGACGCGCAGAACGGCGTCATCACGGCGCGCGTCGACAAGTCGACGCCGTTCTTCGTCGACGAAGCCCAGAAGAACCGCATCGTCGCGTGGCTCTCCGCGGGAACGCTCGACGACGAGGAGGACCTGCGCGCGCCGATCGCCGGCGTGCAGCTCGTGCGCACGAACACTCCGGGCCGGTACACGCTCGCGTGGAACCCGCTCGTCGTCCTCTCCGAGAAGGAGCGCGCGCGTCACGGCGTCAAGAAGCCGCTGGATTGGACGCGGCGGTTGTGCGACGAACTCGGATCGTGCCTGCTCGGCGACCGCGCTCGTGACATCGACACCGACGACGAACGCGCCGTCATCCGCACCCGCGTGTGGAAGATGCTCATGCCGACGCAGTTCAAGAGCATCGTCAAGGAGGTGCCGGTCGAACGCGCCGCCGCCATCCACGAGCTGCTCAAGAAGGAACGCGTGCAAACCCATCAAATGGACATCCGCCGCAATCAGAAGCGTGCGTATCCGATGAAGGGTCTGCCGGGGAACATGCAGCCCTCGATGGCGGTGCTCGGTCGCTGGGGCACGATGGAGCCCGAGGACGCACGCAACCTCGCGATCGAGGAGCTCCGTCTGCCGGCCGACGACTCGGCGTGGAGCCTGCAGCAGATCGAGGCGTTCAACGCACGGTCGCGTGCCTGCATCTTCCAGCCGAGTCCGATGAGCGGCCTCGAGCTGCTCTCGAAGAACCTGCTCGAGAAGCCGGAATGGAGCGACTGGCTGAAGTTGCGGGGCGAGGAGTACACGTACTTCCAGAACCAGGCGCCGCGGCAGCCGGTGCACCACTACTTCCAGGAACTGATCGAGGGCGATCAACCGCCGCGCGTCGGCACCACGCTCGAACTCGGGCTGCAGCGCTCGATGCGCGTGCTCCTCGAGCGTGCGATGGAAGTGAACGATCCCGCGCTCGCCATGGCGATCGCGATCGATGTGGAGAGCGGCGACGTGCTCGCCGTCGACGCGATCGACGCCTACGGCATGGGTGGATTCCTGCCGACGATCCACACCTACACGCCGGGATCCACGATGAAGGCCGTCGTGATGGCCGCGGCCCTCGAGGAGGGCGTCGTCACGCCGACCGACAAGATCGATGCGCAGAACGGCAAGTTCGTGTTCGAGGGCCGTCGCATCCACGAAGCCGAGGGCGGCGCGGAGCACGGCGTGGTCACCGCGGCCGAGGGCCTGGCCTATTCGCTCAACGCAGTGCTCGTCCAGATCGGAACGCGCATGACCGACGCGGTGCTGCGTGGACACCTGATGGCGCTCGGGTACGCGCAGCCCGTGAAAGCGGGGCTCGGTGGGGAACGCGTGGGCACCCTGCTGCGGTTGCCCTGGTCGCGCCGCAACACGCAGGCTTCGGTGAGCTTCGGTCACGAGATGCAAGTGACGATGTGGCAGCACGCCGCCGCCCTCGCGACGATCCTGCGCGGCGGGCACTACCGGCCGTTGCGGATGGTCAAGGCGGTCGAGCAGTACGGGGTGACGAAGTCGATCCCTCTGGTCGAGGATCATGCGCTCCAGGCACATGACTCGCTCTCGCGCGCGACGTGCGAACAAGTGCGCGACATGATGCGGCTCGGAGCGAAGATCGGGACGGGCAAGAAAGTCTTCACCGAGGACTTCGACATGGGGACGAAAACGGGCACGGCGCAGCGCGTCGGCACCGAACTCTGCCTGCACGTCGAATTGGCGCACAACAAGCAGCACGACTGCCACGGCAATCGCACGTGCCGCGCCGCGCTCGTCGGGAAAAAGGAGCACCGCGGTGCGTGCTACACGTCCTCGATGTGCATCTTCGGCCGTCGTCACGAAGGCGGGCGCGAGGTGATGGTGTACGTCGTCGTGGACGAGCCGCGCGGCAAGTTCCACTACGGATCCGACGTCGCCGGCCCGGTCGCGATCGGCGTCATGCGCGAGGCGCTGGGATTCACGAGTTCTCTCGAGGAGATCTCGCAGCCGGATGCGAGCGGCTTCCGCGCGATCACGAAGGTGGACGAGCGCGCGTCGGATCAACCTTGGGCGGAGGCACCTCATGGCGCCCGTTGAGCTCCAGGTTCTCGTCGATCGGTTGGGGGGGGTCCTCGCGCCTGTGGGAGGCGCGGGACCGAGGATCACCGGCGTCCACTTGGACAGCCGTCGGGTGGGCGCCGGTGATCTCTTTGCCGCCGTGAGCGGCACGCCCGAGGAGTCGGAGTCGTTCGCGGCCGACGCCGTGCGACGCGGCGCGTCCGCGGTCCTCGCGCGTCGCCCGTTCCGCTCGAGCGTGCCCGTCTGGGTCGCGTCGAACGCGCGGCTGACCGCTGGACTCGCGGCGTCCATCGTCTGCGGCGAGCCGTCGAAGTCGATGTTCACGTGCGGCATCACCGGGACGAACGGCAAGACCACGACGGCGCACGTGCTGCACCAGTTGCTCCAGCACGCCGGCCGCCGCTCGGCGGTGCTCGGCACGGCGGGGCATCGACTTGCCGACGGTGTCAAGCGCGTGGCTTCGCACACGACGCCCGACGCACCGGAGATCCAGCGCCTCCTGGCGCAGCACCGCGACATGGGCGGCAACGCCCTCGCGATGGAGGTTTCGTCGCATGCGCTCGATCAGGAGCGCACGGCGGGGATCGACTTCGACATCGCGATCTTCACGAACCTCACGCGCGATCATCTCGACTATCACCGCGATTTCGAGGCCTATGCGGCCGCGAAAGAGCGGCTTTTCGCGGGGCTTTCGCCCAAGGGCACCGCGATCCTCAATGCCGACGAACCCGCCAGCTCACGCATGGCGGACGCGGCACGACGCGCGGGAGCGCGCGTCCTCACGTACAGCGCTCGCAGCAGCGGCGACCTGTGCGCTTCCGACATCCGTACCGACCTCGGAGGCACCGACTTCGTTCTCAATGGGATGGGGATCTCGAGAACGAAGATTCGCGTGCCTCTCGCCGGCCGATACAACGTCGAGAACGCATTGGCAGCCGCCGCCGCGGTGCTCGTGTCGGGGGCGAGTCCGTCCATCGTCATGGATGGGCTCGCCACCGCCTCTGCTGCACCCGGCCGTCTCGAACCGGTAGCGACGAACGGCCGCGGCTTCACCTTGCTCGTCGACTACGCGCACAGCGAAGATGCGCTCGCGAACGTGTGTCGAGTCTTGCGCGAGTCACTGGAGAGTCGTACATCGAACAAGGGGCGATTGATCGTCGTGTTCGGTTGCGGCGGTGATCGCGACAAGGGGAAACGCGCTCCGATGGGGCGCGTCGTTTCCGAGCTCGCCGATCTGGCGATCGTCACGAGCGACAACCCCCGCAGCGAGGATCCCGCGCGGATCGTCGCCGAAATCGTGGAGGGGATGGATCGAGGTGGTGCTGAGCGCATCGTCGAGATCGATCGCCGCCGCGCAATCCACGCGGCCGTCGCTCGCGCGCGAGTCGGCGACGTGGTGTTGATCGCGGGCAAGGGACACGAAACCACACAAACGATTCTGAACCAGGTTCTCGAATTCGACGACCGGTTGGTCGCCGGTGAGGCTTTGCGATGAACGCATTTCGAATCCAGGACGTGATCGACGCGACGGGCGCTGTTCTCTTGCGAGGCAATGCGTCACGGCTCGTGCACGGCGTGAGCACGGACACGCGTGCCATGGCGAATGGAGAGCTGTTCTTCGCGCTCTCGGGTCCGACGTTCGACGGCAACAAATTCGCGCGAGAGGCGATCGAACGCGGCGCCTCCGGCGTGGTGATCGAAGCGGCCGAAGCCGCTCCCGCCATGGCGCGCGAACTGCCGCGCGACACGCCTGTGCTCGTGCACCGTTCGACTCGGGTGGCCCTGGCCGACCTCGCGACGTGGTACCGCCGGGCCTTGAGCGCGCGCGTCGTCGGCATCACCGGCTCGTGCGGCAAGACGACGACCAAGAACGTGCTCGTCGAGCTCCTCGCGTCGCGCTGGCGCACGATCGGCAGCCCGAACTCGTTCAACAACGACATCGGCGTCCCGCACACGCTGTTCCTCGCCGACGCGGACACGGAAGCGCTCGTCGTGGAGATCGGCACGAACCACCCCGGGGAGATCGCGAACCTCTGCCGGATCGCCCGTCCTGACGCCGGCATCATCACGACGATCGGAGCCTCGCACCTCGAGGGTCTCGGCTCGATCGAGGGCGTCGCGAAGGAGAAGAGCGCGCTCGCCGCGTCGATCCCCGAACATGGGTTCTGTGTCCTCAACGCCGACAGCACGTGGACGAAGTGGATCAGGAAGGAGACACACGCGGAAGTGATCTCCTTCAGCATCGACGGCGAGGGTGATCTGAACGCGACCGACGTGTGGTTCCACTCGGGCGGCACCACGTTCCGTCTGGACGGGGAAGAGGTGACCTCGCCGCTCCTCGGTCTCCACAACGTGCAGAATCTGCTCGCGGCGCTGGCGGCTTGCCGCGGACTCGGGCTGTCGCTCAGCGACGTGCTCCCGAGCGTTTCGCGACTGCGCGCCGGCCGCGGACGGCTCGACCGCATCCAGTGCGGGCGGTTCACGCTCATCGACGACAGCTACAACGCGAACCCGGAATCGGCCCGCGCCAGCGTGCGCGTGCTCTCCGGCCTGCACGGCCATCGCCGGCGCGTGCTCGTGCTCGGCGACATGCTCGAGCTCGGGGCGGAGGCGGGCGAGCTGCACTACCAGATCGGCATGGAGGCCGCGAAGAGCGGGCTCGACATGCTCGTGCTCGTCGGCAGTCTGACGCGCGCCG
This sequence comes from Planctomycetota bacterium, assembly GCA_044228955.1. Taxonomy (GTDB): domain Bacteria; phylum Planctomycetota; class UBA1135; order UBA1135; genus JAEUIA01. Next base: position 6,971 of record JBGATY010000101.1, on the reverse strand, counting down.
CCGCCGCGGGTGCGCTCGAGGGCGGACTGCCGAACGAGCGCGTCATCCACCTCGAGGACACGGACGAGGCCATCACTCGCGTGCCCGCCCTCATCGAGTCCGGCGACGTCGTGCTCGTCAAGGGCAGCCGGCGCACGGGCCTCGACCGACTCGTGAAACACCTCGTCGACCGCGAAAGCAGTCGGGAACACGCCGCCTGATGTTCCCCGGGATCTTCGACGACATCTTGCACGTCCAGCTGTTCGGGTACATCTCGTTCCGAGCCGCGATGGCCGCATTGACCGCGTTCATGTTCGCGCTCGTGCTCGGCAGGCCCGTGATCGCCTGGCTGCGCGCGCACAAGGTCAGCGAGGGCATCAAGGGCGACTCCGCGGACCTCGACGCCCTGACTCAGAAGAGCGAAAAGAAGAGCACCCCGACGATGGGAGGCAGCTTCCTCGTCGTCTCGCTCATCGCATCGGTGCTCCTGTGGGGGCGCCTCGACAACATCCACGTCGTGCTCGCGGTGATCCTGACAGCAGGACTCGCGGCCGTCGGTTTCGTCGACGACTTCAAGAAGCTCACCGTGCTGAAGAGCAAGGGTTTGAAGCCGAAGTCGAAGATGATCGGCCTCACGCTCGCGACGCTCTTCGCCGTCGGCTGCTTCGCGTACTACGCGTCGAGCACCGGCCGGGCGACGTTGCTCGACCTGTTCCCGCCGATCTTCAAGGACGCGCGCATCTCGTTCGCGGCGCTGGGACTGCTCGGGGTCGCGCTCTTCGTCGTGTTCCAGTGGTTCGTGGTCGTTGGCACGTCCAATGCCTGCAACATCACCGATGGACTCGACGGGCTCGCCGCGGGCTGCATGATCATCTCGGGACTCACGCTCTCGATTTTTTGCTACGTCACGGGACGCGCGGACTGGACCGGATACCTCGGTCTGCCGCACATCGCCGCGGCGTCGGAGATGGCGGTCGTGGGCGGGGCCCTGTGCGGCGCGTGCATGGGCTTCCTCTGGTACAACGCGCACCCCGCACGCGTGTTCATGGGCGACTCGGGCTCGCTCCCGCTCGGCGGATTGCTGGCGTGGATGGCGCTCGTCTCGAAGCAGGAACTCGTCCTGCCGCTCATCGGCTTCGTGTTCTTCGTGGAACTCGCGTCGAGCTTCATCCAGACGCAGTGGTACAAGCGCTCGGGCGGCAAACGCATCTTCACCATGGCACCCGTTCACCACGGGCTGCAGGTGAAGGGCGGCATCTTCAAGCCGGGTGAAAAGCCCTGGCACGAAGTGCAGATCGTCGTGCGCGCGTGGATCATCGCCGCCGTGTGCGCCATGGCCAGCCTGTCGCTCTTGAAGGTGAGGTAGATGTCACGCTTCAAGAGACGCGCGGCGCTCCAGGAAGGCGTCGTCCTCCCGAGGGAACGGCAGCTCTCGCTGCTCGAACGGCTCGATTCGCTCACGCAGCGCGTCGAGACGGTCGATCCGCGTGGGCCGGCGTTGTCGCTGTTCTGGTGCGTGCTCGCGCTGATGGGGATCGGCCTGATCCTGCAGGTCAATCACGCGGCGACGACGCAAGCGCCAGAAGTGTTCTGGGCGGGCCTGTGGAGCCAGCTCGGTTTCCGCGTCGCGGCCGTCTTCGCCCTGCTCGCGGGCATTCGCCTCGGCCCCGCGAGACTGCGCCGCTACGTGCCGGCGCTGACGATCGTGGCGATCGTGCTGCTGGTGCTCGTGTACGTGCCCGGTTTCGCGGCATCGAAGAACGGCGCGCGTCGCTGGATCGCGATGCCGTTCATCGGGTTCTCGTTCCAGCCGTCCGAACTCGCACGCATCGTCCTGATCCTGTGGGTCGCCGACCGCTGCCTGAAGCTCGGGAAGACCGTCGAGGACTTGAGGCGGGGCGTCGTGCCGATGCTGAAGGTCGGCCTGCTCTGCTTCGTCCTCATCCTCTGCGAGACCGACCTCGGCGGAGGCCTGCTGTTCCTGCTCTGCTTCCTCGCGACGATGTGGGTCGGCGGAGCGCGTCCTATCCACGTGTACGGGCCGTTGTTCGCCGCGGGCGGCATCGCGTTCCTCGTCGTGATCACCTTCGTCGGGTACATCCGTCAGCGGATCGAGATGTGGCTCGGCAGCGCCACCAACGATCAGGTGCTGCGCTCCAGCGAAGCCATCGCGAGCGGCGATCTCACGGGCGTGGGACTGGGGCACGGCCTGTTCCGCAACGCGCGCGTGCCCTACCTCGAGTCGGATTACGTCTTCGCCCTGACCGGCGAGGAACTCGGTCTGTTCGGCATGCTGCTCGTGCTCGGCCTGTTTCTCGCTTTCCTGTGGTTCGCGCTGCGCTACGTGCTGTCGATCCGCGACCGCTACGACGCCCTGTGCGCCTTCGGGCTGCTGCTCTCCGTCGCGCTCCAGGCGATGGTGCACGTGCAGGTCGTCACCGGTCTCGCTCCGCCCAAGGGGATGCCACTGCCGTTCTTGAGTCACGGCGGCACGTCCCTCGTCGTTTCCTCACTCGCAGTCGGGCTCGCGCTCGGCGCCGCCGCGGCGAATTCGCCGCGAGCAGAGCCGTCCGCCCTCGACGAACATCTCAAGCCTCACAACCCATAACTCCGCACGAAAAGGTTCCACCGATGAACGAAAAGACCGTCTCCAAGTCCTCCCAAGGGTCCCCGAAAATGCAGCAGATCGAACGCTACGGCGTCATCGCTCTCGTCTTCCTCCTCGTCACGATCGTGGCGGTGTCGTTCTGGGGTGACAGCAAGTCACCCGGCTTCTGGTCGCGACTGACCGGCAAGAACGAAGCGAAGAAGGAGGCGGTCGAGGTCGCGTCCACGACGAACCCGCTCGTCATCGATCACGTCACCGATCCGAACGCGCCGCTCTCGCCGGTCGTGACCACGCCGGCACCGGTTCCAGGCGCGCCCATCGTGAACGGCAACACGACGAACCCGACCGACATGCCGCTCGCCGGCACCGGGACGATCGGCACAGATCCCCTGAACTCGTTCGCTCCGGCGACCGGCACGAGCGCGCTGCCGCCGATCAGCACCCCGGCGATCTCGCAGCCCACCTCGACGCCCGCGGCAGGAACGACGGCGTACACGATCCAGCGCGGCGACAGCCTGGCTCTGATCGCGAAGCGACAGCTCGGCGCCGAATCGCGCTGGACGGAGATCCAGGCCGCCAATCCGGGTCTCGATCCGAAGCGCCTGAAGCTCGGCGCGACGATCCAGTTGCCGAGCGGCGCGGCCCCGCAGGCTCCGGCGCAGACCACGCTCGCGAAGGCGGCCACGAAGGTCACGCCGAAGTCGACTCCGGCCCCGGCCCCGGCGCCGAAGACGGCCGTCGCCAAGTCCGGAACACGCTCGTACACGGTCAAGAAGGGCGACATGTTGCGCTCGATCGCGCGAGCTCAGCTCGGCGACGAGGGTCGTTGGAAGGAGATCCAGGCCCTGAATCCGGGCCTCGATCCGTCCAAGCTCGTCGTCGGCATGCCTATCAAGCTGCCCGCGAGCGGCGAGAAGCACGTCGCCCCCGGAGCGGCCAAGCCCACCTCCACCGGCACGGTGCTCGCTAGCGCCGACAACAAGCCGCGCGTCAAGTGAACGGGCGCCTGCGTCTCATCCTGTGCGGCGCGTGCGTCGCCATCGGTGCATTCCACGCGCCGTGGGCGACACACGTGTTCGTCGAGGACCTCGCCGGAACCTACGCGTTCGTCGTGCGCACGGAGCGGGCTTCGTCCGCCGGCGTACGCGTGGCAACCGCCCTGAACCCGACTCGGACGGAGATGCTCGATGCCGCCCAACGCGACGACGCTCGGACCGGACGCACGCCGCATCAGCGACGTTGACACCCGCTCGCTCGAGAGCCCGAGACGCCCCGTGCGTCTCGCGCTCGCGGGGGGAGGGACCGGCGGGCACATCGTGCCCGGACTCCACCTCCTCTCGGCCATGGGGCCGGCGGAGAGGCCGGAAGACGTCGTGTGGTTCACAAGTGGCCGCTCGGTCGAGGAGCGCGTCCTCGGTTCGGCGCGCGAGCTGCTCGCGCGGACGCCCTTCGAGCGCATCGCCCTGGAACTCGAGCCCAGGGGAGGGGGCGCGCCGTCGCGCTCCCGGCTGGTCCTGCGCACGCCGTCGGCCGTCCTCGCGGCGCGCAAGGCGCTCGTCGCGCATCGATCGGACGTGCTGGTGGGCCTGGGCGGCTTCACCTCGCTGCCCGCCGTGCTGGCCGCGCGCAGCCTGAAGATCCCGGTCGTCCTGCTCGAGGTGAACGCGCACACGGGTTCCGCGACGAGATGGCTGTCGCGTTTCGCGACGCGCGTCGTGCACGCCTGGCGTGAAACGCTGCCGAGCGGCGAGACGAGCGTGCACCGTTTCGTGGGCCCGCCGCTCGGTCCGAGCTACGCGCTGCACGCGGCGATGGCGGAGCCGGAGCGCGAACGCGCGTCGAGCGCAGCGCGCGCCGAACTCGGCTTCGATCCCGCGCGGCCGCTTCTCGTCGTGCTCGGCGGCAGCCAGGGATCGAGCGCGCTGAACGCCTTCATCCGCGCCCATGCGACGGCCTTCAACGCCGCCGGGCTGTCGGTCCTGCATCAAACCGGACCGGCGAAGCTCTCCGAAGCGGCCGCCGGGCGCACCGGCTACCGAGCCGTGGAGTACGTCGACGACGTGCAGCTCGCGCTAGCGGCGGCGACCGTCGTGCTCGCGCGCGGCGGGGCCTCGACGCTCGCCGAAGTCGCGGCGATGCGCGTCCCCTGTCTCGTGGCGCCCTATCCCGGCCACGCGGACATGCACCAGGAGAAGAACGCGCTTCAACTCGGCGCGGGCGCGCGAATCGTGCACGATTCCGAGTTGAATGCCGAGGCGCGGGACGTGATCCTCTCGCTGGCGCTCGAGGGTGGCGCAGCACGGCGCGTCGAGATGAGACGCGCGCTCGCGGCGGCCGTTCCGGTCGATGCCGCGTCGAGGATGTGGCGCGAGATCGAGGATTCGATTCGAGGGGGCGCGAAGAGGTCTTGAGAGAGGACATCCAGTTGCAGTCGACTTCCATGAACACCACTCGCCGCGGGCGCACGCTCGTCGCGGGCATCCCGCGCAACGTTCACCTCCTCGGCGCCGGCGGCGCCGGACTGTCCGGGGCGGGATTGATCCTCGCCGCGCACGGACACCGGGTGACGGGTCACGATCGCTCGGAATCGAATTTCGTCGACAAGTTGCGCTCGCTCCATGTGCCGGTCTCGGTCGGCGACAGCGCCGTGAACCTGCTGCCGGCCGACGTCGAGCTCGTGGCGCGCTCGGCCGCGATCGCGCACGACGATCCGCAGTGGCTCGAAGCACGGCGCCGCGGGTTGCCCGTGTGGAAGTACGCGGAAGTGCTCGGTCACATCGGTCCGGCTCGCCGTACGCTCGCCGTCGCCGGCACGCACGGCAAGACCACGACCTCGTGGATGACCTATCACGCGTTGAAGGGCGTCGCCGAAGCCGCGGGTGGTCAAAACGGCGCGCCGGGCGCCTTGATCGGCGGCACCTGTCGCGTCGCCGGAGCCAACGCGGTTGCGCCCGAGCCCGAGGGGTGGTTCGCGTGCGAGGCGTGCGAGTACGACCGCTCTTTCCTGCAGATCGCCCCCGAAGGCGCGATCGTCACGAACATCGAACCGGACCACCTCGACTACTACGGGACGCTCCAGGCGATCGAAGAAGCCTTCGCGCGCTTCGTCGACCGCGTGCATCCCGATGGTCTTCTCGTGGTCGGTCGCGACGTTCCCGAGCGCGTGATCACGTCGGCACCGTGCAGCGTGTGGCGCCTGGGGCGGGAATTGCACGTCGACCTGCTCGGCGAGAGCCACGGCTTCTTCCGCTTCCGCCTGCGCGGTCCCGGTTTCGCGACGCCCCCGGTCAGCCTGAGCGTGCCCGGCTCGTTCAACGTCGAGAACGCAGCGCTCGCCCTCGCTCTCGTCGTGGGACTCGCGGCGCGCTCGAGCGGCGTCGATCCCGATCTCGCGGCGGCGGCCGCAGCGCGCACGCTTCATCGCTACAAAGGCGCCTTGCGCCGCTTCGAACCGTGGGGGACCGTCGGAGGCGTGGAATTGATCCACGACTACGCCCACCATCCGACCGAGGTGCGCGTGACGCTCGAGGCCGCGCGCCGCACGCTGCCGGGCAAGCCCGTGCACGTCCTCTTCCAGCCGCACCAGCACAGCCGGACCGCGCGCTTCCTCGGCGATTTCGTCGAGGCCCTGCGTGGCGCGGATCGCGTGGTCGTCGCGGAAGTCTACGGGGCGCGGGCCCACATCGATTCGAAGGCGGCCGGAGCGAGCGAACTCGTGGGGCTCCTGAACCGCGTGGGCGTCGAGGCTGCCGCGGGCGGTCCGCCCAAGGATGCGATCGTGAAACTCTGCGAGCGTTTGCCGGCCGGCGGCGCGGCGCTCATCCTCGGTGCCGGCGACATCGACATGTACAAGAATGACCTCCTTGAAGAGCTGGCCTTGCGCGGCCCTGCCGCACGCGGACCTGTCCGCTAGAACGACCATGCGCGTCGGTGGAGCCGCCGAATGGCTGCTCGAACCGGCGACGCCCGAAGAGCTGCGTCGTGCGGTCGTGGCCGCGCGTGAGGAGGGCTTCGTGCCCCGCATCCTCGGCGGCGGAGCGAACCTGATCATCGACGACGGCGTGCTGCCCGGCGTGGTGATCACGACGGACCGCATGAAGCGGATCTTCCGTCCGATCGTGATGAGCACGAACCTCGTCGAGGAACCCGACGCGCGCATCGCGCCCGCGTCGCGCGAGGACGGCCTGCGCTTCGTGTCGTGGGCCGGGACCACGCACCAGAAGCTGCTCACGTCGGCCAGCGAGCTCGGCTGGAGCGGACTCGAAGGCCTGGCCGGCGTCCCCGGCCACGTCGGCGGCGGCGTGGCGATGAACGCCGGCGGCAAGTGGGGCGGGATGTGGGACCAGGTCGAGCGCGTGCTCGTCGTCGACGAGCGCGGCGACCT
>JBGATY010000100.1:0-13524 GCA_044228955.1 Planctomycetota bacterium | reverse complement strand
AGATCGTGGCGCTCGTCGTCGACGCCAGCACGAGCACGAGCGAGTTCGCGATCGCGATCTGGAGCGGCATTTTCCAGACGTAGTGGAACAGCGGGACCGCGAACACGCCGCCGCCGATGCCGCACAGGGTGCTGTAGGTGCCGAGCACGACACCGAGCACGAGCAGTACGATCTTCTCGCCTGTCGTCGGTCGCCGCGCCGGATCGTGAGCGAGCGCTTCGCTCACGAGTTCGACCCCGGCCGCAGCCGCGACGCGAGCTCGCTCGAGGAGCGGGCCTTCGCGTCGCCGCAGATCGCGATCTCGATGCCGAGTTCGATGTCGACGGCGCGCTCGGGCACGGTCTCGCGCGTGTAGTCGGTCCCCTTCGCGTGCACGTCGGGACGAATTTCGCGCAGGGTCGCTTCCAGCGTCTGTTCTGCGAACGACGTGACCACGTCGACGCAGCGCAGCGAGCGCAGCACTTCGGCGCGCTCGCGCATTGTCACGACGGGACGCCCTTCGCCCTTCAGCGCGCGCACCGACTCGTCGGTGTTCAGGGCCACGACGAGGAAATCGCCCTGCGCCTTGGCGTCCTCGAGATAGCGCACGTGACCGACGTGCAGGATGTCGAAGCAGCCGTTCGCGAGCACGACCCGCCGCGCGACGCCGCGCGCCCGCAGGTCGGCGACGAGGCGGGCCGCGAGGCTGCGCTCGAGGAACGGCGTGGATCCCGGCTCGTGGACGCTCATCACGACTTCACGCGAATTCGGGCCGCGACAGGCGCACGACTCCCGGCGCCGATACGAGGGCGGCTGCGAGCTCCTGGGGCCGGCAGACCGCCGCGCCCTTCTCCATCACCACGATGCCGGCCGCCGCATTGGCGAGCACCATCGCCTGCCCCGCGTCGATTCCGCCGGCGAGCGCGAGCGCGAACACGGCCGCGGCGGTGTCGCCCGCTCCGCACACGTCGGTGACTTCGCCGCTGCCCGAGGCTTCGACCGCGACGCCCTCCTCGGGCAGGCCCTCGCCGAACAGCGCCATGCCGAGGTTGCCGCGCGTCACGAGCAACCAGCGCGGCCGCGCGCGTTCCAGCATCTCCTGCGCGGCGCGGCGCAATTCGCGCACGTCGTCGAGCCGCGCTTCGTCGCTCTTCGTGAAGCGCGCGAGTTCGCCGACGTTGGGCGTGATCGCCGTGAGGCCGACGTAGTGCTCGACGTCCGTGCGCGGATCGAGCACGACCAGAGCGCCGTCGCCCGCCAGTTCCGTGCAGGCGGCAGCGATCTCGCGCGCGACGAGACCGTAGCCGTAGTCCGAAACGACGATGGCGTCGACGACGCCGCGCAGGGCGAGCACGCGCTCGGCAAGTGTCTTGCGCACGCTCGCATCGACGGGTCCCGCGGGCTCGCGATCGATGCGCAGGATCTGGTGCGGGTTGCGGCGCGCTTCCGCCGCGAGCACGCGCGTCTTCGTCGGCGTCGCATAACCGGTGAGCGATGCCAGGTCGACCGTGTCGATGCCCTCGCCCTCCAGCAGGCGCAGCAATTCCCGACCGTTCACGTCGCGCCCGACGACGCCGAGCAGCGTGACGTGCGCGCCGAGAGCGCGCAGATTGCGCGCGACGTTGCCCGCACCGCCCGCGCCGATCGCATCGGACACGTGGCGCAGCACCATCACCGGCGCCTCGCGCGAGAGCCGCGTCGGTTGCGCGTGCAACCAGTGATCGGCGATCAGGTCACCGACGACGGCGACCTTCAGCTTCGAGAAATCGGGCACGCGCGGCTTCATCAGCACACCTCGGAGGCCGCGGCGGCGAGCGCGGCTTCGCGCAACTCGGCGACGGGCTTGGCGGAAGCCGTGTACCACTCCAGGCCGGCTTCCTCGGCCAGGAAGTAGTCGGAGCGCACGCCCATGAAGGCGTTGTAGCGGATCGCGTAGTGCAATTCGTCGCGCGCGACGCATTCGGCGCTGATTTCGCGGTCCACCGATCGCACGGTGGGCTTGAACGCGATCCACTCGGCCTTCGACATCGCGAGGACGCGCTCGACGAGCGGCCGGTAGTGCTCCGCCGCCGGCGCTTCGCGGAAGGCGCCGAGGCGCGCGTTCACGAACCACGGCATGCACGTGCCGAGCTTGTCGATGAACAGGTTCTCTTCCGCTCCGAAGTCGAGGCACGACCCGTCTGTGAACGTGGTCAACGCGGCATCGTCCCCCGCTCGCATGTATCCGCCCTCGATCGTCATGCGGTAGCTGTCGGTGCCCGGGAACGGGAAGAAGAACGACGTGCGGAACCGACCGATGCCGGATTGGGCGAGGATGTCGACGGTTTCGAGGCGCTCCGCGCGCGTCTCCGTCGGCAACCCGATCATGAGGAAGCCCGAGGTGTGCAGGCGCCACCGCTCCGCGGATTCGACGGTGAGCAGGATGTCCTTCTGCGTCATGTGGCGCTTCAACACTTCCTTGCGCACGCGCAACGAGCCCGACTCGATGCCGAGCTTCAAGATGCGGCAGCCCGCGCGCCCCAGGGCCTCGGCCACGCGCTCGTCGAGCTGCTTGACGTGGCTGTTCACGACGAAAGGCACGCCGATGCCGCTCTTCTCGTACAGGTCGCAAAACTCGAGCGCGTGCGGCACGTTCTGCGTGAACAGGTCGTCGTCGAGGATGAACGTGCCGATGCTCGAGTAGCGCGCGAGCACGTTGCGGATCTCGGCGAGCATCTTGTCGGCCGGTCGGAAGCGGAAGAACCCAATGTTCTTGACGTTGCGTCCGAGCTCTTCCTTGTAGCGATCGACGATCTTGTGGTTCAGGCAGTACGTGCAGCGGTACGGGCAACCGCGCGACGTCATCAACCCGAACCAGCCCTGCTTCTGATCGGTGATGCGCTGCGTGTCGAAGAGCTCGTAGTCGGGTTCGGGCAGGTTGGCGAAGTCGGGGAACTCGCCCACGTCGTTCTTCACCCAGTGATCCGGGCCGCAGTTGCCGCGCGCGGCGTGCGGCGGGCGCGCTCCGTCCTTCCACGACAGGAAATTGGCGACGTCGTCCACGCGTGCGCCACGCTCGATGCGCGTCACGAGTTCGAGAAGCGCATCCTCGCACTCGCCGACGCCGACGTGGTCCCACACCCCGTCACCCATCACGTCCTCGGGCACCATCGTCGGATGGATGCCGCCGACGACGAGCGGCGGCAGCATCTCCCCCTCCCGCTCGAATTCCGCGCGCAACCACTCCGCCAGCTCGAGCCCCGGAGCGTACTGCTGCGTCAAGCACGAGAATGCGACGACACCCGGCCGCCACGTCCGCACCAGCTCACGCACGTCCTCGCGCGACGGCACCGGCGGCAGGTTCTCGTTCAGGTTGACGAGCCGCGTTTCGTGCCCCGCGGCCTTGAGCACCGCCGACAACGACGCGAGTCCGTGGTTGAACCCCATCTGCGTGTAGAGGTTCGGATAGACGAAGAGGATGCGCATGGCGGCAGAGGGCCGTCAGCATAGTGAACGGCGCTACGGCGTCGAAGGCCGCTTCCGGAACGGCTCGATCATCTGCGCCAGCCATCCGTGTCGCAGGTCGTCCGAGATGCCGTACTGCTCGGGCATTCGCCCCGGATCGTGGTAGGTGCCGAAGGCGATGTCCATCAGCGGACTCAGGTTGGCGAAGTTCACGCCGATCGTCTCCGTGCGCGCGTGATGCCAGTGGTGCAGGCGCGACGAGCCGAGAAGGCGGCGCAGCGGACCTGGATCGAGCGTCACGTTCGAATGGATGTAGATCGCCCACAGCCCGCGGAACATCGCGAAGCCAGCCAGAGTGGAGAGCGGGAAGCCGAGGCAGAGGAGGGGCAGGTTCTCGATGAGACGCGTGTAGAGGTTGTCGAACGGATGCTCGCGGTGCGCGGCGAGCCAGTCGACGTGGGGCGCGGTGTGGTGCACGCGGTGAAACCGCCAGAGGAACGCGTTCTGATGGCTGAAGCGATGGCCCCAGTAGATGCACGCGTCACTGATGGCCATCACGCCGAGGAACTGTGCCCAGAACGGCAGTGCGGCGACGAAGCCGCGGGCGCCGGAGAGCGGCAGCGCATCGACGTGCTCGCTCACGAACACGAGCGCGGCGACGACCGGCGCGGTCCACAGCAGGTACTGGCCGAGGAAGAAGCACAGGTCGATCCACCATTCCGCGCGGAAGAACGGCACGCGGTGCGCCGGGAACAGGCGCTCGAGCGGCAGGAAGATCGCGAGCAGGATTGCGAACGAGATCGCCGTGTCGATCAGGGGCTGCATCGTCGCGCCGCGCTCCTCACGGGCCCTTCGGTGGAGTCGACTGCGGCGGCGGCGCCGGCTTTTTCGCCGGAGACGTGATCTCGCCCAGTCGGAGCGATTTCGACGTCGGGAGGAACACAGGGTCGGTCTTCGTCTCCGCACCCGGGACCAGTTGCGGTCGCGGTGCCGGCTGGAATGGATTCAGTTGCGTCTTCACCTTCGAGGACGGCAGGAAGACCGGATCCACGACCGTGCCCGGCGTGAGCAGCGGTCGCGTCGACTCCGAGATGTCCGCGGACTTCGATCCGTACAGGAAGGCGCGCTCCTGCTCGTGTCGTGGCACGGCCTCCGCGATCGGTTCCTGCACCGCATCGAGGATCGCGTCGTCCAGGACGAGCACCTTCGAGCTCGGGAGGTAGGCCTCGGTCGCGGCCGGGACGCGGTCCGCGGGCAGCGCCTCGACGACCGGCGCCGGCTCCGCGCCGGCTGGCGCCACGCGGGCCTGCCTCTGTGCCTTCATGACCAGATAGCCGCAGGCGGTGAGGGCGAACGCGACGGCGCCGACACGGGCGAACACGAGCGCGGCGGAACGGGCGGATCGAACCATGTGGGTCTCCTGTACCGGGACTATGCCCCTTCAACGCGTGTGCCGCCCGAATCCTCAGCACAATTCGCCATTTCCCGGGCGCTGGCCGCCTTCGCCTGTGCGCGACCGCTCGGTATCGTGCTCGGATCCATGAACGTGCGAATCGCGACCGCGCAGCGCCTGCCCGAAGGCGACGAGGACGAGGACCTCCTGCTCGACGCCCTGCGCGCGCGCGGTCTGGCGCCCCGCATGGCCGCGTGGAACGACCCCGGCCTGGACTGGGACGAGCGCGTTCCGACCGTCATCCGCTCGACCTGGGGCTACTACGAGCACCTCGAGGCCTTCATGGCGTGGGTCGAGCGGGCGGAGCGCTCGGGTCCGCTCTGGAATCCGCTCCGCATCGTGCGGGGCAACGTGCACAAGAGCTACCTGGCGCTCCTCGGTCGCGCGGGACACGCCATCGTCCCGACGGAGTTCCTCGAACGTGGCGCGCGCGCGAATCTCGTCTCCCTCGCGCGTGCGCGCGGCTGGCATGAAGTCGTCGTCAAGCCGACGGTCTCCGGCGGTTCGTTCGGCACGCTGCGCGTTTCGCTCGACGATCCTGCGCGCGGCGAGACGCACCTGCAGACGCTTCTCGCCACGCGCGACGTCATGGTGCAGCAGTACGTCGCTTCGGTCGACGACTACGGCGAGCGCGCGCTCGTCTGGATCGACGGCGAGTTCACGCACGCGGTGCGCAAGTCCCCGCGTTTCATCGGACAGGATGAGCACGTTTCGGCCGCGTTGCCGATCGCGGCGGACGAACTCGCGCTCGGCGAAGCAGTGTTGGCGCCGTTCGCGGGCGACCTGCTCTACGCTCGTGTCGACGTGGCGCGCGACGAACGCGGCGTGCCGATGATCATGGAACTCGAGCTCGTCGAACCGTCGCTGTTCCTGCTGCAGTTCCCGCCCGCGCTCGAGCGGCTCGCCAACGGCATCGCGCGCCGAGTTCGAACGCGGTAACAGGACCGCTCCCGCGCCGCTCCGGCGACCGCTGCGCCTTGTTTGAGGCCGTTTCCTGGCGCGCAGAACGCGGATCCAGGTATTCTCTCGGCCCCCCGCGCGGCCTCCGTGCCGCCGCACAATTCAGGCCCTCGGTAACCGCTCCATGAAACTCCAGACACTCTGTCTCCTCGGAATGGCGTTGACTGCCGCGTGCAGCTCGACCGACAACCAGATGAACTCGCAACCCGCCTCGGTGACGAGTTCGGCCGTGCTGCCGAACGCCGCGCCGCAAGCCGTCTTCCCCTACTCCGTGCAGCGCGCGAAACTGCGCAACGGACTGCAGGTCCTGATGGTGCCGATGCCGAGCGACGGCCTCGTGTCGTACTGGTCGATCGTGCGCACCGGTTCACGCGACGAAGTCGAGGAGGGCGTCACGGGCTTTGCGCACTTCTTCGAGCACATGATGTTCCGCGGCACCGAGAAGCTGCCCGGCAAGGCCTACGACCGCATCGTGAACGGCATGGGCGCGGACGCGAACGCCTTCACGTCGGACGACATGACCGCCTATCACCTCTCGTTCGCGACGGCGAGCCTGCCCAAGGTGATCGAGATCGAGGCCGATCGCTTCCAAAACCTGAGCTACTCCGAGGGCGAGTTCAAAACGGAATCGGGCGCCGTGTTCGGCGAGTACAGGAAGGGCCGGTCCAGCCCGTTCGAAGTGCTCGACGAATCGGTGCGCAACGTCGCGTTCGACAAGCACACGTACAAGCACACGACGATCGGGTTCGTCGCCGACATCGAGGCGATGCCGACGCAGTTCGCGTATTCGAAGACGTTCTTCAAGCGCTTCTACCGTCCCGAAAACGTCGTGATCCTCGTCACGGGCGACTTCGACCCGACCGAGACGCTCGAGACGATCAAGAACAACTACGGCGCGTGGATGCCGGGCTACCAGGCCCCGAAAATCATTCCCGAGCCCGAGCAGACCGCGAAGCGCACGGTCGATGTCCCCTTCAAGGGCAAGACGCAGCCGATCGTCGCGCTGTGCTTCAAGGGTCCCGCGTTCACACCGGGTGATCGCGCCGCGATGGCGGCGAAACTCGTCGGCGAGCTGGCGTTCGGTCCGACGTCGCCGCTCTACAAGAAGCTCGTGCTCGAAGACCAGAAGGTCGAGGCCGTGGGCGGATCGCTCGACCCGAACCGTGATCCGGGCCTGTGGTGGATCTACGCGATCGTGAAGGAGCCGGGCGACGTCCGCGCGATCGAAGCCGAGTTGTGGAAGACGATCGCCGACCTGAAGAAGACGCCGGTCACTGTCGAGCGGCTCGACGCGGTGCGCTCGAACCTGCGCTATTCGTTCCTCTCGAACCTGGTCACGCCAGGGGACGTGGCGGAGTCGGTCGCACGCTACATCGCTCTCACCGGCGACGTCACGTGCATCGACACCATGTACCAGACGCTTGCTGCGGTGACGCCGGAGGACGTGCGCAGCGCCGCCGAGACCTGGCTGCGCGAGGAACGGTGCACGGTCGCGACCCTGCACACGGAAGGCGAAGTGATCTCCGCAACACCGGCGACGCGTTCCGGCGCCGCGGCGGATCCGATCGTGCCCGCGGCGCCCAAGAACGCGCGGTTCTCGATCAGTGATGCCTCGGTCCCAAACCTCGCGGTGAACGCGGGCACGGTCTCGCAGCCGCCCGTGCTCCTGCCCGTGGCCCAGGATCCGACGGTCTCGTTCCGCATCTGGTTCCAGGTCGGCAGCCAGAACGATCCCGTCGGCAAGGAAGGCCTCGCGGCCCTGACCGGCGCGCTGATCAGCGAGGGCTCGACCCGGCGCAATGCGTACGATCAGATCCTCACGAAGCTGTACCCGCTCGCGGCGAGCTACGACGACACGGTCGACAAGGAGATGACGCTCGTCTCCGGCCAGGTCCACCGCGACAACACCGCGGCGTTCTACGAACTCTTCGTCCAGGCGATCACCGAGCCCGCGTTCTCGACGAGCGACTTCGAGCGCCTGCGTGACCAGTTCGTGTCGGAGATCGAGAATTCGCTGCGCTTCGCGTCGGGCGAAGAACTGGGCAAAGCCACGCTGATCGACACGGTGTTCCACGGCACGCGCTACGCCCACGTCGGCGTGGGCACGGTGGAATCGCTGAAGAGCATCACCCTCGACGACGTACGCGCCTTCTACGCCAAGTACTACACGCGCGACAACGTCGTGATCGGCATGGGCGGCGCGTACCCGCGGGACCTGCCGGTGCGCATGAAGTCGGACCTGGGCGTGCTCCCCGCCGGCAAGCCGGATCAGATGGCGAAGCCGACGACCGCGGCCGCGGGGCATGGGCGGCACGTCGTGCTCGTCGACAACAAGAGCGCGATCGGCAGCTCGATCAGCATGGGCGCGCCGATCGACCTCGCCCGGGGGTCGCGCGAGTTCTACGCGCTCTGGATCGCGAACTCGTGGCTCGGCGAACACCGCAACAGCTCGAGCCATCTCTACCAGGTGATCCGCGAGGAGCGCGGCATCAACTACGGCAACTACTCGTACATCGAGGCCTTCCCGCGCGGCGGTGGCCGGCGCATGCCGCCGCAGGGAGTCGGCCGCGCGCAGCAGATGTTCGAGGTCTGGCTGCGCACACTCCCCACGGAAAACACACTCTTCTCGATTCGCGCCGCGCTGCGCGAGATCGAGACGCTCGTCGACAAGGGCATGTCGAAGGAGCAGTTCGAGTTCACGAAGAGCTTCCTGAAGGGCTATTCGAGCCACTTCGCCGAGTCGACGTTCGAGCGTCTCGGTTACGCGATCGACGATCGCTACTACGGCATCGACGGGCACCTGGCCCGGTTCAAGAAGATGATGAACGAGATCACGCTCGACGAGGTCAATGCCGCGGTCAAGAAGTACATGAAGACCGATGATCTCACGATCGCGATCGTCACCAGCGACGCCGCCGGACTGAAGGCCGCGTTCGAAAGCGGCGCGCCGACGCCTTGCAACTACCCCAAGGGCGCGGAGAAGTCGGCGGACACGCTGGCGGAGGACGCGCTCATCCAGAACTGGCCGCTGCGCGTGCAGCCCGCGAACATCAGCATTCGCCCGGTCGATTCTATGTTCCAGGCGTCGGGATCGGCGCCTTCACGGAACTGAGCTCGGACTTCAACTCCTCGCCGGGGTTGACGAAGAGTTCGCGCTCGAACCGATACTGACGATCGTGGAGCTCCTTGTAGCGGCCGTTCCGCTCGAGGAGCTCCGCGTGTTTCCCGCGCTCCACGATCTCCCCGTGTTCGATCACGAGGATCTGGTCGGCGGACCGGATCGTGGACAGGCGGTGCGCGATCACGAACGTGGTGCGGCTCTGGCGCAGGGCCTGCAAACCGTCCTGGATAAGCGCCTCGCTCTCGCTGTCGAGGCTCGACGTCGCTTCGTCGAGGATCAGGATCTTCGGCTGCGCCAGCAGCGCCCGTGCGATCGCGACACGCTGACGTTGTCCGCCCGACAGCCGCACGCCGCGCTCTCCCACGACCGTGTCGAGCCCGTCCTTGAAGCCGCGCGTGAACTCGTCGCAGTGCGCGGCGGCGCAAGCCGCCTCGATCTCGGTCCGGGAGGCGCTCGGCCGCGAGAACGCGACGTTCTCGGCGATCGTGCCGTCGAACAGGAAGTTGTCCTGCAGGACGACTCCCAGGTGCGAGCGGTAGTCCCGCAACCGTATGCGTTCCAGGTCGCGGCCATCGATCGTGACCCGGCCCGAGACCGGACGGTTGAAGGCCATCACGAGACTCACGAGCGTGCTCTTGCCCGAGCCGCTCGATCCGACCAGCGCCGTCGTCGATCCGGCCGGAGCGCGGAAGTTGATGCCCTTCAGCACGAGTTGTCCCGGGTTGTACTCGAACGAGACGTTCTCGAACGCGATCTCGCCCTGCACGTCAGCGCAGGGCTCGCGCTGCTCGTCACCAGCGTCCTCGGTCGCGACGCGGCGGATCTCGCGGATGCGGTCGAGCCCGGCGAACGCCTCGCTGATCTGCGTGCCGATCGAGGCGATCTGCACGACCGGAGCCACGACCAACGCGATGAAGATCATGTACGTGAAGAAATCGCCCAACGTCATTTCGTTCGCGAGGATCGCGTTCCCGCCGACGATCATGACGACGACACCGATCACGCCGACGATCGCGGTCGAAATCGCCGTCGTCATCGACACCCCCGACATCGAACGCCGGATGTTGTCGAACAAGCGGTCGACGTTGCCGCTGAAGACCCGCTCCTCCTGCGGCTCGGCGACGTAGGCCTTCACGACCCGGACACCGCCCAGCATCTGGTTCAAGCGTCCGGTGATCTCGCCCTGGATCTTGCCGCGTTCGCGGAAGAGCGGCCTCAGCACCTTGAACGCCCAGCCCATCGAGACACCGAATATCGCGAGCACGACGAGGATGACGAGCGTGAGCTTCCAATTCAGGTAGAACAGGTAACCCATCGCGATGACCGCGGTGATGACGCCTCCGACGAGTTGCACCAGGCCGTTTCCGACGAGGTTTCGGATGCCTTCCGCGTCGGTCATGATCCGCGAGATGAGCACGCCCGTCTGCGTCGAATCGAAGTAGCGCACCGGCAGGCGCCCGACGTGGGCCTGCACGACCTTGCGCATGTCGTTGATGGCGCGCTGCGCGGCGACGCCCAGCACCTGGCTGAGTGTGTAGCCCGTGATCGCCTGCACCAGCGTGGCCAATCCGCCGGCGAGCGCGAGCGGCCACAGGAGCTCGACCTGCTTCTTCCCGATGACGTCGTCGATGAGGAGCTTCGTCGTCGCCGGCAGCACGAACCCGACGAGCCGGTTGATCATCATCAACACGAACCCGAGGAGCAGCCGCTTCCTGTGCACGCCGACGAGTTCGCGCGTCTCGCGCCAGCTGTCGGACAGCTTGAGGCGCTTCTTCTGCGGTGCTTCGCTCACGCAGGCCCGCCCGAGGCGCTCACAGGCGCAGCCAATCGGCCTGCCACGTCTTCACGCGCCGCTTGATGTCGTCCGTGCTCGCAAAGGAGCCCGCCAGCGCCTCCTCGAAGAGCGCCGGCAACTCCGCGTCGCTCGCGAAGCGCAGAGCGATCAGTTGAGCCAGAGGCAGGCGCTCGACGTCGGCGCGGCGCGCCGGCCCGAGCAGGCGCTCCAGGCGCAGACGCATCTCGAGTCGAATGACGCGATCCTGAACGATCTGCGCGCGACTGCGGCTCGCGATCCACACGCAGAACACGGCACCGAAGACGACGACGATCCAGATCGATTCGAAACTCGGTCCACGGAACGCGAGCCAGGCGCGCCGTGCCATCTCGGCGGCGATCACGATCCCCGCGGCGAAGTACCACCCCGGAGGAAATGCGCGGTGGTTCGCGAACGACTGGGGCTCGTCGAGTTGGGCGCTCATCGGACGGGCGCAGTTCCGCTCTTCTGGGCCGCGTTGCTCGTCGTCCAGCGCGAGATCCAATCGATGACGGTTTCGTGCCACAGGATCGAGTTCTGCGGCTTCAACACCCAGTGGTTCTCGTCGGGGAAGTACAGGAACTTGCTCGGGATGCCTTTGCGCTGCAGGGCGGTGAACGTGCTCATCCCCTGCGTGTCGACGACGCGGTAGTCGAGTCCGCCGTGCACGACGAGCATCGGCGTCTTCCAGTTCTTGACGAGATCGATCGGGTTGTGCTTCGCGTATCCGGCCGCGTTGTCCCAGGGCGTACCGCCGTGCTCCCACTCGGGGAACCACAGCTCCTCCGTGTCGAAGTACGCCATGCGCTCGTCGAGGTTGCCGTCGTGGTTCACGAGGCATTGAAACCGGTCGGTGTTGCCCGCGATCCAGTTGATCATGTAGCCGCCGAACGACGCCCCCAACGCGACGACGCGCTTGCCGTCGAGGAAGGAATACGTCGCGAGCGCGTGATCGAGGCCCTTCATCAGGTCCTCGTAGGGCGCTCCGCCCCAATCGTGGTTGACCGCGTCGACGAAGGCCTGCCCGTAGCCGGTCGAGGCGTGGAAATCGATCATGATCGCGGCGAATCCGGCGCCGGCGTAGGCCTCCGGATTCCAGCGGTAGTGGAAGTGATTGCCGAAACTGCCTTGCGGTCCGCCGTGGATCAGGAACGCGACCGGGTACTTCTTCGCGGGATCGAAATCGATCGGCTTGACGAGGTAGCCGTACACGGTGTCGTCCTTCGCACCCTTGAAGGTGAACTGCTCGTAGTCGCCGAGCTTTACGGCGGCGAGTCGGGCCTCGTTCAAGTTCGTGATCGCCTTCAGGTCGGACCCGTCCGCTGCACACGAATGCAGTTCGTCCGGGCTCTTCAGCGTATTGTGCGTGAACACGAGGCGCTCGCCGGCCGCGCTCACGCCTCCGCACGAGCCGTCCTTGTGCAGCGTCCTGACCGCGCCCGTCGCCGCGTCGATGGAAAAGAGCGACTTCTGGCCGAGATTGTCGGCCGTCGTGTAAAGCGTCTTGCCGTCGTTGCTCCACGCGAGCTCGGTCGGCGAGCGATCCCAGGCCTCGGTCAGGACCTTCGACGTCTTCGTCGTCCAGTCCATGATCACGACGCGCTGTCGATCGGATTCGTAGCCCGCTCGCGCCATCGCCAGGTACGAGAGCGATCTGCCGTCGGGCGAGAACCGCGGCTGATTGTCGGTCGCGAGATTCGATGCGGTGATGCAGCGCGGCGCGGCACTCCCGTCGCTCGGCACGGCGAAGAGATCTACGTTCGTCGTCCACATCATGTCTTTCGTCGCCGGCTGGCACGCGAACACGACGGTCGATCCGTCGGGAGAGATCGCGATCTCTTCCGTGCCGCCGAAGGGCTTGGTCGGCGCATCGCCGTCCATGCCGCTCGTGAGGTCGACCGGCTCGCCGCCGACCGAGAAAGTGAAGAGGTGCGTGCGCTTCTTGTCCTCCCACGTGTCCCAATGGCGAATGGGCAACGACTCGTAGATGCGCGCCTTGACCTTGCTCTTCGACTGCGCCTCGTCGCGCGCAGCCGTTTGGGCGATGACGGTATCGCGCGTGAGGTCGGTGTAGACGTCGAGCACGAGCAGCAGGCGCTTTGGATCCGGGAACGGCACGAACCCCTCGACGTCGAGCGGCAGCTTCGTCACCTGCTCCGGCGCGGCGGCGTCGAGCGCGAGCCGCCACACCTGACTGCTGCCGCTGCGAGTCGAAAGGAAGTAGATCGCGCCGTCGCCTTGCCAGCGCGCGCTCGAATCGTTCGCCGGATCGTCCGTCAGTCGCTTGACGTTCGTGCCGTCGACGTTCGCGATCCAAACGTCGGTGCGACCCTTGTTTGCCTCGATGTCGGTTTGACGCACGGTGAAGACGACGCGCTTCTTGTCGGGCGAAACGGCGGGATCCGAGACGCGCTCCATCGCCAGCATGTCGTGCACGGAGAACGGATGCGGATCGGCGGCGAGCGAACAGACGGCGGCGAGAATGACGGTCAGCGACATGGCAACTCCTCTTTGGTTTCGGCGAGCCCGATAGTCTCGTGTTCCGGCGCGCGCGCCGCCAGTCACTCGCTAGCAGCCCGTTGAAAAACTCTTCGCTCCTGACGCAGCACGCGTTTGCGATGCAAGGAGAGCGCCGGAGGGACGGCCAGGGTTCCCGCGTCAGGACGCGCAGCGTTCGTGGCGATGGCTCCAGAGGAGCCAGCCGCAGCGGGAGTGGCCTTCCTGGCCACTGAGCACGACCCGACTAGCTCGACG